>DPVW01000333.1:0-5658 GCA_003529325.1 Candidatus Latescibacterota bacterium | reverse complement strand
CGTTTGAATATCCCCACCCCTTTGCAGAGTGTCAAGGAGATAGACCCCACGATGGCATTACACGTGATTCCGTTCAATATGCCGGAGCCGATGGAGATCCCGGCACACATCGTCGAGCAGTTGCGGCAGATGCCGGCAGGGGAGGCGCTCCGCAAGGGGATGGGCCTACTGATGCAGATCGAAGCGGCGGATATCATCCTCTACGAACGGATCGATGAGGGTGGTCTGTTGCAGTTGGAGTCGGTCATGGGCAGAGATGGCGCGATGGCTGAAATGCAGGATGAGCTGGCATCGGAGGCGTTCTACGGGCAGGCACCCACGGCGGCATCCGGTCTGGCTGGGCAAGCCCTTGAGCAGGAGCAATCGTTGCTGGTGATGGGTCAGTTGGAGGTGGCCGAGGACTCGGCGATGCCGTCGCGACTGGCGACGCGTCTGGTCGGCGACGGCGGGGGCAATGTCGGGTTTCTCTACGTGCTGCGCTTGACCGACGGGGATGGCAAGTCGAAGGGCGTGATGACGCTGATTCGTGGAGCCACCGAGGGACCGTTGAATCACGAGCAGCCGAATATCACCGAAGGCATGCGGCGGCTGCTGTCAGAGTTATTGTAGCGCAAACAAAAAGCCCAGGTGCACACTGTGCACCTGGGCTTCTTCTATGTCAGATAGAGGGTGTCGCGTCAGCCGGCGACGGTCTCCACAACTTTGTTGTCCACCAACCAGGCCTCGACTTCCTCGCCGCTGACGTCGGCCAGCATCTGGCCATCGACCTCAACGCAGGGAGACAGGGGCTGGCCGCTCTTCTGGACCATCTCGGCGTAGATATCTGGGTTGTTGATGATGTCGCGGTCCTGATACTCCAAACCGTACTTATCGAATACGGCACGTACGCCGCTGCTCCAGCCGCACACCGGCTTGAGCCAGGCAATGATCTGCGGTGAGTCCATTCCAGATGTCTCCTCAACGTGTGATCGGTCAATTCTGCTCGAATATATGAGGGGCTATCTATCTGTCAAGGCAAGGTGTTACGGCGTTTTCTCAGGTTGACGATCCGAAACCCTACCCGTACATTGGGTCAATTTGCTCCTAACCAACCCCGAAACGACACACCAGATCAACCCCCGAAACGACACACCAGTTGCGCACCCCAAATGTGCAACTCGGGACCTTCCCGCCCGGTCCTGACCCGGAAGGCGATCCCATGGCTGCCGAAGAAGTCCTCTACGTAGAGGGCGACCGCCCGCTGCAAGGCGAGGTTGAAATCCAGGGCTCCAAGAACGCCGCACTGCCGATGATCGCCGCATCCCTGCTCGCGTCACAGGGACAGACGGTGCTGCATCGAGTCCCTGCGGTGAAAGATGTGCTGCTCGCCCTCGAGATCCTGCGCCAACTTGGCGCCACCGTAGACTTCGACGCCGCCACGGAAACGGTGGTGATCGACACGACGGGTGTCAACAGTACCGAAATGCCGCCCGAAATGTCGGGGCGCATGCGGGCGTCGCTGCTGTTTGTCGGTCCGCTGCTGAGTCGTTTCCGTTCCGTCACCATCGACGAGGTCGGTGGTTGCACGATCGGTGAACGCAATACCGACTATCACTATCGTGGGTTCGCCCGTATGGGCGCCACCATCACGGGCACGCCATCGGGTGGGTATGTTGTGCGTGCCGACGATCTGTGCGGCGCCAGCCTCTACTGTGATCTGCCGAGTCACACGGGCACCGAAAATCTTATGATGGCCGCCAGCCTCGCCCCCGGCGAAACGGTGATCGTCAATGCGGCGTCGGACCCCGAGATCGTCGACTTTGCCGAACTCCTGGTGAAGATGGGGGCCAAGGTCGAAGGTGTCGGGACCCGTACGGTGCGTGTCGTCGGTGTGGACAAACTGCACGGTGCCCAGCACACCGTCATGCACGACCGTCTCGACGCGGGTCTCTTCGTCATGGCAGCGGCGATTACGAAAGGGGAGGCAACCCTCACCGGGGTGCGCCGCGATCATCTCGAGATCTTTGATGCCAAGTTGATGCAGATGGGTGTCGAGATCATCAGCCGAGATGATGTCACAGTCACCGTCCGTGGTCCGGAGAAATTGTCACCCATCAATGTGGTAACCACCTACTACCCCGGCATGTCAACCGACCTGCAACCAGCGCTCACCGCACTGGCCTGCGTCGCCCACGGCGACAGCTACATCCGCGAAACCGTCTTTGAAGATCGTATGGGCCACTTGAAGAATCTGCGTCAGTTCGGCGCCTCGTTGTCGCCGGAGAAGGACCGACTCGTCATCGTCCATGGGCCGGCGAAGCTCAAGGCGACGCGGGTCAAAGCCAATGACATCCGTGCCGGGGCCTGCTGTGTGCTGGCCGGGCTGGCTGCCGAAGGCCGTACGTCGATCTCTAATCTCTATCAACTCGACCGGGGGCATACGCGGCTGGAAGCCCGGCTCACGCAGTTGGGGGCACGTCTCGAGCGACTATAGAAACCGCTGTTAGTACCAATTTTCGGCGCTGGGCAACCATCGAATCGATGCGTGCCTGGCGCCGCTTGTCTGCCTGCGTGCGGACGGTTACAATGAACGAGTCCATCCGAGAACGGATTCATCCCAAATCGGCAACCATCAGGCGAAAGACCGACCAAGTATGAAGCTGCAAGAGGACGTCGTGTATCTGGCTCGCGTTCCCATCGACACGAACGTCGCCCCAGGCGAACGGTATCGAGAACTCGCTCACGCGGCACTCGATGGTCTGGATCTGAACCTCCCCGGGTCGGGGAAGGTGATGCTCAAGGCCAACGCCACGGTGTTGAATCCGGCGGACAAACGCATCATCACAAATCCCGATTTTCTCGCCGGTATCGCCGAAGCTTTCATCGCCAAGGGCGTGTCTCCCAGTCGCGTCGAAGTGGGAGACGGCCAATCCGGGGAAGACGCCGACTACGGGCAGACATGGAAAGGGAGCGGCTACACCGACGCCATCGCCGATGTGGGGGCGACACTGGTGCCATTCAACAACACACCGGTGCGCGATATCGAGGTAGAGGGTGGGATCATCTATCCACGCTATCCGATCTATACGGCGGTGACGGACTGCGCCTTTCTGGTCAACGTGCCCCTCGCCAAGTGTCACAACCTGGGCTGCACGACACTGAGCATCAAGAACCTGATGGGCATCATCGGGACACCGGAACGCCACCTGTGTGCGGTTCAGGCCTGTGACAAGCCGCTGGGCAACGAGGCGCTGAATCGCCTGGGCGATTCAGGTTACAGTGTCTTCGAAGAGCGCTTCTATCACAAGCTGTGTGACCTGCTGGTGGCGACACGATCTCTACCGATGCCCCGTCTCACCGTCGTGGATGGGCTCATTGGTCGCGATGGCACCGCCTTCAACGAGGGCCAGAACTGGCCACTCGGGTGGTCCCTTGTGGGCACGAACGAGGTCCACGTCGACACCGTGGGGACCTGGCTGATGGGGCTGGACCCCGAAGCGACGCCGTATCTGCAGTTTGCCGTCGAACGTGGGCTCGGCAGCATCCGTATTGGCGACATCGATGTCGTTGATCTGGCGACGGGAGATCTAATGGACAGCGGCACTCTGCAGGCAGCACGTCGCACCGAACCGCTGATGCCGATCAGTCGCTGTAACGGCGGCTACTACGCCCGATTCCGCGAGGATGGGTCGGCCGTGCCCTGGCGTATCGACGATGTCAACCAACAGCTGACGAAGGACGGTCTCGAGCCGTTGTCCGTGGACGTTTTCGAGGCACAGGTCTCGGCGTAGAGTCGTGGCTCACAAGAGTCTCCATGACCTGCAGACTGAGGTCGACGAGTGGATCCGCACCATTGGCGTACGCTATTTCTCCGAACTGACCAATACCGCAATCCTCACCGAAGAGGTCGGCGAAGTGGCGCGTCTCATGGCGCGACTCTATGGCGAGCAGAGCTTCAAGGCTGGGCAGGAAGGCACCGTTGAGGACCTGGCCGGTGAGATGGCGGACGTGCTTTTCGTGTTGATGTGTCTGGCCAATCAGACCGGTGTGGACCTTGGTGACGCCTTTGCCCGATCCATGGAAAAAAGGACCCAGCGTGATCGCCAACGGCACGCCGACAACCCCAAACTCGCAACCGACAGGTAGGCGGATGCGGCGGCCCTTTCTGACGGCATTGGGCGCCTTCCTCCTGATCTCGGGTTGCGATCTGAGCAACTCGGTGGCACAACGACCCCACGGCCCCAGTCGTGTGCTCATGGGTCCCATCGTCACCTCCGCCTGGCTCCCGGCAGGTATCGACGAATTTCGCTTCTCCGCTGCTGACCAGCGGACCCTGGCTGAGTTCGGACTGACACATATCCAGTGGCTGCAGCGTGCCGAGCAGGACGGTCGGTCCGCCGAGGCGCTGGCCATGGCCTTCGCCTCGCAGCAAGGTATGGGGCTGCCCGTCTACTACGAGGCGCCTGGATATTCGCCATATGATAAACTGCGCAACTGGGCGACGAAGTCGAGTCTCACCGACTCTTTCGATGTGGCGGTACGAGCGCGAGCCACTGCCCTGACCGCACGCTGGGGGATGGAGTCTGGTTTCGCCGGTTACCTGATCGGTCACGAAGACTACCGGGCCAATACCTACGAGGCCCTGGGGCGCACGGTCACCGCACTGCGGGCAGCGGACCCGACTCGACCGGCATTTTCGGTGGGTGCCATCGGCAGCTATCCAAAGACGAGTCGGTTTCTCGACGCCTTTTTCGCCGAGGGTGGTGAGCCCAATGTCTTTCAGCACGAACACTACGTCTTCGAAGCCGATGTCGAAGCCGGCAGCAGCCAGGCATTAAGACGGCTCGACCATCTGGTGGCTGGCTACGATCGGGTGGCCCGTCACCTGCGTGACCGCCACGGTCGCTGGCACGCTATCGTGCAGGCTCACGCAGAGTCTCGTGATAACGAACCATTCTACCGGCAGCCCATTCCAGCGGAACTCTCGGTGCAGGTCGGTCTGGCCCTGTCACGTGGGGCAGCGGGTGTCGTTTATTTCCTCTACAGTTCCGGCACCGAGCAGGTGCTCGACGGCAATGGTGAGATCGTGCAGATCCGACAGTACATGGGCCTTGTGGACAATGCGGGACAGCCGACGAATGCATGGTCGGCGTCGCGTGAGATCAACGCCAGACTCGCCTCCTTGAGCCGCTTCCTGGAGGACCGTGCATTCCTCGGCGGTTACGAGGCGCGGCGAGCGCCAGCCGACGAACCGCTCGCCTCGCATGAGGAGGACCTCGACCTGGCATTTTTCGGTGACGCGAGTGGTACCAGTCACGTGCTGGTCGTCAATCGACGCACCGATGCGGCGCGCACGGTGGTGCTGGAGGCAGTGGCGGGGTCGGGGTTGACCAACGTCGAGAGTGGTCAGGTGCTGGAAAGCGAGGGAACCGCAGTGACGCTGCCGATGAAAGCAGGTGACTTCCAGTTACTGGCGGTGCGCTAGATCGAGGAGAACGCTGATACAGCGTTCGACGGTTTTCATCGTCCTGATGGGAAGCGACGCCACGCGCATTACGAGTCGAGAATTGTCGATGGCACGAAGTTGGTCGATCAAGATATCGGAGGGCATCTCAAGCCCGGCTTCTGGCGGTGCACGAACACGCAATGGTTCAGCGTCATCGATGATGCGACTCGTCA
>DPVW01000364.1:7194-9535 GCA_003529325.1 Candidatus Latescibacterota bacterium | reverse complement strand
CGCGTGATATTGGCACGCAGCAGGACGCCATCCCGCATGGGAACGTCCACGTTCTTCTCCTGCAGGATGTCGTGATCCGGGGTCGAAAGTTGTGTCATGGCGTCCTTACTATAGTCATACGTAACACACAGTCGCTCTTCAGGGTCTCTCCCGGCTGTAGCACTGTCGTTCCGGCCGTCGGTTCGCCACGACCCAGCAGATTGACCCCGTCGTTGGCGTTCAGCACAGGTTCGACGGCGAAGTACGGCTTGCCCTCCGGGTTGTAGAGCACCAGGTGCCGGCAGTTCGCCGCCGGCTCGAAGCGCAGGCGCACGCCACTGTCGGGCCAGGCGATGTGCCCCCCGGAGAACCCGTAGCAGCAGGTGTCGAGAAAGTTAACCGGTGTGAACTCTCGCTCGCGAGCGAAGTCCTGGTGCGGCTTGAGCGGCGCCAGGGGTCCCGACGGGATGCGCGTGTCGTTGGCGTCGGGGTAAGCGCCCTCCAGGGGAAATTCGAGCGTCACTGGCTCCCCCTCCTGCTTCAGGGACCGCGAGAAGTACGGATGCCAGCCGAAACCGCCGGGCATCGCCGTATCTCCCCGGTTTGTCAGCGTCACCTCCATGTGCAGCGCGTCATCGCGCAGTTCGTAGACCGCCTGCGCCTCGAAGGGCCAGGGCCAGTTGACGTTGTCATGTTCCGTCGAGGTGAAGACGCAGCGAAGGTGGGTCGGGCTTTGCTCGACGATACGCCACGGACGTTTGCGTGCATCGCCGTGGATGGCATGGGCCGCTGTGTTGTCCAGCTGGTAGTGCTGACCTTCGAAGGTAAAGGTGCCGTCTGCGATGCGGTTGGAGTACGGGATCATCAGGAAACTCGCCGCAGCAAGGTCGCAGCCCGGCTCGCGAGTGTCCGGCATCAACGGCAGCCAACGGTCGCCGATGCAGCCATGGAAGGCGAGGATACCGGCACCCGCCTGCGGGTCGACAGCCAGGCGGAGCTGGTCGTTGTGCAGGTCGATCGTTGTCATATGTGGCTCCCCAAAGCCTGCGCAACCGCTTTGGAGAGATAGGCCTCCACCTGCGCCAGTGCTTCCATGCCGAACGCGTGCGAGGTGTGACTGCGGACATCCTGGCCACGATAGTGCCCGGCCTTGCCCGTACTCTCATCCCGGATGGCGTCGAGTCGCACAGCATCGGGATCGAGTGCCAGATAGATGGAGGTTTCCCACTTGCCGGCGTGGTCTCCCTCGCCGCAGGCGAGTTCTTCCCAGAAGGGTATGACAATCGCCGGCCCTTCCTTGCTGAACGCTTCCGCCGCTTCCTGCAGAATCCGGATCTGCACGGCCGGATAGTGACCGGTGTAGGCGACGATGACCCGGAAGCCGAGGTTGGCGAGCCCGTCGAAGGTCTCCGTGAGGAAGGTCCGAAAGGTCTCCTCGCGGAGCAGGTCACCCACCGCCTGGTGACGCCGCCGGAATTCGGTCTCGTCGGTTTCGCGGCAGTCTCCATGGATACCAGCCTGATGGTTTGCCGGCAGAACGACGCCTCCGAGTTCTGTCGCCAGCCGCATGCAGACCGCGTGGGCCTTGAGCCCATCCAGGCCCCACGGCAGATGTCTCCCATGTTTTTCGAGGATGCCCAGGGGTAGCCAGGCAAGCGGCTGTTCATCGATCAGATCGAACAGCTCATCGCCGTAAAGCCACTCATAACGACGTTCGGTCTGTTTCACACTATAGCTCCGAGGTTTTGGACTCGTATGCGTTTGGACCGTAGACTCCCGTATGCTCAGGTCGACATGACGAGTACTCAGACAGGCTCCTGGCGTGTGCCGGCGATGCTTCCGCCTCTCCTCTTCCTGCCGGTTGTCGCCTATCTGCTGGTTCATGCTGTCACGGCTCTGAATCTGAGCTTGGCCATCATCATCGGTCTGTGGGGCGGCGGCTTTGTCATCTGGACCCTCACCGAGTATCTGATTCACCGTTTTGTCTTCCACCACAACCCGGGCTCGCAAATGGGCCGGCGGTTCCTCTACCTGTTCCACGGCTTTCATCACGAGTTCCCGGCAGATCTCGGTCACATCGTCGTGTCACCGCTGGCCAGCATACCCCTCGCCGTGCTCTTCTATCTCGTGTTTGCGCTCGCTGTGGGCAACTCTCACGCGGCGCCCCTGTTTGCCGGATTCGCCTTCGGATACGTCTGCTATGATAGTCTGCACTACGCCATCCACCACCGGTCCCTGTCCCGTTTTCGACTTCTGAATCGACTCAAACGACGCCACTACCGTCATCATTTCGGTGACGAGAGCTGCGAATACGGGGTCACTTCCCCACTATGGGATTTCATCTTCCGGACGCTGCGAGCTC
>DPVW01000364.1:730-6843 GCA_003529325.1 Candidatus Latescibacterota bacterium | reverse complement strand
TCAGAACGTGCTGTCCTTACTCGTCAACGGGCACCAACGGGACGTGGTCAGATGCCTGAGCAGTATGTCTGTCGCCTCGGGAGAATCAAACCTGCGTAGGGTCTGGAGCGCACTGTCCCGCACGTATCGATTCTCGTCCGCCAAAAGCGGAACCACTTTGCCGGCCAGAGATGCAGCCGGGGGACCGATTCTTGCGAGGGCACCCGACCCATTGAGGCGCACACGCCAATCTTCATCCTGCAGTACGTGGCCGATGTCCTCGGCGCCATCTGTGGCGGCGAGGATGCCGAGTGCTTCCGCCGCATTGCGTCGCACCCAGAAATTGTCGTCCTGAAGTCCGCCGATCAAGGCGCTGGAGGTGTCGGCTGTTTGTCGACCGATCGTCCCCAACACATCGACGGCCGTGGCGCGGACCGACCAGTTCGAATCACCCGCGAGGTCGACAAGTGCGTCAATTGCGCTGGGGCCCATGGCAGCCAAGGCGTGGGCGGATGCCAAATCGGCGGGATTGCCACCCGCAGGATTGGCGGGGGACTTCGCGATCTTGACTTCTGCGCGCAGCGTTGCTTCTGCACGAAGGCAGTCCACGAGTGCGGGCACCACAGACGCACCCATGCCAGCCAACGTGTACGTCGCCTGCAATCGCGCTGCTTCGTCATCGCCCTGCAGTTTGGCCAGGGCCGTATCGACGTCGCCCAGTGCGGATGCTGGTGGTGTGCAGGGCGCTGCCTGTCGCAACCAGTCCCACTGATATCGTACCACACCCTCGGCGTCTTCCCAGGCGCCGGTGTCGGTCTGCGTCGGCTCCTGCATGCGCAGAAACTGGAATTTGAGCATGTAGCGATTGAGCTGGCTCGTGTTGGCGCATGCACGATGCCAGACATCGAAGTTGACGATGGCGACTGTACCGGCGGGCCCGGTGATGGACATCTCGGCTGCAGGGTCGGCGGCAAGCGCGGCGGTCGTATCATGATGCTGCTGACCGGGGAGGATCGCTGTGGGGCCCATGTCGGTGGTAACCGCCTGGGGATAGTAGAACGCCATCACCCAGCGGCCCCGATGATGACGCACGTTCTGATCATAAACGTAGTCGTCCTTGTGCCACCCTTGAGGCGCCGCACCAGGGGGGCGATGATGACAATGCCGATGTGGGTGCATGACGTATCCCGGGCCGAGGATCCGCGTCAGGGCGGCCTGCACGCTGGGTGTATCAAAGATGGTTTGGATCTCTGGCACCCGGGGTAGGATATTGTTCCCCGGATTGCCTTCCGACTCCATGATGTGGTCGAGTCGATCACACACATCCCGATGGAATTCGGGTGGCTGATCGCTGTCGATGAGGGCATACCCATGGCGGAGGAAATCCCGCAGAGCGCCATCGTCGAAGAGTTGGCCAATCATCTATGTGTCTCCCTGGATGTAGGCATGATCGTGCTGAATTTTCGGCCGCGCCAGCACAATCCAGTCTTCGCCGAAGGGTTGTGATCCCATGGCAGCGTGGCAGGAGAGGGCCCGGTCGCGCAGTTCGGCGATGGCATACTCCAACTGCTGCGCCAGTGCCCGATCTGCGAGCCGCGGCAATACGCTGCCTGCCGCATTCAGTTGTTCCTGCACAAAGCGGGTGCCATAACGAATCGGAAACTTCTCGACCTCTTCGACGACAAATCCGGAGCCCTCCAGACTGCGTAGGACCCAGTCCGCTGGGTACTCACGATACGGCCGTCGTCCGCCCAGCAGAATGCAGGCATCACGAAGGCGAACAATCTCCAGCAGCACCTCAGCCCACGGATTTTCAGCGTTCTGCGGATACGGCGCCAGGCCAATGGCATACAGGCTTGAGCCTACCAGGGGCCGGAGGCGGGTGAAGAGGCGGTCCTGGAAGTAGGGAGCGAAGCCGGCGATGGCCCCCAACAGGTAATCTGCCAACACGACATCGAACCGATCCCCATAAAGCAGCGCGGGATCGGTCCAGTTGCCGCTGACAATTCTGTCACGAGGGCGAATCTGTTTCTCGAACTCCGTGGTCAGACGCTCTGCGACCGCCGCCTCGCCGGTGACAGCAGTCCAACTCCTGGTGTCGAGGCTGGTGATCCAGTCGAGTGACTTCTGCCCGGTGCCGGCATCGAGGAGGGTGCCCCATTCGGCCCCACCGTGCAGGCGCTCGATGTATGAGAAGAGAGTGTCGGTCATTGGCTCCTTCCACCATGCTATTCCATACTACCAATCCGCTTGTGCAACTCGGCTCTTGCCTCGGGTTGTTTCTCCATCTGGCGCACATCACGCAGTGCCCCTCCCATACCTCGTTGCTGCAGGATGATTGTCGGATCGCCCAACTCGGTATCTATCAATTCTTCGAGCAGTCGTTCACATAGATCACGCTTTACATCCTGGTACGCAGGGTCATCCCATAGATTGTGTAGATCCTCCGGATCGAGCTCCACATTGTAGAGCTCGCCGTAGGGCGCCGAGCCATAGTGCAGCAGCTTCCACTTATCGGTCACCAGCATCTTAACACGGAGTATCAGCGCCTCCCTCTCCTCCCCCACAGCCGGCAGTGTCGTTATTCGTTCGACGATCACAGCATCTCTGTGTGCAGCCGCCTCTCCTCGCAGCACGTTGGCGAAGGACCGTCCCTCCATGCCCGGCAACGGCTCCGCTCTGGCCAGATCGATAAACGTGGGAGTCAGATCAAGATGTGTCATGACACCGTCGTAGGTGCTGCCAGCCTGAACCGTGGTGGGATGACGCCACAGCATGGGTACCCGGTTCACACATTCGTAGGACATCATTGGTTTGGCAGCGATACCGTGGTCGCCCAGCCCTTCCCCGTGATCGGAGGTGAAGATCACATGGGTATTTTCTTCTAGTCCCAAACGCTCCAGCTCTGCCAGAACACGGCCGATGGAATCGTCGATGAACGTGGTCAATCCGTAATAGTGAGCAACGATCTCCCGATGGTGATCACCGGACCATCCCTTATGCGTGTTATATCCACCATAGGGCTGTCCTTCACGGGCTCTGATGTACTGAGGCGGTTTGGCGCTCACGTCCTCCTGGGGTATGGGTGGCGGTATCTCTGCGGTGTCGTACATATCGCAATATGGCTGTGGGGGTGTAAACGGTTTGTGGGGATCGGCAAAGGACATCCACAGGAAAAATGGTTGGTCAGTTCTGTTCCTGTTGAGCCGATCTATCGTCCGATCCGCTGTCCAGTGCGTGTAGTGGTACTCAGCGGGCAGCGCATTTTTCCAACTGGCATGCGCACCGGAGCGGGGTGTGAGCGCATTTTGCGGCCGCCATTGTTCCAGACCTTCGGGGTAGTTCTGTTGCAGCCATAGACGCCAGTGTCCTGCTGGATAGGTGTGCCCCGTGTGAATCTCGGCGTAATCAAAACCGTAGTAGGGACCGTACCACAGGTCATCTTCGGGATTGACCGGGCTGCCAGTTGGTGGCTGATCTGGCAGGACATCCTCGATATCCGCCGTCTTGAAATGGGCTTTGCCGATCAGCGACGTTTGGTATCCGGCTTCACCTAGCGCGTCGCCTAGTACTGGGATCGCTTCGCTCAGATTGACATCGTGGTTAAACACCTGATGGCCCCGCTGACTGCGGCCTGTGATCATACTCGCGCGAGCCGGCATACAAATGGCGTTGGTCGGATACATACGTCTGAATTGCATGCCATTGCGGGCGATGGCATCCATGACGGCGGTCTGCAGAATCGGGTTGTGCAGTCCCATAGCGTCCCAACGTTGCTGGTCGGTGGTGATGAAAAGAAAGTTAGGCGGTCGATTAGCGCTCATGGCAAGTGTGTTCCTTAGCGCCTGGGCTGCACCGGCGTCCAGCAGTACGTCGACGCTTTGACAACCGTCGAGCCCTGCACATCGGTTGGGCTTTCGAAGAGGCGACGGACTGAGTCGGCAGGTCCTAACGTTTCAGAGCAACAAACCGATCGACTGCTTCCCAGTCTCCCTGATACATCGGGATTCGATGATCAAGGCCCGACGGGCCAAAGGTCGGCGACAGTTCGGCCTCTGAATTCGCCGTAGCATCGCGGCGTGTCAGATTGATTCTGAGTGACTGCGGATCCAGGTCGAGTTCAGGACGATGCCAGGATTGAGTTTCATGATCTGCTCGATATTGCCACGATGGGTGTTCGGGTTTAACCGATTGTCCCCGTATACGACGAGTCGCCAGTTTTCGGTTCCAGGTTCCGGCGCAGTGGTAAAATGCTTCGAAATAGCTGTTGTTGCCGGTAGCGACACGGTAGTTGTAGATCGTGTCGCTGTGCAGACCCGCAAGCTGGATCTCGTGAATCTTGACCGCCACCGTTTCGGCGACGGTTTCGTTGTACCCTCCGTTTTGTCCGAACTCCACAGTCCCTTTCATCGCTTCGCGCGATTCCCACATGACCGTCATCGAAGTGGGCGTCACGTTCTGCAGATACGGGTTGATATGAAAGGCTTCCTCTTCGGCAAGCAACTTCCCACAGAGGAGAAGGCTTGCCACGGGGCACAACATCGAGAATTTCATCGTCACTCCTGTTTCGGCCACCCATATACTTTTCGCTAAGTTAGCGAAATCTGTCCCCACAAGCGGAAGCGAACTCATGAAACGGTTAATCGCCATACCCCTCACCTGCGCCCTGTTTGCGGTCCAGGTTGGAGCCGGCGAGACGGAGCGCCAGCAGGCGCTGGCTACCATGCAGTCGATGACGCGCTTCTTCCAAAGTGAGATCGCCACCCAAGGCGGGTACCTCTGGCAATACAGCCACGATCTGACCCGGCGCGAGGGCGAAGGCCTGGCGACAGAGAGCATGATCTGGGTCCAGCCTCCCGGGACGCCTGCGGTGGGCATGGCCTACCTCGATGCCTGGGAGGCTACAGGCGACAGCCTGTACCTGCAGGGCGCCCTCGCCGCCGCCGGCGCTCTGGTCTGGGGTCAACTGGCTTCGGGTGGCTGGGACTACCGCATCAACTTTGATCCAGCGGCGAGTGGTCGCTGGTATTACCGACGCGATGTCGAGGCGGGAGATACCGACATCGGCGAGCGGCGCGATACCTCCATCTTTGACGACAACGTCTCACAGAGTGCCCTGCGTCTGCTGATGCGCGTGGATGCGCAACTCGAGCAAACCGATGACGAGATCCACGGAGCCGTCCAGTATGCGCTGCGCAGCTTTCTGCAGGCGCAGTACCCCAACGGCGCCTGGCCGCAGCGTTTCGTCGAGTTTCCCGATCCTGACGAGCCATTCGTGGGTGACGCCCGCTATCCCGAAACCTGGTCGCGCGAGCACCCGCAGGCCGACTACCGGGACTATTACACTTTCAACGACAATGCCATCGCCGATGTCATTGACGTCATGCTCGAAGCGCATCGTATCTACGGCGATGACAGCTTCCGCGACGCCGCTTTACGTGCCGGTGACTTCATGATTCGGGCGCAGATGCCGGAGCCACAACCCGCCTGGGCGCAACAGTACAACCACAACATGGAACCCGCCTGGGCGCGCCGCTTCGAACCTCCATCGATCACCGGCGGCGAGTCCTTCGGTGTGCTCCGCGCACTCCTCGATCTGCACATCGAGACCGGCGAGCCACGCTTCCTCGAGCCCATCCGCCCGGCCATCGCCTGGGCGCGGCGGTCCCTGCTGCCTGACGGGCGGCTGGCACGCTTCTACGAACTGCACACCAACACGCCCTTATACTTTGTCCGCGACACCTACGAGCTGACCTATTCCGATGCCGACATGCCCACGCACTACGCATTCAAGGTGGGCGGTCTCGGCCGGATCGAAGGGGTGGAGAATGCCCTGCAGCGGATCGAACAGGAAGGTCGACAGGTGCTGCTCGCCGAACGACGTCAACGGTTCCGTGGATCACTCAGCGCAGAAGATGACGAGCAGGTGCGTACCATCGCGGCGGCGATGGATGAGCGCGGCCGTTTCGTCGAAGATGGCACCATGCGCCCTGATGAGCGTGGCCAGCCACGCATCGAGATGCAGGTGATCCGCTGCAGAACCTTTGTTCGAAATCTGCAGACCCTGACGCGATACGTGACGCTCAGCAGCGCCCCTTGAGGTCCACGCCGCTCGTGTTCATCGCCACCCAGGG
>DPVW01000364.1:0-401 GCA_003529325.1 Candidatus Latescibacterota bacterium | reverse complement strand
CGTCGGTGTTCGACGTCGTCGAGAAGTCGGATGTCGCTGAGAAGACTGTCACAGGTTGTCCCATCTGCTAAAAGGTCTGCCCAGCTCGTCACTGCGACAATCCGGCGACACTCAATTCTTCGCGAGTCAGTTACGCCAAGACATACTGAATCATTGCCCTCACTATTGTATCGCTGGTTGAATCGATCGTCGAAGTAGACTACTACTGTCTCTCCATGATTTCGATTACACTGACCCGTATCTTCAAGCACCTTGAAGGGACATCTGTTTGTCGGGAATCGGTTGTTGAGCGACAGTGAAAAAATCCAAGGGGCCGCGATGGAACCGGAAAGCATGCAGGAATGGGGTGTCGCACGCGCCCCGAACTATCCGGGCGCACAGATTGAAATGAGCGAGATCCA
>DPVW01000281.1 GCA_003529325.1 Candidatus Latescibacterota bacterium | reverse complement strand
CGGCGGCCTACTTCGACGTCCGGAACGCTTTGAGCGCATCCTTTCCTGTTGTAGACGCTGAGGGGTCCGACCCTTTTCGAACGCAAGTAATGAGATGGATTGTGCCACGGAGGCATGAATTATGAAACTGCGATTCGGTGTTACCGGCGTCGGCCATAGGGGGATGACGCTGGCGCGGACGCTGGCGCGGATGGACGACGCGGCCATAGTTGGTCTCGCTGACCTGGACGCGGGCCGCCTCGACGCGGCAGCCAGCGAGTTCGGGGTTGATCAGACTTTCTCACTGGTCAGCGAGATGGTGGACTCGATGGATCTTGATGCCGTGCTGGTGCTCACACCGGACGCGGCCCACCATCCCCAGACGATCAGGTGCCTGGAGGCAGGCGTCCACGTGCTGGTCGAAAAGCCTCCGGCTTACACGGTTGCCGAGACGAGGGAGATGGCCGCGGCTGCCGACAGTGCCGGCAAATATCTGATGGTCGGGTGGAACCGCACCTACGCCCTGCAACGGGTAAAGGAGCTTTTTGGAGATGAGCCTCCATCTGTTGTGATGGCGGACTTCGTGCGCCCTGACCCCGCATTTCTCGGGCTGATACGCAACCACCTGGTGGACCCGCTGTACTACCTCTGCGGCGTTCCGGACCAGATCGTCGCCGCTGGCAACATGGCTGACGAGGCGAGGGAGGGGAACACGGTGGCCTCGGTGCGCTTCAAGGGGGGCTCATTGGGGCAGGTGACGCTCAGTCTGGGGGCAGGTGGGCGTAGTGAAAGCCTGACCGCCTTCGGCAACGGCTATTCGGTATTCATCGACTCCACCAGTACCGGTGCCGGAACTGTTGTACGCGGCGGAAAGGTCGTTGAGACTCTTGAGACGGTGGACTCCATTGAGCTTCAGATACGCCACTTCATCGATTGCATCAGAGAGGATCGGGAACCGCTGACCTCAGGCGGCCGTGCCGTCGAGATCATGGAATTCATCCAGGGGATCATGGACGCGGCCGGAACAACAACAACGTCGTTTGCGCCGGATTCTGGGGATGGCTGGATAACATGGTGCGGTTGCGGAGACAAGATCGTGCCCGGTCTGGACTCATGCCCAAATTGCGGCCAGGGATGGGAAGGCTGGTCTATGCCGGTCGAGCAGGTTCGCCGAGCCTGACCCCCGCGGGGGTTGTGTGTGGGGTGAGTTTGATGAGTGATCGAGCGTGGTTCGACGGGCTCACCATGAGCGGTCCAACGACCTCTCATCGCTAGAAATTCAAAGGAGCGTCCGTGATGCCAAGTTATGAAGTGGATATGCGGCTCAACGTCAAGGTGCCCATGCGGGACGGAGTCGAGCTGTCGGCTGACCTGTACCTGCCTCGTGCATCGGGCACATTTCCGACGGTCCTGATGCGCACGCCATATAGCAACAACATGGACGTGACCATCGAGAGGGCCCGCGTGCTTGCCAATGATGGTTACGCATGCGTGATCCAGGATATACGGGGACGGTGGGACTCCGACGGCGACTACTACCCGTTCCATCCCGACGTCGATGATGGCTTCGACACCCAGGAGTGGGTCGGCCAGCAGGAGTGGAGCAACGGCAAGATCGGCATGGCCGGCAGCTCCTACCTGGGGCTGGTGCAGTGGCTCAGCGCGCCCCTGCGCAGTCAGTATCTGACGTGCCTCGCGCCGCGGGTGATCTGCGGCGACTTCTACAACGGTCTGGTATATCCAGGTGGCGCACTCCAACTCAACGTTGTGATGACCTGGGGTATGCGTACGAATGGACGTACGGGCCAGAGCATCGACTACCACGACTGGACCAATGCATTCCGGGCGCTTCCGGTGGGAGATGCAGACCTGTCGGCAGGTCGGGCTCTGGGCTTCTTTAAGGATTGGATCGAGCACCCTGCATACGACGACTACTGGAACGCCATCGATGTCGAAGACAAGTGGAACGAGATTGATGTCCCGGCCTTCAGCATGGGCGGCTGGTTCGACCTGTATTCGGCAGATGCCTTCACCAACTTCAACGGTATTCGGAAAAATGGTCGTACCCCGGAGGCTCGCCAGAGCCGGCTGATCGTAGGACCTTGGCCCCACGCCCTCAGCACCTCGTCCAAGACCGGTGATGTCGACTTCGGCGCGGGGTCGCTGGCGGATCTCGACGGCGAGGAGACGCGCTGGTTCGACTATTGGCTCAAGGGCATCGACAACGGGATCGTGGACGAGCCTCCGCTCCGGTTGTTCATAATGGGCATTAACGAGTGGCGTGACGAGCACGAATGGCCTCTGGCGCGAACCGACTGGCAGCGGTGGCACCTGCACTCCGACGGCGACGCCAACAGCGTTCGGGGCGGCGGACGTCTATCCATCGACACGCCCACCGATGAACCGGAGGACCGGTTTGTCTACGACCCCGAGTTCCCTGTGCAGACGGTGGGAGGCAACAACTGCTGTTCCCCTGACATCGTGCCCTGGGGGCCTTATGACCAGCGGGCGGTGGAGATGCGCTCTGACGTGCTGGTGTACACGTCCGATCCATTCGAGGAGGACATGGAGGTGACGGGACCGATCAAGGTGGTTCTCTATGCTGCCACGGACGGCCCGGACACGGACTGGACGGCGAAGCTGGTGGACGTGTCTCCGACGGGTTACGCAATGAACCTGTGTGACGGCATCTTTCGCGCGCGGTATCGCGAGAGCAGGTCTGAGTCACGGCTCCTGGAGCCAAACCGCGTCTACGAGTACGAGATCGACGTGGCGGTTACCGGCAACGTATTCCAGAAGGGCCACTCGGTCCGCATCGAGATATCGTCGTCTAACTTCCCTCGATTCGACCGCAATCTGAACACGGGCAAGGACTACGGCAAGGACGGCGAGATGCGAGTGGCCAACCAGGCGGTCTACCACTCGCGCGAGTACCCATCCCATGTGCTGCTGCCGGTGATCCCACTCGCTCCCTAGTCGCGGAGCGGAGCCAGAGGCTTGATGAGATGCCAACTTCGGCTGTGACCACGATATTCCTGGACGATGGCGGGGTGATGAATGACAACACCCTGAGGGGCCCAGAGTGGCAGCGCCTTGTCGGCGAATACCTCTCGCCAAGGCTAGGGGGAAGTCTTCAGGCCTGGGGCGACGCCAACCAGGTCATCGCGACACGGGAGTTCAAGCTGTACAAGGACCACAATTGGGGTACGGGTGAGCTAGACTTCCTGGCGTTTAGAGAGCAGTCTGATCGGGACTGGCTCCTGGGGATGACCGAGATGCTTGGTGTAGAAGCGCCTGAAGGAGACGCGTGCCTGAGACTCGCCCGCGAAGCCTATGGTTTCGTAACCAGGCGTGTACGCTCGGCCTTCCCGGGGGCTGTTGATGCGATACGGCAACTACACGTTACAGGCTATCCGCTTTACATCGCCTCTGGAGAGGACTCTGACCATCTCGATGGCTACCTCGAAGGGATGGGTGTTCGAGATCTCTTCCGGACACTCTACGGCCCAGATATTGTGAACACCGCGAAAGAGGTGCCAGAGTACCACTCCCGAATTCTTGATCACGCCGGGGTAGAGCCCGGTGAGGCTGTTGTCGTGGATGACTCGCCTCAAGTAGTGGCGTGGGCAAGGGACACTGGCGCGATGGGAGTGCTCGTATCGGCCGAAGGTGAGGGTGCTGGCCCGGTCATCCCAAACCTGGCTGCACTGCCCGCCTTTCTGGCCTCGCTCTGAGTGTGATCAGATCAGGATTGCGTAAGGAGTGGCGGTATGCTTACAGCGTTTGGCTCGGTGGCCGTCGGCATCATGTTCCTGTCCTACTGGCTGGAGCCTCGCTCCAGGTGGTATGTAATGGTATTCGCAGTAGCCAGCGCGATGACTGCGCTATATAGCGGGCTGGCTCATGTGTACCCGATAATGGTCGTCGAGGCTCTGTGGGCGGCGGTGGCCCTGCGGCGCTTTGTGACCCGCTCGCGGGTTGAAGGGCGGAATGTTGTGGCGGGCGCTGTATGAACGGCGGATTTGCTCGCGGTCGATATCGATTATACTGTTGCGAGAAAATTTTCACGAACGAGATCAAAGACATTGCTGGCAGCGTTGAAGAGAGCATTTGGTGGTGGTGATAACGGGGGCAACACAGCCTTCCGAATTGTGATAGTGGCGGCGATTATAGCTGCGGTGGGGCAGGTAGCCCTCGGCGGGGTGGTCCGGGTGACTGACTCCGGCCTCGGATGTCCCGATTGGCCGCTCTGCCACGGCAGGCTTATCCCGCCCTTTGAGCTGCACACTCTAATCGAATATTCTCACCGGCTTTCGGCCAGCACGCTTGGGTTTCTGGTTTTAGCCGCGACGATCATCGTGTGGCGAGACCCCTGGCGCAGTACCTTGGCTGTCGGCGCCACTACCGGCGCTCTGATTCTGGTGGGTGTGGCAGCGGTCCTTGGCGGCATCACAGTCTTGACCGAGCTTGCATGGTGGGTGGTCCTATTCCACCTCGGAATCGCCGAGGGGGTGGTCGCGAGCCTCGTAATAGCGGCAGTGGCCGGATGGAGGGGCGGACCTGTCCTGGAGCCGGCCAGGGATGATATCTTTTCCTTGCGTATGCGATGGCTGACGGGTCTGGCGCTGGGGGGTACCCTTTTGCTGATCCTATCGGGCTCCTACATGGTGGGGCGGGGTTTTGGCTC
>DPVW01000387.1 GCA_003529325.1 Candidatus Latescibacterota bacterium | reverse complement strand
TCTACCAATTCCACCACTCCCGCACTACACCGTTAGTCGAGTGAGTGCCTACTGCGGCAGGGCCGATGCCGGCTCATCAGCGTCATAACCCTCGTCGCCCACCGGAGCGACATCGAAGGGTGCGGGCGTCGTCAGCGGCGAACCTTGCGAATCCATGATGCGTTCAGTGGCTGAAGTCGGTACACCTGCGTCGTCATCGTAGAGCACGGCCAGGAGCAGGCACATGACCAGAAATCCGCTGGCCAGATAGGTCGTCACCTTCGACAGAAATGATGTCGCCGCCCTGCCCCCGAGCACGGAAGAGGAACTGAGCCCCCCACCTACGGACGCTGCCAGCCCCCCACCCTTACCGGATTGCATGAGCACGGCGACGATGAGCAGGATACAGACGATGATGTGGATAACGGTCAAGACTGCTGTCATATCTCTTGTTCCGAATGTCAGCCGCAGGTGGAACGAGCGGCATTTGCGATAGCGGCGAAATCCGCCGCTTTGAGGGAAGCCCCCCCGATCAGACCACCATCGATGTCGGCCTGACCAAACAACTCGGCAGCATTGTCCGGTTTGACGCTGCCACCGTACAAAATTCGAATTTCCTCTGCCGAAGCAGCACCGAAAGAATCACGCAATCGGCCTCGTATGAGGCCATGTACCTGCTGCGCCTGTTCCGGGGTGGCAGTGCGTCCTGTGCCGATGGCCCAAACGGGTTCGTAGGCGACGGCAACCGATGCGAGTTGCTCGGCGGTAAACCCCTGCAAGCTGCGATCGAGCTGTCCGAGGACAACATCCTCAACGTGCCCAGCTTCGCGCTCTTCAAGCGTCTCGCCGATGCAGACGATCGACTGAAGCCCCGCCGCAAGAGCCCCCACAGCGCGTCGATTGACACCCTCATCGGACTCTCCAAACAGCAGGCGGCGCTCAGAATGGCCTAGTATAACCCACTGGCAGCCAACGGTCAACAGCATGCCGGGCCCCACTTCACCGGTAAATGCCCCGGCTTCTTCCCAGTGACAGTTCTGCGCTCCCAGTGTCACCCCACCACCGGCCAGGGCAGCACTCGCTGCAGCCAAACCGATATTCGTCGGACAAACGACAACATCCACCACATCCGTCGAATCAGCCACCAGAGGCAGCAACTCCGCCACCAAAGCAGCCCCCCTCCCCGGCTCAAGATTCATCTTCCAATTACCAGCAACTAGCGGCTTACGCATCACCTCTCACTCTATTCAGTTTGATAATTGTCTCTCCCCTCAGTCCACCCAATCACCCAGTTCTGACAGACCGTGCGGAACGCGAAGCGTTCCGTGATCGAGGCGCATGAACAACCGTTATCCAAGATTCACCGATCTGCGCCGTCATCCAACGCATCCACCCCCGGCAACGCCCGCCCACCCAGGCACTCCAGCGATGCACCGCCACCTGTTGAAATGTGCGTCATGCGTTTATGGGCACCGGCCTTGACCACCGCCGCCGCGGTGTCACCGCCGCCGATGATACTGACCGCACCCGACTCCCAGGTAGCCTGCTCGAGAGTCTGGGCAATCGCATTGGTACCAGCCGCGAAGTCGTCGATTTCGAACACCCCTACAGGGCCATTCCAGACGACCGTTCCCGCCTCGCTGATGGTATTGACGAACAACTCCCGTGTCTGCGAGCCGATGTCTACGCCTTCCCAATCAGCTGGAATCTCGTTCACCGGCACCATGCGCGTCTCTGCGCCGGCGGCAAATTTCTGCGTTACCAGGCAATCAACGGGCAGCACCAGCTTGTCTCCCGCCTTCTGCAGCAACTCGGCGGCAACAGGCACCGTCGCTTCTTCGAGGAGAGACTTGCCGATTTCGTGGCCCTGTGCCTTGAGAAAGGTGTATGCCATGCCGCCACCGATCAGCAGCTTGTCGAGCTTGTCGAGCAGATGCTCGATGACCTCGATCTTATCCGAGACCTTGGCACCACCGAGGATTGCGAGGAAGGGTCGGGCCGGTTCGACGAGGGCCTCCTGCAGATACTGCAACTCCTTGCTCATCAGATACCCGGCCACATTGTGCTCGGTGTGGTGGGTGATGCCTTCCGTCGAGGCATGGGCTCGATGGGCGGCGCCGAAGGCATCGTTGACGTAGATGCCATTGCCCATCTCGGCCAGTTGCCTGGCGAAATCCGGATCGTTCTCTTCCTCTTCTTTGTGGAAGCGGAGATTTTCCAGCAGCAATACGTTGCCCGGCTTGAGATCCCGCGCCAGCCCCGCCGTTTCGTCACCGATGCAGTCCGGCGCCAGCAACACACTGGTTCCCAGATGTCCGTGCAATTCCGTCGCCACCGGCGCCAGAGACAGCCCCTGGCTCACCGTCCCCTTCGGTCGACCGAGATGGGACATCAGGACCAGAGAGGCTCCCTTCTGCAGCAGGTGCCACAGCGTCGGCAAGGCCGCACGAATGCGGTTGTCGTCCGTGATTTTGGCGTCCCCGTCGAGGGGGATGTTGAAATCGACGCGTACCAGGATCCGCTTCCCGGCGACTTCGATCTCGTCAATCGTCTTCTTCCCCATGGATGGTCAGCGCTTTCTCCCCAAGCCTGCCATTTCGAGCCAGACGGGGCGTCAATTGAAAAACGTCAGCCAAAGAAAACCCGGGCGATGTCATACAGTTCGTCACCCACCATCTTCAAATCTCCAATCGCCTGTTCCAGGGGGATCGACTTGATCTCGTTCCCCTGCAGAGCGACCATCTTGCCCCAGTCTTCGGCTTGCACAAGGTCCACCGCGGCGATGCCATACCGCGTTCCCAGCACTCGATCAAAGGCTGTCGGCGTACCACCACGCTGCAGGTGGCCCAACACGGTCACACGCGTTTCGAAGCCTGTCTCTTTTTCGATGACGTCGCTCACGAGTTGCCCCACACCACCCAGCTTCACATGTCCGAATTCATCGGTCCCCGATTCCTGTACGACGTGTTTGCTGCTGTCGAAGGTTGTCCCTTCGGCGACGACGACGATACTGAAGTCCTTGCCCCGCTCGTGACGCATCTTGATGGTGTTGACGATGTCCTCGATCGCCATCTTGTGCTCGGGGATCAGGATCAGGTCGGCACCACCGGCGATCCCGGCATGTACCGCGATCCACCCGGAGTGACGACCCATGACCTCGACGACCATGACGCGGTTGTGCGACTCCGCCGTGGTGTGAATACGGTCGATCGCCTCGGTAACGATGTTCACCGCCGTGTCGAATCCAAAGGTGAAATCGGTGTTCGAGATGTCATTGTCAATGGTTTTCGGCACACCGACAACGGGCGCACCCCCCTCAGCCAGTCTGTGGGCAACGGACAGGGTGTCGTCACCACCGATGGCGATCAGTGCGTCCAGCTTCATCCGCTTGATATTTTCGATGACGATCTCGCCACCGTCATCGGTCTTGTAGGGGTTGGTGCGGGACGTGCCCAGGATCGTGCCGCCCTTGGGCAGGATTCCCGAGACCTCCTCGTGTCCCAGAGGTTCCCACAGGCACTCCATCATGCCCTTCCAACCCTTCTGGATACCGCGAAATCTGTAGTCGTAGTGCGAGATCCCCTTGCGGACGGCCGCCCGGATGACGGCATTGAGGCCGGGACAATCGCCGCCACCAGTGAGGATCCCGACGGTCTTGGTGGCCATAACTGCACACTCTCCGTCTGGGAATGATGTCGATGTCGTTACAAGAATCCCGGTGCGGAAAGGGTGCCACGTGGCACCGGGAGAATGGGGCTAAAGCTACGTGGGACTATGAATTAGGTCAACGGAGCGTGTCCCCAACCTGCCGAAAAGGACTGGCCACGGCGAGGGCGATGATCCGAGCCGAACTCTTCGTCCGTAGTGCTGCCGCGCATGCCGACATGGTCGCGCCGGTGGTTAATACGTCATCCATCAGGCCGATGGAACTTGGCGTGCCGCGGGGGGCCCTTGGTGCGATGAAAGCGCCTGCCATATTTGCCGCCCGTTCTGTGACATGCAAGCGGGCCTGCTGTCGAGTAGGTAGGATGCGTCGTACGCACCCGGTATCGAGCGGGATCCCGAGCACATCCCCAACGCCTTTGGCGATCTCTTCAGCCTGGTTGAACCCCCGCTCTCGCTGACGCGCCGCATGCAGGGGCACCGGCACCAATAGGTCCAGCCCGCCGAGTTTCTGTGCCAGGTCTGGATTCGCCCCCATCTGATGACCGAGAAATGACCCGATCTGCTTGCACCCGGCGAATTTGAGGTGGTGGATGGCGTCTGCCGCGACACCAACAAAATCGGTCAACACCAGGGCCTCTGTGAAGAGAATTTTCTGCCAGTGGTCACAGTTCGGACAGGATTTACCCTTCACGGCCAGGGCGTCGATTGGCGCTGAGCATCGTGGGCACCGATGCGGGGATGTGGTCTGAAGCGACTGGGTGCAGGCCCTGCACAGGGGGAGCCGGTCATCGGGGGCCTGCCATGCCTGGCAGGTCGGACAGTGGGGTGGGTAGACGAAGTCGAGCAGGGCGGAGCCGAAATGGGCCATGTGGGATGTGATGGACACAACCATGCCTCCAACAGGTGACAGTCGGAGCGTGAGAATTGCTGATTTCGTCTCACGAATGCGAAGATCATGCCATGCCAATACAAACACCCGCAGCCAATAGAGCCACGGGTGTTTGTATTGGGTGCTGCTAACTAAGCAGTGTCAGGCCACAAGATCGAGTTCGACCGACACGTGCTCTTCTTCCAGTTTTGGGGGACCCTCCGGTGGTAGTACCGGTTCGGTCTCTTCGTGGTGCGCCCTCACCGGTCTGACGTGTCAGCGGGGACGCCAAAACCGGACCCCATGGGAAACCCATGCCAGCCCCGGGGACGCACGACGGATGCCGTGCGCTGCTGATTCTCCCATTCATATCTTCCGAACCCCCGCAAGGAGGTCTGCACGCGCTCCGCCTCCCGCGTGTCGATAGCGACACCATGTTCCGGGAAGCAGGTCGCAAAGCCGACGCGGTGATAGAAGTTGGCAATGCCAAACAGGACGGAGGCGTCATAGTCCTGCTCCTGCATTAACTGCAGAGAGCGTCACAAGACCTGTATTGCGAGGCCACGATTGCGATACTCACGATCGGTGCCCACGCCCTCGATGCCGGCGATGGTGACGACACCGGCACCGATACGCATGTGATGATCGACGATCCAGAGGCGTGAAATGGACTTGCCTTCCTGCAGGATCTCGACCTTCCAGCCGCCATCGATACGAGACACCGATGGATCGTTGTACTTCATTAATAAGCTCCGATGATATTGATATTTCGCTCACTAACTCTACTGCATCCGTCGCACAATGTCACAAGACGACACTACTGAGACCGAAGCCGTATGTTACTGGCAATCTGTTCTCAGCCCGAAGCCAATAGGAGAGCGTCTTGCCACCTGCAGATCTCATGTCCCGCCGGCAGTGCCTGTCGACATTGGGTCAGGCCGCGGCGGCGTTGACGGCCGGTCCTCTTCTCGTGGGCGGTGCAGGCGCGCAGCGACCACCCAATGTCGTGCTGATTCTGTCCGATGATCAGGGATCCACCGACCTGGGCTGCTACGGGGCGACCAATCTGCACACGCCGAACCTCGATGGACTCGCCGGCGATGGCCTGCGGTTTACCCAGTTCTACGTCAATGCCCCCGTCTGTATTCCATCACGATCGGCCCTGATGACGGGACGACACTTCGTCCGCAGTCTGTCCAGCGACGGCATGAGTGGCGACGAGGTCACCATCGCCGAGATGCTCAAGGGCGCTGGTTATCGCACCGGCTGTTTTGGCAAGTGGCACCTCGGCCATCCGGAGTCGATGGAGCCTCTGGCTCAGGGCTTCGACGAGTTTCTCGGCTTCAAGGTCGGCGCCATGGACAACTACTCCCACTTCTTCTACTACGGGGGGCCAAATCGTCACGTGCTGCGGCGGAATCTTGAACCTTATCGGGAGGACGGGGTCTACTTTCCCGATATCGTCGCCAGGGAGGCTGAACGGTTCATCGACGACAATCAGGCGTCACCATTCTTCCTCTACCTGCCCCTCAATCAGCCCCACTACCCGCTGCAGCCCGAAGCGCGTTTCCTCGATCGATACCAGGGCGTGGCGGATGTCGCCCGGCGTTATCAGATGGCCAGTCTGACGTCGATGGATGAGCACATCGGCCGGGTGCTGCGCCGTCTCGATGATCGTGGCCTGCGCCAGGACACGATCGTGCTGTTTCTCAGCGATCATGGCCATTCCCGCGAGGAACGAACCTTCGGCGGTGGGGGTCGCAGTACGCCATTCACCGGCCACAAGGGCACCCTTAGAGAGGGCGGCATTCGCGTGCCCTGTCTGCTGTCGGCGCCAGGCCGCGTGCCCTCATCACAGGTGCGGGACCAGGCGGTGACCAGTCTGGATCTGCTGCCCACGATTGCCCACATGACGGGGGCCGCTCTGCCATCTCGAGAACTGGACGGTGCCAGCCTGGCCGGTATTCTGGCCAGCGCGGGGGCACCGTCACCTCATGGACAACTGCACTGGGTGTACGACAATTCCTGGGCTGTACTCGAGGGCAACTGGAAGATCCTGGGCGACGTCAGCGACGACTCTCTGGCGCTGTACAATCTGGCCCAGGACCCGGCAGAACGTCACAATGTGGCCTCCTCAAACAAGGAGATCGCCACCTATCTCATCGGTCGCCACAATGAGTGGATTCGTTCCATCAAGAAGGAAGCCAGCAGCAAGGCATTCGTCAGCCCCTGACACTGCGGTCTGACAAAGTTTCTTTTAGTTGAAATATCTACTTCCCTATCTCTTGCCCGTTGACTATATTATCCAAATCTCCGCACGTGCCGAAGTGGCCGTGTGCTTCATTCAGTTGGCAGCGGTCTCCCATTCTGGCTCAGTGCAGTCCGGTGTGAGAAGACGACCAACGTACACACCAAACACGGGAGAAATGCCGTGTCTGAGCGCAAGACTGGAACCGTCAAGTGGTTCAACGACGCCAAGGGCTTCGGATTCATCGAGTCCGATTCCGGTGACGTCTTTGTCCATCACTCCGCCATCCGTGGTGAGGGCTTCAAGTCCCTCGCCGAGGGTCAGAAGGTGGAGTTTGATCTGGTTCAAGGTCAGAAGGGTCCTGCCGCCGAAGGCGTGCAGCCCGTCTAAGCAGTCCAGAAGCACCAAGTCTTAAAAAGGCCCTGTCATCCACCCGGATGGCAGGGTTTTTGTATACCGTGTGAGGGGTGAATGAACGACACGCAGAAATACCTCTTCGACCTGCAGGGTTACCTCGTCCTTGAAGGCGTCGTCGATGCGGCACTCGTCACAGCCTGCAATGCGGTCCTCGACCGTTATGAGCAGATGCCGGAGGTGGAGTATCCACCGCCACTCTGTCTTGGTCAGGAGAGGTCGCAGGAGAATCTGTATATCTCGAATATCCTTGAGGGCGACGACGTGTTCCTCGACCTCATGGACATTCCCATCGTGCTCGATGCGGTTTCGACCGTGACAGGTGGCCCCTATCGGTTGAACCACACCTATACGATCTATCGCTGGGGGGGTGGTTTTACCGGGATGCATATGCACGGCACGCCGATCATCCCGAAGTGCCAGTATCACTGCCGCAATGGTGAGATGGTATCGACCCTGACGAAGGTCGTATTCCCCATGCTGGACTGCGGTCCGGAGGATGGCTGTTTCGCTGTAATTCCAGGGGCGCACAAGAGCAATTTTGCCAGGCCCTGGGGAAATCACCCGGAAGAGAATCCGCCATTGACACCGGTGCCGGCCAAAGCTGGGGATGCCATCATCTTCACCGAGGCGCTGACCCATGGATCGATGGTGAATACTTCCGGACGCCCACGCCGGACGTTATATTTCTGCTATTCGATTGGTTATATGCCTGACTGGGGCGGTCAGGGGCTGGTATTTGGTGACGATTTCGCCGGACGCCTCAGTGAACCACGCCAGACGTTGCTGCAACTCAAGTAACCGACGTATCCCACTCAGGACAGGATCACATGCTGACGAAGGACCAGGTCGAGCAGTACCGGGAAAAGGGGTATCTGGGAGTGGCGGGTGTTTTCAGCCCTTCCGAGGTTGAAGAGTTGGGGCGGGTAACCGATGAATTCGTCGAGCAGTCGCGCGAATTCACCGAACACACCGACAATTTCGATCTCGAACCGGATCACACGTCCGAAATTCCCAAACTGCGGCGACTGAAAAGTCCAGTGCGTTCACACGATGTCTACAAGCGGGCTTTGCACAATGACAAGGTCCTCGACATCGTCTCGCAGCTGGTGGGCACGACGGGTGTGCGCTACAACGGCAACAAACTCAATATCAAAGGCGCCGAATCGGGCAGCCCTGTGGAATGGCACCAGGACTGGTCGTTCTACCCGCACACGAATGATGACCTGCTCGCCGTCGGCATCTGCATCGACGAGATGACGGAGGCCAATGGTTGCCTGCTCATCATCCCCGGTTCGCACAAGGGTCCCATTTTCGATCATCACCAGGACGGACACTTCGTCGGCGCCGTGACGGACCCCGATTTCGACGATGCCACAGCCGAGAAGGTGGAACTGCCCGCTGGTGGGATCTCCATCCACCACGTGCGCGCCCTGCACGGATCGCTGCCGAATCGTTCACCCAAGCCCCGACGTCTGCTGCTATTTCAGTATGCCTCAGATGATTCGTGGCCCTTGTTGGGCAGCGATTGGGATTCCTTCTGCAGCGGATATCTTCGTGGGGAACCATGCAATCAGCCACGAGTCACTCAGGTGCCGGTGCGTCTCGCCCTGCCGACCTCACTCAAGGGCGGGTCCATCTACGAGACACAGACCGTGCTCAAGAGCCCGACCTTCAAACACGCGAGCGCGACACGC
>DPVW01000282.1:10641-12703 GCA_003529325.1 Candidatus Latescibacterota bacterium | reverse complement strand
ATCGGCCGACGCCGCGAGACGAGCGCCAGCGGCCTGCCGATCGACTCGCGGACAAGTTTGCCGGATGGCACCGAGATCGAAGGACTGACCGGGCTGAGAAATTATCTATTGCAGACCCGCCGTGATCAGTTCATCCGCCAGTTCTGCCAAAAGCTGCTGGGGTATGCCCTGGGCCGGGAGGTACAACTATCGGACGAGCCGCTGCTGGTCGAGATCATGGAGCGGTTGTCTGAAAATGAATACCGTAGCAGTGTGGCGGTTGAACGAATTGTGCTAAGCGATCAGTTTCGGCAGACGAGGGGTAAGGAAATGACTGACGACTAATGTCATTAGATATTGGTCATTAGTTATTTGTCATTTGGCGGACGAATGGCGAGTTTAAGGTGGTGCTGTCCGCATCGGGGCTACGCCATGTATTCCTGCGGTCCGATCATTCCCGGCATGGGGATGGGGTACTTGCCTTCCTCGTCGGACTTCACGGGGGGCGGCGAATCCATCGTCCACTTGTCCGCGTCCGGTGCGTATTCCACTTCGGAATTGAGCAACTCGTCGAAGGTGATTTCCTGACCGGAATGCGCCGCCGCTCGGCCCAGGGACGTGGCCACGCTGGCCATCACGCCGCGCTCCGCTTCATTGTAGGGCTGGTCGTTGCGAATGGCGTTGACCAGAGCGACCCATTCGTTGTCATACGGACTTTTTTCACCCGGGGGAGTGACTGATTCCCAGATTTTTTTCGAGGAGTCCGGACTTTGACCCGTATAGATGCTCGAGGGTGAACCGCAGTCGCCCGCCTTGGACACGACCGCGCTCCCTTTGGTGCCGTGGGCGTAGCTCTTGTAGATCGGTTCGCAACCCGCGATGTTACGCCCGTCCGCAATCAGTTTGGCACCGTCGTCGAAGGTATATTCCACGGAATAAGAATCAAAGTTCTGATCCACGTCGTCCTCTCGGTAGTGACGGCCGCCCAGCGCCTGCGCCTTGACCGGCCAGGCGTCCTTCATCCAACAGCAATGATCGATCACGTGGATCATGAAGTCGCTGAAGCTTCCACCGCTCGCCCAGATGAAGCTGTGGAATCGCTGAATCTGCCACAGCAATTCACTGGGATCGCCAGGCCATTTGGTTGAGAAGGCGGATCCGATCGGCCCCGTCATGCGGTAGGCCCGCATCGTGACGATGTCGCCGATTTCGCCCTGATGGATGCGCTGAGCCAGTTGCTGCAGCGACCGCTGGTGACGGGACATCAATCCAACCCCCACCTTGAGGTTCTTCTCCCTCGACTGTACGGCCAGATCGAGCATCCGGCGGGAGGTCGGACCATCGGCGGTGAGCGGCTTCTCCATGAACACATTCAGTCTCTTCTGAATGGCATAGTCGAAGTGCACCCAACGGAACACGAGCGGAGTGGTGAAAATCGCGACGTCGCCCGGTCGCAGGCAATCCATGGCCTTTTGGTAAGCGTCGAAGCCGATGAACTGACGGTCCTGCGGCACGTCAATCCGATCGCTGAATTCCTCATTGCCTTTGATACTGCTCAGGCTGGACTGCAGTCGCTGATCAAACACATCCGCCATGGCGACCAGCTTGACCGGGCCCTGCTGGACTCTCAGGGCGTTGACCACGGCCCCCGTTCCACGGCCGCCGCATCCAATCAGCGCCAACCGGATGGTATTGTCCTCCCCCGCGTGAACGCGCGGTGTCGCCACCGAGACCAGCGCCGACGCGGCGGCAACCTGTCCGGTGTTCTGCAGGAATTCACGACGCGACGGGTGGCTGCTTTGTTTCTTGCTCATCGAGAGTCTCCTGTTCGCCATGGGGGATATGCTATTGAATCAGGGATGTCGAGTCTTAACCTGTGTCGCCCTTATCGAGCGCTGATGGTTATGCGGTACCCCAGGATACCACCCACGACAGCCCCGAAACAAGCAAGGATGTATGGAGTGCGGAGACTTGTCGCCGCTTTCTCTTTCATTTCGCGCGGAATTCAGATGATACCGCGGCGCTCCTGGTCCAGCCAGGAGCGCTCGAAAAAGAAAGCGATGACGAGTCATCGCACTCCAAA
>DPVW01000282.1:10127-10338 GCA_003529325.1 Candidatus Latescibacterota bacterium | reverse complement strand
ATGACGAGTCATCGCACTCCAAATTGGCGATCCCTGTCAAACATCTCGCCCAGGGTGATTGTGTGGACACAGGTTCACAGGGAGAATAGCCCTCCATCGCTGCCGACGTCGACGTAAACCGGGGAGTTAAAAAACACGTGGCCAGTATCAACAACATCGAAAGAATCCGGCAGCGACTTGCTGAGGGACAGATCTGCATCGGCTCGGGGGT
>DPVW01000282.1:0-9808 GCA_003529325.1 Candidatus Latescibacterota bacterium | reverse complement strand
CGGCTCGGGGGTGACATTTTCCGATCCGTCGGTCAGCGAGCTGATCGCCGAGGCGGGCTATGATTTTTCCTGGATCGACGGGGAGCACGGCCCCTTCGACCTCAATTGCCTGCTACAGCACGTGACGGCCGCCTGCGGCACCGACATGGCCCCCTTCGTGCGCGTCCGGCAAAACGAGGTCAACGAGATCAAGCCCGTGCTTGACCTGGCTCCGGCCGGCATCATCGTGCCTCAAGTGCAATCCGCCCGTGCAGCTGAGAACGTCGTGCGGGCGTGCCGGTACCCGCCCCACGGGGTGCGTGGATTCGGACCCCGGCGTGGAACCCGCTTCGGTGCGATCCCGATGGCCGAATACCTCCAGCAGGCCGAGACCGATCCCATGCTCGTGATCCAGATTGAACACATCGACGCAGTGAACCAGATCGACGAGATCGTGGCTGTCGACGGCATCGACATTATCTGCCTCGGTCCTAACGACCTCTCAGGATCGATGGGCAAGCTGGGCCAGATTGACGATCCTGAGGTGGCCGCCGCGATCGACGCGGTGGCGGACGCAGTCCGCGCCAACGACCGCGTGCTGGGTGTCTCGACGTTCTATTCTCCAGAGACATACGCCCGCTGGATGGAGCGGGGCGTCAGGTGGATTAGCCTGAACGTAGATTATGCGAACCTGTTTAATGCCAGCCGGGAGGTGGTCGAAGCGGCGCGGCGAACGAACGTCTAACCCGGTTCATTCATTCGTCATTCTCACCTCTCCCACCAGCCGGTGCACCGACGCGGAGATCCGGTCCTCGATGTCGCCGGCCCAGCGGAAGGCGGGACGGCCGTACTCGTACAGGTGCGAGCCCCCCTCATAGCCTCCCTCCTCCCAGACTCGTCGCGACTGCAGGGAGACGTCCATCGGGACGAGACATGGTTAGTCGCCGTCCTCACTCAAGTCCACATCGAACAGCAGATCGTCCTCTTCCTCGGAGTCAGCCGCATTATCGACTGGCGGGCCGCTTGCCGTCGCTTGCTCGTAACATTCGCGGGCCTGCATGAAACAGTCGTCGAGCGTGTCGTCGCCAACTCCGCGTTTGTGGAAATACGCCCGCAACGTCGCCTCCGAAACGTCATTGACAGTGACGACCTCCCGCGAAACGAAATCGACCAGCTCGAATCGTTCCTTGCCGTCTCGCTGGCCGATCTTCTTGATAGAAACGTCCACAGCTACGGCTTTTTGTTCGAGTGTGGCGGAAGACTCATATGATCGAGATTAATTGATCACACCGGCAGCAACAACCTGATCAATCGAAGTTACGCGACCGAAACCGTCTTCACTCGTTCGGCGCAGGGGGTGCATGTGATCGAGGAGAAGGATAAGAGGCTCGGGAACCGTCAAGGCTCTTTCCCAGTTTTTCCAGGGTTATGATCCGCGCCTCATCAAACCACCAAATTCTGACGCATCGGTCTGTTTTGGCAGGGCAATCACGCGGGCCACCTTACTGATCTCAAGAGTGAACGTGAAACCGCGAGTTCACCTCATGCCAGTCGATGTGGTCAATAAACTTTTCGACATACTCGGATTTGCGGTTCTGATAGTCGATGTAGAAAGCATGTTCGTAGGTGTCAATCACGACCAGCGGGGTAGCCATCCACACGACGCCCATAGCGTGTTCGTCACTGACCACATTGTAGAGTTTGCCGTTCAGTGGGTGCTTCACGAGCATGGCCCAGCCCGCGGCGGATTTCCCTGAGGCGATAAAGTCGCCGGCCCACTTGTCGAGTGAGCCGAAACGCCTTTCAATCGCGGCCCGAGCGTGGCGGCCAGTTCCAGACCGACGTCCGCCAGCCGCGCGTCGAAGGGATCAAGGAGAAAGGGACCGACGGAGATCTGACCGTGCAACACGCCCGCAACTTCCTCGACTGCATCAAGTCGCGCGCCAAACCAAACGCCGACGTCGAGGACGGGCACCGTTCCACTACCATGATCCTGCTGGCGAAGATCTCCTGGCTGACACGCACGCGGCTCGAATGGGACGCCGAACAGGAACAGATCACCAACAGTGAGGAAGCCAACGCGATGCTGCACTACGAGTATCGCGAACCCTGGAAGCTGGGTTGAAGGGGCATCGGGTGGCTTTCCTGGTGGGGTCGGCGTAGGGTTCAGTCGGTCAGGTCGAAGTCCTGGGTGATCTCGTCCTGGCCGGCTTCGACCGCGAATTCCAGCTCCGACTGGGTGTTGTGCTTCGCCGGCAGGAGTTGCTTGCGCGGTGGGTCGTCCATCGACTTGGGCAAGGGGGTGTTGGGGTCGTAGGATCGGATCTCCACGCGGTATTCTCCCACGGAGTATCTGGTTCTCGGTCCAGAGATACGCGAACACCTTCTGCTATTCGCGGTTGATCCAGCCGGCCACGCTGAGCACCAGCAGATGCCACGGTTGCAAGAGAGTACTCATCTCCTCCTCGATGCTGCCGCTTCTGGAAAGAGGGAGAGCATCGGGGAAAGACACCAGCTGGTCAATCGGCTGAGATTCGATAGGATTGGGGAACGAAAAGCTCGCAAAAAGAGGGCCTTGCGGTCCGGCTGAGTTTTTTGACCGGACGGGGCTCGGCGGATGATTCGCCCCGTTACGTGTTTTGCTTCGTGGTCTTGTCCCTGCCTCCTTCGGTTTTCTTGGCCAATGCGGCTCTCTTGATGCCGCGCAAAATCTGCCGCCAGTTGTCCGTGGCTACCAATTCCAATCCGCAGTCAGAGACGTAGCTTGGTATGTGAGTCAGGCCGAATGGCTGGAAATCTCTAAGAGGAGAACTCGTACAGGAAAGTGCAGAATGTCGTGACAGACTGCACGGATAATTCTTGCATTCTTCCGTCAGAATCTGTAGGATTGTGTAGAGCGTCAATTCGATGCCGAGGCGCTTTCTGACGATCGCCACGAGCAAGTAAACTGAAATCGCGATCCATGACGTAGTACGCACCAGGTGAGAGAACCAGGTAATCCAACACTTTCACATCGTGCAGTTTTCCCTCGGAAATCAGGATAAATCCGGGGAATGTTGCCTTGAAGATTCAGAAGCGTGTGCATACTCGAATGAGATGATACATGGATCGCCACGACGTTCCACACGGACACAGATTAGACTTGATCCACAAAGGGGAACCCATACAAAAGTATGGCTCTCGGCCCCTGCATGGTTTCACACTGGTCGAACTCCTGGTCGTGATCGCCATCATTGCGATCCTGGTCGTGATGTTACTGCCGGCGGTGCAAGCGGCCCGTGAGGCGGCTCGGCGGCTACAGTGCGTCAACAACATGAAGCAGGTCGGTGTGGCGATGCTCAACCACCACGACGCGCAAGGGCTTTTCCCATCCGGCACATCGGGAACAGAGGTGACCCATACCAACGTGTGGTCCGGGTGGACGGGGTTGGTCCAGATCCTGCCGTTTATCGAGGAGAACAATCTAGCGGATGAGATTGACTACACCGATGATTTCATGGGCTATCACGGAAGCCCCGTGAATCGTGTCGTATTCGCCCAGCAGATGCCGACCTACCAATGCCCCAGTGGCGATACCAGCGGCCGCGTGCGGCAGCTTGAGGATTATGGTTTCAGCCACCCAATCTCTCGCTCGAACGTTGTCTTGAACTTTGGAATGGGCGATCCTGCCAGCCCTGGTCTGGGCTTTCTCTGGAACTGTAATTTTCCTAATTCTCCTCAGAACTCGACCCCACCCGAGGAGGAGACGGAAAACGGTGGTCCCTTCCGCTTTCATTTTGGGCGCAAGATACGAGAGTTCCAGGACGGGACGTCGAAAACCGTCATCGTGAGCGAGGTCCTCGCCGGTCGGCTCGACCAGATAGGTGAACCCAGAAACTATCGCGGCGCATGGTCCTTCCCATTTTTCGGTGCCCAATACCAGCATGTGAATACACCCAATTCGAGCGCCCCGGATCATATGCGCTACTGTGGCGACACCACCGCGGAACCGAATTGCGTGAACGATGAAACGGAACCAGCACGCGGCCTGTGCACGGGACACATCGCCGCTCGCAGCGAGCATCCGGGGGGCGTCAATGCGCTCCGGTGCGACGGGAGCGTCGCGTTCTACGAGAACGAAATCGATGCGACCATCTGGCGGGCTCTGGCCTCGATCGACGGGGGCGAGGAGATTTCGAATTAATGACCCGTCGGCGGATCTGGTATCTGGCATCGACTCCCCAAACATGCGCGCAGGGCGCGCAGAAGTTTCGAACGAAGCGCCTAAAGGCAAACCTTGGGCCTATCAACGAGGCACCGCTAGGTGATCGTCCTTTACACAACGCCCTGCAGGCCTCCTTGCCTGCGATAACACGTCCTGCGCTGACTAACGCTTCCGGCGGAACAGAACTGCCAGGCCACCAAGGGCCAACAGAGCCAGGGTGGACGGCTCGGGAATCGTGGTCAGACTGAAGCTGTCAGCCCGGACCTTACTAGCAGTTTGAGCAGTGTACATCTGGGAATTCACCTCCCCGATGCCGTCAAAGCCGAAGTCCGAATTGCTGGTGGCCAATGCGTCACCCAAACTGACCCAGGAGGTACCACCGGTCTCGTCGTACCAGGCGGTGACGCCGTCCGGGCCGATATCTAACGCCACCCGCACGACCAAGGAGGAAGTGGAGACGTTGGCATTATGGATTTTGCTTGAACCCGCGTCATAAATAGCCCAATCAAGTTCAGCGGCGCCGTCGAAGTAAAATTGGGTCCTGCGGCCGTCGGAGTGATAGATTCGCAGATTGTGCGCGGTATCCGTGTGACCATTCTGGGCCTCGAGGTAGGCTTCGAATCGGTAGGACTCGCCCGCGCCAAGGGTGTGGGAGATGTCATAGCTGTATGAACCCCAGCTACCGCCGGACTGTTTCTTTTCGATGCCCAGGGTACCGCCATCGACGGCGTCCGACACTTGGGTGGTCCGAAACCATTCTACGCTACTGCCGTTGTTGTTGACCCATCCTGGTAGCGTATCGACATCCACCTGCTGGGCGGCGGTGTCAAAGGTTTCGTTCATCAGAAAGGCTGCCTCGGCCGAGGCAGCAGCCAGCAATAACACTACTAATACTGCAATTGTCTTTTTCATCATCGTTCTCCCTTTTGTTTTCAGGCTTCTGCCGACGTGCCTGCCAAACCTTTAGCGGCAGTAAAACACTTGGCATCGTTAAAACTACAAAACAAACACAATTCTCCTCGTCAAACTCTACTCGTCAGACTTTACTCTTGATTCAGCCTTGTGACCTCCTTTCGTATCAATTCTGGGCGAGCTGACAAAAAAAGGGTGCCAGGACCTGGCGCATGCGCATCAGGTCCTGGCACCCTTTTTTCGCCCCGTGAGTTTGCACTGACATTAGCGTTCTCCCGCCTCTAGATCCGTCGTGTCATCATCGATCAATAGTTCCACTCATCCTAACACGATCCACCAGGTGAAACCACCATTTTGCGAGGAATTGTTGCAGCAAATCACTGGGTTAACCCTCCGGGCGATGCCTTTAGTCCAGGCAACTCCCAGCGGACGACCTCAAAGGTGGAACTGCCGCAGCCATGTTCTACGATGCCTTGTTCGTTCTTTTCCTTATAGGCTTGTATGCAATAGGACGTTAAAATAGTGCCATCCGGCATCTGCAAGGAGGTTGGCCAGCCCGTCCAGAAATCGCAGGAATTCGCCAACTGAATGGGACGGTTGTTATCCCAGGTCTGACCATCGTCCTCACTGAACACCGCGCAGATGCCGAAGGGCAGATGATAGTTAGCGTAGGTGCACATAACACGGCCATCCGCCAGTTGGAGCAAATGGCCATGGACTTCGCCGTAGTTCGTCAGCCGCCACGGCTTGCTCCAGTTCAGTCCGGCGTCGTGGGATTCCCTGATTATCTGATAGCCGCCCGTCTCATCGCCGCGGGGTGTGGGCAGACCGCGCGGCGGCCGACGATCATCCACGATAAAGTCACCCTCGACGCGAGTAGTCGCCAGGAAGTGCGTCTCTGAAAGTGGCAGCACAAACGTCTCAGAGAACATCGGCTGCTGGGAGTCCCAGTTGGCGACCTCCTCACGCTCAGTCCAGGTTTGGCCTCCATCCGTTGAGCGTAGCCGCCAGGCGGTGCTGGTCGGGGTCTCGGATTCAGCGCCAGGGAAATCGGTGCCCATGGAGCCGAAGACCAGCAGGCTCCCGTCCGGCTGCAGGATAATGTTATTGCCATAGCCTCCATATCCGCGGTCGCACACGACATGTGACCAGGTCACACCGTTGTCCGTGGACCGTAAAATACCCGCTCTGTCGTCCGCGTGATCGTGGGCTGTTTCGGCGGGGGCGCTCGGGACAGACCGCGACCTGAACGAAGTGCTCAGCAACAGGGTTCCGTCCGGCAGATGGGCGAATCGCGACTCTCCCTCCCCTCCACCCGGGAGTTCGGTACCCTGCGTCTGGACCAATTCCCAACTCCTACCCTCATCACGGGAGCGAAAAATCGCTGCGCCAATCTTGTTTGGCACCTGGGCCTCCATGGTCATCCAGGTCCTGACCCTGCCCTCATCAGAGGAGTGCTGGTCGGCAGGGCCGGTGGTCGCCTCCGGGTTCTCCCTGCGCTGTTTGGTCTTCTCGTCGTAGTGGGGACCGGCGAGCAATTCACCGGTGGGCAATCGGACCAGGGCGCCCTTGTAGTATCCGCGGTGGCCGACCCGGGCCCGCATCGCCGACTTACGTTCCCAGTGCGCCACTTGCTGGAGATTAATCCCGGCAAAACCGGCCAATCCCGCCGCGTACTGGGTATAGTCCGGCTCCTCAGCAAACACCGGCTCGGTGGCCGGCTCAATCGGGGCCAGGTTCTGTGCCACGCCCGGCAGCCGCCAGCGCACCACCTCCGCCGCGGTGTCGCGCTCGCCCGGAACAACCTCGTCGCCCCCAGGTCCCTCCAGGTAGGCGGTGATGGCGTAAGCGGTCAGGATGTCGCCGTCCGGGAACTGCACTGAAGTGGCCCAGCCTGAATACGAAGTCCACGACATCGCCAAGTGAATCGGTCGATCGGTGTCCCAGGTCTTTCCATGATCCTCGCTCAGGACCGCAAATGGTCCATAAGGCAGATGGTTGCTCGTGTAGGTCGCCAGAAGCCGTCCGTCCTGCAACAGTGACAAGTAGACGTGCACGTCGCTGTAGCCAAGGAAAGACCGCGGCTTGCTCCAGTGCAGTCCCCCATCCTCTGATTCGAGCAGCACCATGTGGTCGGAACAATCCGCCTGCTTCGGCATTCCCCGGCACTCAGGCAACTCGGATATGAGGTCGCCGGTAAGGGATTCATACTCATCGCCATACATGCGAACAGCAGCCAGCAAGTGGTCCTCCGCCAGCTGAACCAGTGCCGCTTCCCTGAAATGAAAGCCTGGTGCACCCTGCACCTCAAATGTTTCTCGCTCTGGCCAGGTTTGGCCCCCATCAGTAGATTGCAGCCGTGAAGTAGCATCAAACAGCAACAGGCTACCGTCGGCCTGCTCTAACATGTTGCGGGTGGATGTGGAAAACTCGCACTCCAGTCGTGTCCAGGTTATTCCCTCATCAGTCGACCGAAACAGACGAGCCCCATCTCCAGTAACTTGCTCTGTGAGCAGCAGCACCGTGCCGTCTTCCAGGCAGGTCAATGCCGGCTCCTGGCCGCCGCTCAATGTGGCACCCTCTGTCTGGATCTCCTCCCACGTCCTGCCCTCATCAGCAGACCGATAAACCGCAAATCTAAAAAGAGACCCCTCAGTGGAGCAGGGTGTAGTCAGCAACGTACCACTGGGCAACCGAACCAGTGCGGTCTTGTAAAGGCCGCGCTGCCCGATGCGAGCCCGCATCGCCGGCTTCAGTTCCAAGTGGGTCACTTCTTGCAGGTTCATGCCTGTAAATCCCGATAGCCCGCCCGGGTACTGGGCATAGTCCGGCTCTTCGGCAAATACCGGTGCAGTGGCCGGCTCAATATGGACCGCCTCACGCTCGCCACCTGATCGGCATCCTGCCAACGAGGTGCAGAGCAGAACCATCCCTATCGTGGGCACATGTATCGTCACTATGGTTGAGTTAAATCGCATCTTGACGCCCTCCCTTGTCTTGATTGCCAGAATATTTTTATCCTGTATTTGAAGTGTCCCTATTTTCTGCACTAGCGCATGCTTGACAAGTGCCGGTGCGGATTTTGATAGAGCCCTTGCGTCTGGTTGATCATGGAGGCCCTTCGCCTTAGGATAGATTTGGGTTACCAATCGTGAACACCAGAACGTTTTGGCACAGCGAGGCCACGCATGAAGATTTCGATCGTAATCGTTGCAGTGATGGTGATGCTCGCCTGCTGCATCGCCCTGTTGAACCCGTCCGGTTCTGTTTACGCGGACAGGCCTCCGGGCGATAGTGGGCCGTATCTCAATGTGCGTGACTTTGGCGCGACCGGAGACGGCGAATCTGACGACACCGATGCTATCATCGCCGGGATAGACGCAGCGTATGAATCCGGCAAAACGTTGTACCTGCCCGCAGGTACTTACCTTATCACCAGGCCTATCCGGTTCACGGGCCACGGGCTGCGAGTCATCGGCGATGGTCACCTCGATCACAGGGGGACGACCATCAGAGCCGGGGCCGAGATGCCCGCGATGCTTTACTTGCGTGGCTCCTCTATCGAGGTGTCTCGACTGTATCTCGACGGCAATGACAAGGCAACGCTCGGGCTGCACGCATTCCACCTGAATGAGGTGGACTCACGCCTGTCGTTCATCTTGGTCCGACGCGCCACATCGCATGGTTTCTTCCTCGATCACAGCCAGATCTCGGAAGTGACCAACTGCATCGCACAGAACAACGGCGGTGACGGGTTCTACATTACGGATTGTAATGGCGCCCGAATTTCACAGTGCCGCGCCCAATCGAACGCTGGGCGAGGGTTCACTGTCACCAACACCGATCTTTCCGGCGGTTGCTGGCTGTTGGAACTGAACTCTGAAAGCAATTGGATGGAAGGAGTTCTTGTCGCCAGACATCGAGGCACCCCCGTCGTACTCCAACGAGCGTGGATTGAAGGGAATAATCCAGACCACAGCCCTGATAACAAACTTTCCAACCGATTCGACGCAGTGCGGATTGTCGGCAACAACGTCATGGCGACCCAGTGCCGCATCAGTACCCGTGGCGACAGCCCGCTGCGGCCCAAGTACGTGATCAACCTGGCAGCCGAAACCGTGCTGGAGCTGGCTGGCGTTTCAGGCGAATTCAAGGTCGGCGAGAAAGTGGTCGGCGCCAAGAGCGGCGCCGTCGGCACCGTTTCGTTCTGGCAATCGAGTCCCGCCTGGGGCGACGACTACCCGCTGCCCGAGACCTATGCCAAATGGCTCAAGCGCCCCAAGATACTGACCCTGCGGGAAGTGTCGGGCACGTTTGACTCTGGTGAGAATGTAACCGCCGAGTCAAGCGCGGCCAGCGGAAAGATCCGCAACGCTTTGCCGGTCAGTGCCACGGGTTGCGTGATCAGGGACAACTGGCTGGCACGCAGTTCCTCCGGTGCTGCCTTCCCCGTCGACCGGGTCCACGAGGATCCAGATTGCAAGAACAACATCGTCGAGAGCAACCGTAAAATATCTGGCGGCGGGAGCGCGGACGCAGTACATCGTGAGTAACATTCGTCGCTGACCGCAGCGACCTGTCGATTGATTGGATCGAACCGCCAATCCCGCCCACTGATCGACACCGGCGGGTCATCTGGCCGTTCCACGGCCACAACGTTGCCGCCCTGCAGGCCCGTTGGCGACATAAGTGTTCCATTACCATGACGGGCGC
>DPVW01000418.1 GCA_003529325.1 Candidatus Latescibacterota bacterium | reverse complement strand
AACTGTTCGACAAGGCGAAGTCTGCATGGGAAGAGGTCGGTGCGGGCGACGAGTTCCGTCTGCTTTTCCACGAAGCCGGTCATGGTCTGACGCCGGCAACGCGCGAGACAGCCTGCGACTGTCTCGTCGAAAAACTGGGAGAGAACGATGCTAAAACCTGAACGCCGTGAGGTCGTCATTCGACTGCTACAGGAGGCGATCGATATCGATGACGCCGCCCGCGAACTCGGTGTGACGCGAAAGGCGATACAGGACCTGAAGCGGCGCTACCTGCGCAGCAAGTTGCCCAAGATCAATGGCGCAGTGGCCGCACCTGTGGACGAGCCTGTTTCGATCCGGCGAGACAATTGGGGTGTCGCCCACATCGAGGCGGCCTCGCTGGCCGACGGCTACGCGGCCCTTGGTTATGCCATGGCGCAGGACCGCCTGTGGCAACTGGACCACATGCGCCGACTCGCCCACGGGCGGCTTGCCGAAGTGCTGGGTGCTCGCTATCTGCGCCAGGATCGGCTGCATCGGACCATCGGTCTGACCGCCTCGGCGCGCGCTGCCGTGGCGGCGATGTCCACCGAAGTCGGCATGGTGCTTTCGGGCATGGCCCGTGGCATCAACGCCGGTATGGCGGCAGCTCGAGACCGGTTGCCGCTGGAGTTCGATCTGCTGGAGTACGAACCGGAGGCGTGGACACCCATCGACTCGGTGGTGATCTGGAAATGGCGCTGGTGGATGCTGACGGGTCGGCTGGATGTGCTCGCCCAGCGGGAGGCGATCAAGCGCTATCTGCCAGCGGAGTTGGTCGATGTGTTTCTCGCAGTCGAGGCGGGACAGGAGACCATCGTGCCAGCCGAGGAGGCTGCCACTGTCGGTGGCTTCGACACCGGTGAGGGCAGCAACAATTGGGTCGTTGGCGGCAGCCTCAGCGCGAAGGGGAGGCCGATTCTGGCGACGGATCCACACAACGGGGTAGAGTTGTCGCGCCAATGGTACCAGGCGCAGTTGACATTGCCGGGGATGGATGCGATCGGTGCCTTCTTCCTGGGCACGCCAGGAATCTACCTTGGTCATACGCGGCGCACGGCCTGGGGAGTGACGAACCACACGGCGTCGGCGCGCGATCTGTATGTGGAAACCGTGTCGGCAGAGCAGCCCGATCTCTATCGGGAAGGGGGGGACTGGCAAGCCTTTGAGGTGGAGGCACAGAACATTCCGGTACGGGGGGCGGCAGACGACGTCCTGGAGATCCGTCGCACTGTTCGTGGTCCGGTGATGAACGAATTCGTCTCCCCTGTCGGCGACGAAGAACAACCGGTGCTGTCCATGCGTTGGGTGGGGACGGAGGCGACGACCGGTTTCGAGTCGATGTTGTCCTTGAGCCGGTCCCAATCGGTGGACGACGTGCTCGGGGCGTTGCGGGACTGGCCCTTCCCAATCCTGAATTTCCTGTTCGCCGATACAGACGGCCGCATCGGTTATCACGCTGTGGGCCGAGTGCCAAAGCGACAAGGATCGGCCTATGGCTTCAAACGGGCGGACGAGCCGCTGGACCAGTGGGGGGAGATGTATGGCTTCGACGAGGTGCCCCATGCGATCGATCCACAACAGGACTGGTTGGCCTCAGCGAACAACCCGCCGTGGGGTGGCAGCGATCCCTACATGCGTACCGGCAACTGGGCCGATGGGTACCGGTTCCTTCGCATTCGCAGCCGCATCGAGGCACAGACCCAACACACGATGGACAGCGTCGGGTCGATCCAGGCTGACACATTGCATCCTCGGGCTCAAATCCTGTCGCCGGTGGTAGCCCGGATCGCGCTGGCGGGCCCGACCAAACAGATCCGCGGACTCGGAGAAGTCCTGCAGGACTGGGATGGCGCCTACACGACTGACGCCATCGGTGCCACGGTATTTACCGCATTCTGGGAACAGTGGCTGCTGCGGGTGGCGCGGGTGCGGTTTCCGGCCAACGTGGCGCGGTTGGTCGCCAGCAAGGCGGGGGCTGTCGCCGCGGACGTGTTGCGTGGTGACGATCCCGGATGGTTTCCCGCAAACATCGACGTGGATCGCGAAGTTGTAGCGGTGTTACGCGAAACCCTGACATGGCTGCGCGAACATGTGGGCTCGCGGCGCTCTCAGTGGCGTTGGGGGCGCTTGCACACCGTCTTGTTCCGTCATCCAGCGAGCACGAATGCGACATTGTCAGGCCTGCTGGACGTGGGCCCCTTCGAGACCTCCGGGGGCACCGGTACGGTGCGCGCCGCTGGCGCGAGTACGACCCATCCCTTCGTCGTGACGGGGCTGTCGACGTACCGACTGGTGGTGGATCTGGCCGACCCGATCACCGCCAAGGCGACCACCGCGGGAGGGCAGTCGGGTCATCCTGCGAGTCCCAATTACCGACGGCAGTCGAAGCTGTGGGTGCAGGATGGTTATCATCCGTTGCTGATGGACAGGGACGAGATCGACGCCCATCTGGCGGGACACTTGAGACTGCAGCCGGCGGAGGAGATCCAGTCATGAATCGAGTTCCAGACGAGTTCATACGTGTTTCCACCGTGTCGCTGCTGAGGTTCACCGAGCAAGTGGGGTGTGCCGTCGGCCTGTCCCAGGAGCGGGCCGGAGAACTGGCGCGCCTGCTCACCGACAATGACTGCCGTGGTGTGTTCAGCCATGGTACCGCAGGTCTGCTCTCCTATGCGAAACTGCTACGGGACGGCCAGGTGAATCCGGATCCGCAAGTGACCATTGTCTCAGAAACACCGACGAGTGCCCTCGTGGATGGAGCGGCGGATTGGGCTACTTCCCGGCGGTGACGGCGACTGAGAAGGTCATCGAGAAGGCGGCAGAGATGGGCATGGCCGTGGGGGTGAGTCGCAACCACAACCACTTCGGCGCCGCCGGCATCTACACGAGGATGATGCTGGAGCATGATCTGATATGCTTCAGTACATCCGGTCACCAGTTGAAGTTGGAACCCTGGGATCCACTGATCCGCGCCGCTGGTGGGTCGCCCATGTCCTTTGCGACACCGACGGCGACGGAACCCCCATTCGTACTGGAGTTTGGTGCCATTCACGGGTTCTATGACGAGGAGAACCAACGTCAGTTCGCCGAACTGGCACCGACCCTCGTCCTGCGCTGTTTCGCCATGGGACAGGTGTGGCAGAGCTGGGTGGCCTGTTGACGGGCCTGAATATCGATCCGGAGCGCCGGCCCTGGTCGTGGCCGGGGGCCAACCAGGGGGCGATGATGATGGCCTTCCGAATCGACCCGTTCGCCACCACCGCCGAGTTCAAGGCGGAGATGGACGAGTACGCGCGCCACCAAAGGCGGTTGCAGCAGACGGCCGACGAGTTTGATCTGACGCCGCCCTGGGAGAGCTGAGCTGGCTCAGCCGATCAGTTCGGTGCCATCGAGGAATCTGCGAATGTCGGCGACGCCCGTGCCTGGTCCTGTAGGCACGGACAGGGAGCCATCGTGGGTTTCGAGAACTGGCTCGAACCACGAGGCGCGTTCTTCGATGCCCCGTTTGTACTCCTGATAGGCACCGATGTTGGCGGTGACGGAGGCGAAGATCAGCATGTATACGAAGCCGAATCCACCCGATATGTGGACGGTGGTGGGCATGCCCATGATCGCTGCCATACGGGCGACGCGTGTCGAGCGGATAAGTCCACCGTAGTAGTGGATATCGGGTTGTACGATGTCGACGCCACGGTTGGCGATCATCCAGCGAAAGCGGCGCTGAGAGGACTCCTGTTCACCACCGGACACAGGGATTGTCAGTGCGTCGGCGACACGCTTGGTGTCCTCCAGGTGGTCGAAGGGGCAGGGCTCCTCGAAGTAGACGGCTCCCACGTCTTCGAGTCTGCGACCGATCTCGATCGCCTGTGGTGGGTCGTAGGAGCTGTTGGCATCGGCGTGCAGATCGATCCCCTCTCCGAGTTTCTCACGGGCCAGCTGAATCAGGCTTTCTGTTCGACCCGGCGAGGCGTCGGCATTGGCGCTCATGCGGCCACCCACTCTGAACTTGACCGCGTGGGCGCCGGTCTTCTGCACCAGACTCTGCAGGTAGGCGACCTCTTCCTGCGCCGTGCTGTCACGCCGGCCGCTGGCGACGTAAAAGCGGACCCCTTCGCGCACGGCGCCACCGAGGAGCGTCGCGATGGATCTGCCATAGGTCCGGCCGAGCAGATCGAGCAGGGCCAACTCGACCCAAGCGACGGGGCACCAGAGGGCCTGGCCCAGCATCTTGTAGTTGCTGGAGTGGCGGTAGACGTCAACCAGGAGTTGTTCGAGGTCGCGGGCGTCTTTGCCGATGAAGCAGGGAATGATCAGCTGATTGAGGATCGGATGGTAGTATGACGCTCTGCCATTGGTGAAGGCCAGACCTTCCACCCCATCGCGCGAGCGGGCGTGGACGTAATACTGGTTGTCCTTCTTCCGTAGGGTGATCGACTCGATGATGACGGGCTCGTCGGCCAGTCCGTCGAGGGTCAATACCGGCGCCTCGGCGGCGACATCGAGGGTTTCGATGTTTGGCAGTGGGGTCATCGGTGGTTGCCTCCGACTTCGGGAGTTGGGTCGAGACAGGAGGATGAGTCGAGCGGTTTGTCCGAATCGCATTTTCGCATCATCTTCCACATGTGAACGAGTTCTTTCTGAACCAGGGGAGGCGACAATGGAAGACGTACCGAAGCTGCCGGATGAGCACCTCGAAAAGGCGAAAGAGATCATTTCGAGGCACCGAACCAAGAAAAACTGCTCGCGCTGTTACGACCGCGGGTATCAGGGAGTCAATCAACTGAACCTGGCGATCACCTGCCATAAGTGCGTCGATGAGGACAAAGTGACTCAGGAGTGGCGGGCATATGTGCGGGATACACCCGCACTGGCCGAGGCCTACGGTGATTACTTCGAGGCGGAGGAAGAGGAGGAGATCGCTGCGGAAGAAAAGACGCAGGTCTCCCGCGAGCCCACCCGCCGCGTTGCCGCAGGCCGTGGTCAACGTCACACCGCGCAACCTCATCGTTCCGTAGGAAGATGATCATCAGCGACTGAAGAAGGTCAACTTGTCACTTGTTGCGCGATGACGAGGATGTGCAGGCCCTGCGCCACCGGTGCCCTGGCAGCCTGACATAGCACATAACCATCGATGCGGGCACGCACTGGCCACGGTTGTTCATCCACACGCTGGAAGTCGTGCAGCAGTCCCACCGTGTCCCCGGCATGCACGAAAGTCCCACAATCCATCACGGGTTCGTAGTGACCGGAAAATGGGGCGGGTGTGAAACAATCGCGGTCTACCATGGCGACCAGTTTCTGCGTGCCATCCGCGTGGTGGCCGATCGGTTCAATCTCCCCCAGCATCTGTCCGTGGTGAATCGCGGCGGCACGGATCCCATGACGGGCGTAGCGGACGCCCTCCCGGTTTACCGTCTCACCCCAACCCAACTCGGTACCGACGGTGATTTTGCCCAGGCGCTCCGCCTCACTGGGTAGCAGGCCCGGTGTTTCGTCCTGATAGATCATCACGAAAGGCGTTCCATACCAGCGCGCGGTGTCCTCGATGACGCGGCGCTGCTGCTGGTCGTCGACGTGATGGAAACTGGTGCACAGTGCGAACCGATGACCACGCCCCCCAGCGTGGATATCCTGCACCACGTGCACTCGCGGCCAGATGTAGGTACGCACGAAGGCGGCGATTCGGTGAGTGATGCCCTTCAGCGCCGGCGACAGACCGGCACCATCGACGAAGGCGCGATTGAGATTGACGCCATCATCAGCGATGCTTTCGCGGGACCCTGCGCCGAAGGCGGCGGGGTTGAGCACCGGTACGAGGATCAGACGGCCGCAGACCTCGTCGTTGTCGATCTCGGACAGCAGGTGTTTGATCGCCACGGGTCCTTCGTATTCGTTGCCGTGATTGGCACCGAAGGCGACCAGCCCACAGCCGGTCTCGACCCGATCACCGACGATGACGGTCAATGGCAGCAGATGGTCTCCCCAGGTGCTGTCATGTTCCAGGGCGACCCAGTAGTCCCGCCTGCCGATTGAGTCGAGATCCAGACCGTCGGGACGAACAATCTCACGTGTCATCGCTGCAATTCGCTGAGAGTCAAAAGGTCTGTTCCAAAAGAACCGCCTGGTTGTACGTACTAAATGTCGGTGAGAACGGATCCGCAAGGTGGGGAGCGACTGGCTGTCGCTCCGCCGTCGGCTGGCGGCAATAGAATTGTTTCGGAAATCGCGGGTCAGACGGCACTATAAGGGCAGGACGGGAGAATTATGCAGGGAGCAGGAGAAATCGACGATCAGGTCAGACAGTCCACTGACGCTGAACTTGTCGGCAAAACACTGGATGGCGACCCCACGGCGTATGCCGAACTCGTGGCGCGCCACCAGAACTCGGTCTTCGCACTGCTGTCCAGCCGACTCCGAGACCGGAGTGCGCTGGAAGATCTCGCCCAGGAGGCATTGCTGGAGGCGTACACCCACCTGCGGTCGCTCGGGACACGTCTCTGTTTCGGTCCTGGTTGGTGGGGATCACAATCAACGTCGCCAGTCGCTGGCTGCGTACGGCTCGATCAGAGACGCAGAGGATGGCTGTCGTCACGGATGAGAGCCATCTGTCGAATGAGGGTGATGTGCCGACGCCACTGGACGAATTGGAGAGACAGGAAGTCGCTGATGCTGTGTGGGCGGCTGTGGACGAACTGCCAGAGCGCGCGCGCGAGGCCGTCTGCTGCATTATGTCGGTGGGCTGAACGACCGTGAGATTGCAGAGGCCGTCGGCATTTCAATCAGCGCCGTCAGGAGCTGGCTGCAGTATGGCCGCGAACGTCTGCGCGAACTCATGTTGCCCGTCGCCGAGCAGGTTCTGCTGCAGCAGCGGCGGGCCGGTCGGTTCACCAAAGCGGTCATGGCCGCACTGCCGCTGCTGATCCCCGTCCATCGGTTGGTCCAGGCCGACAACTATCAGTGGTCACAGCGGCGGCCTATTTGCGCGAGATCGATGTCCTGTTTCCCGAGGGCGCCCGAGCGCTTTTGCGAGAGGCTGCCGCACTCTACGATGAAGAGGTCGCCGCTATGGAGGCACTTCGCGAGCTGAATGCCGACGAGGATCTGGACCTGAAGGAGGGCGCCGAAGTGCTGTCGGGCGCTCTCGATCAAGAACGTGCGGCGCTGGCAAA
>DPVW01000464.1 GCA_003529325.1 Candidatus Latescibacterota bacterium | reverse complement strand
AATTCCGCTAGGCTGTACTAGTGTCCTGTCGCTACCAACTTCAAGCGAATGAATCGGGGTCGGTAGATATCGGAGTCCTTGAAGAAATCGCCATAGAAGTCGAAGGTGTTCACATTGTAGCTAATCAGTAACTCACCGGGCTTCGACAGGTGGGGATGAGCCTTGGCGTTGTAGACGAAAGTCTCGGGATCCGTCGATGGCTCCGAAGCATGATAGATCGTGTTGATATCGCCGAAGGGTCCCACCGGCGAGTCGCCGAAGCGTACACCCACGTCCGCCGTGATGCCACCCACCTGGAACACGAGAGCGTATGTGCCGTCCGCCAGAGGCGAGACGCTCAATTCATTCGAAATCTGATCGGTGATCGGTGCAGCGTCGTCGAGTTGTGCCGACCAGCCGCCGCCGTCCCAGAAACGCCAGGCGTCGAAGTTGGTAAACAGATCGGGGCGGACACGAGCGGCCATCAGCTTCTTCGACAGGTCGTTGCGCACGCCATACACGTAGATGAATCCGTCCGCATTCGGTGCACCCGCCTCTTCCGTATTGACAAGGATTCCACTGCCGAATGTGAGATCCCCGTGGTCCCCCTCGGGCGCTCGAAAAAACGGTGTGTCCCGCTGCTGTTGGAGCGCCAGAGGATGAGGTCGAGTCAGGTCGAGGGTGAGCAGATTCACCCCTGATGTTGCAAAGCCGAACACCGCGTCCTCGGTCTTTCGCATGCGGATGGCCAGGATGTGCACTAGGTCCCCGATGGCGACGCCGTCCCCCAGCCAGTACCACGCAGGACCGCGAGTGTGTTGTTCACAAGCGTCGTGCCGTCGAGCCGCTCTGCCGAGGAACCGACCTCGCCGATGGCGGTATCCGAGAACAGGATCAACGTGCGGAAGTTGGGGCCGTGTGCCTCTCCATCTTCCCTGCCATTGAGCGGGATGGAGAAGATGCCGTCGGCCCCCGTCCAATCATGCTCCCGATCAAACAACGCCGTCCACTCGGGAGCAGGCACGGCAACCAGCATCTCGGTATCTGCGGAAGCTATGGTGACGGTCATTGACAGCGCCGCGACGAGCAGTTCGTTGAACCTGCCAGGCCTCCGACCCCGTTGACATGCCTGGCTGTTCTTCAATAACCCTCCGGTTCCCACTTCTGCCTCTCCCACTGCTTCTGCCCGATCCGCTCGACGAATTCCTCCCCCTTGTGCTCGAGCAACCAGCCCTTCAGGGGAACGTCCGCATCCGTCGGCTGCCACCACCCTTTGACGTCCACACCGTCACCCAGCAATTGTCGCCGAATCGGGTCACACTTCTGCAGGATTTCATCGTCGATCAGGTTATAGTCCAGACCGCGCAGCCATCGGTAGCTGTATCCGAGAAACAATACCTTGCGCGTGATGTCCGATGTATTGATCCCGCGCGAGTGCCACATCCTGCGATCAAACAGCACAGCCGTGCCAGCCTCTACTTGGACTTGCACCGAATCGTCGAACTCGTTGCCAGGGGTACGTTCCGGTGGTCGGTCACGCTTGTGGCTACCGGGGATCACCCGAATCCCGCCATGTTCCGGCTCGCTCACATCCGATAGCCAGAACCCAACCTTCAGCGACAGTCTGGGCTGGGGTCGTTCCATCTCCGGAACCGGCCTGCCACCATCCTGATGCCACCCACCGGGCTGCAGATCCGGGCGCTGTTTCGACTCCGGCGGGTAGTAGATCAGGTGCGAGATGTAATGCTGAACATTCCATCCGAGAATGTCCCAGATCAGCGGAAATGTCTTCGGCCAGTCCAGCAATTCGAGAAACGCATCTCCCTCCACAATCGTCCTGAACTTCGCCATCGTGGCGCCAGGATCGAGTGCCTTCTTCTCACGCTCCTCCCGATCCACCCGATCGCTGGCTTCCAACAGCCGCTCCAGCGTAGCCTCGTCTAGTGCATTCGGGACGATCAGATACCCCTGCTGATCAAACTGGTCTCGCTGTGCATCCGTCATACAGTATTGCAGGCAACTCTTATCCAAAACTCACCTCAGTTTCTGGAATTCAGCACTCGGTTTCGTCCGTCTCTTCTTTCCTATATCTCAAATCGTTCCAACTCCACCTCGATCAGCGTTGGCAGGTCCCTGGCAAAAGCCCTCTGCACCTCACTGCCGAGTTCCTTGGCGCTGACCACACGAACGCTCGGTATACCAAAGCTCTTGGCCAACAGCTGGAAATCCGGATTGTCCAGCGCCACCGCAACGTGCCGTCCTTCATACTCCCGATCCTGCGCCCGCCGAATGGCCGAATAGCAGTTGTCGTTGAACAATACGATCGGCAGCCCGAGCCGCTCCTGCTTCGCCGTCAGCACCTCCTGCGCCGTAAACATGAACCCGCCATCACCGCACAGGGCGACGACCTGACGTTGACGCTCGGCGATCTTCGCCCCAATAGCTGCCGGTACGGAGAATCCGAGCGATCCGTAGGTAAGGGGCGAATGAAATGACCTGGGTGTGTAGACATCGAAGAATCGTCGGGCTCGATAGCACACCAGCGTCATATCATTGAACAGGATCGCATCTCGAGCCATTACCTGTCGCAGCGTCGTCAGGATCGCCGCAGTGCGTTCGTCATCCTCTTGCTCAGGCGCTCTCTGCTCCCTCTCGGGCCATGACGAAGTTCGATCGCCGTTCAGCTGGCTGAGCAGAATCTCCACGGTCGCCGCTGCATCTCCAACGAGCGCAACCTCGGCCGGGAGCGAACGGCCGATGACCTCAGGATCGAGATCGATGTGGATCAACTCAGCCTCCGGCGACCCGATCCAACTGCGTGTCCGTGCATCGAAACGGGTCCCGATCGCAACGATCACATCCGCCCGGCTGATCCACCAGCCCGGTGTATCATTTGTATCGACAAACCGTGGGTCATCTGCACTCAGAACACCCAAGCCGTTCGCACTCACCCCTACCTTGGCCTGCAGCAGTTCGGCCAGCCTGGCGACTTCCCGCGACGCATCTTGCGCCCCGCCACCGACGAAAAGTAACGGTCGTTCAGCAACATTCAGCAGTTCGACAGCCTTCTGGATGTCTGCTTCGCTCGGTACAATCGGTGGGTACATCTGCGGAGTTGGAGGCTCTACCTCGTATTCCTGCTTGAGAACACCGATCGGTACTTCGAGCACGTACGGCCGCGGTCTCCTCCTGCCAACAAACGACATCGCTTCTGCCACACCGGCGACGATCTCCTGCCCCGTCCTTGCCCGCTTTCCTTGACCCGTCACACTCACCAGCGTGTTGAATTGATCGCGCATCTCGTGCAGATAACCCGAGTCTGGTGTCATGTCATCATCCGGCCCACTTGCAATCAGCAGAACGGGGGAGGATTCGGCGTTTGCTTCACCCACCGGTGTCAAGGCATTGATCGCGGCAGGCCCGGTTGTCGTCAGCACCACGCCGACTCGTCCAGTCACACGGGCGTAACCATCGGCCATGTATCCGGCCCCCTGTTCGTGACGCGTCATCACATGATGGATGCGGTGGTGTTCATACAACGCGTCATAGATCGGCAGTGTATGGATGCCCGGGATACCAAAGAGTGTGTCTACGCCATGGGCATCGAGAGCTTCTATTAGAATCTGTCCACCGGATCTGTACACAGTCAGCCTCTTCGATGATTGCCGCGCTCGCCGCCTGATCGGATCCTCCGCACGGGAACGGTCAGAATAATGCGTCCGCACACGGAACAACACAACGGCACACTCATCGGTCGTCGAACGGAACCCCGCGGTGCCACTCGTCGAGAAACCGGTTGCGGAACTTGCCATCGGGATCGTATTGACTGAGCAGCCCCCGAAAATCATCGAGTCGTTCATAGGATGACTGCAGTTCGTCCACCGGGATCGTGAACAGCTTGCCCCAATGCGGCCTGGGCTCGAAGGGCGCCAGTTCCGCCTCGAGGATCGGCAGCAACTGACGGACCTGCTCCCAATCGGGTTTCCAGGTGAAGTGCAGGGCGATGCTGTCCTGCTCGTAGCAAGGACTCAACCAGAGATCATCTGCCGCGATCGATCGGATCTCGGAGACAAACAGCAACGGCCCGATCTGCTGTCGCAGACCATCGACAGCCAGCAGCGCCTGCCGAGCATTCGCTCTCGATACGAAGTACTCGGATTGCAGTTCCGCGCCGACACTCGGCACAGCATCCATGCGGAAATGGGGCAGCCGCTCATGCCAGGGGCCGGGACGGCTTCTCTGTTCCGTGCAGCCGTCAGCTGGTTCGCCTTCGACTGGATGCAACGATCGGGCAGCCACCTTCGAACCAAGCAGATCCGGAATCGAGTCGGCGCCATCCTGGGGAATCCGCTCCTTCACCCACACCCGGAACCGCTGGCTGATCCAATCGGTGAACGGGCTGACGCTGTACCCCCTGGCCATCACGTCGTCGAAATGGTCGAGCAAGTTGGTGAGTGATACGTCTTCGAACACGTGCTGTCGCACGTCGAAGGCCGGTTGCAGATCGAGGGTCAAGCGGGTGACGATACCGAGGCCACCAAGAGCGACGACGACCCCCGCAAACCGATCGGGATCCTGCTCGCGTGACAGGGCGACGATGTCGCCGTCGGCGATGACCACATCCAGGGCGGAGACGGCGGTGGCCAGGTTGCCATTGCGGTCACCCGAGCCGTGGGTTGCGGTGCTGCAGGCACCGGCGATCGAAATGTGAGGCAGTGAAGCCAGATTGTGCAGCGCCCAGCCCTGCCGGTGCAGCCAGGGACAGAGCTGACCGTAATTGATACCCGCCTCGACGCTGACGGTTTCGGCCGACCCGTCCAGGGAGATGACCTGGTTCATGTGGTCGAGGGATATGTGGGTACCCGTCGTGTCGGCGACATCGTTGAAGGAGTGACGAGTGCCCAACACCTTCAGCCGTTCGGTGCGCCGAACCAGATCCTGCACCTTCTCGATCCTCTCGGGACGATGGATCTCGACAGATCTGTAGTGATGATTTCCGGCCCAGTTGTTCACGCGCTATTACACCGCCTCAGGTTTCGCGTTTTAGCGCCGGTAGGAATCAGCGCCCCAGACACCGCAGAGTCGCTCCAGGATCGTCCGTCAGCACCGCATCACAACCGAGCCATCGGTACAACCAGAGCCGCCCGTCGGGACTAGGATCGAGGGGACAGACGCGGAGTCCTTTTCGATGCGCCCACCACACGTAGAACGGATTGAGCAGGAGTAGCGGCCAGGCCGGTCCCGTCAGTTCCACGCCGCCTCTTGGTACCACCTGTGTGAGGGAGATGGTGCCAGCCGGTATTCGCATGCCCGCCGCCAGCGCTTGCCGTCTGACTGCGAGAACGCGATTGGCCTCAAAACTCAGGATCACCGTGCGCTCTTGCCGGCCAGCAGCTTCGATCTCGGCGACAAGTCTGTCAGCGATCTCCGGATCGAGGAAATCGTCCGTCTTTAACTCCAGTGCGATCACCATATCCGCTGGCAGAAGGTCGAAGACCTCCTGCAGCGTGGGCACACGCTCGTCCGTGAACTCCCTTCGACCGCAGCTGGCCGAGAGCCCCTTGACGTCCTCGAGCGACATGTCTCGGACGGCGCCACTGCCATCTGTCGTGCGGTCTACGGTCTCATCGTGGATGCAGACGAAGTGCCCATCCGCCGTGACATGAACATCCGTTTCGATCAGGTCTGTGCCGTCGTCGATGGCCTTGCGAAAGGAGGCAGGGGTGTTCTCGGGACAGTGCACGAGGTCACCGCGGTGCGCCATCACGTATGGCCTGGAAACTCCAGGTATCTCAAATTCCAGCAGCGGCGGGTTATCCATCGTTTCAAGGTAACCTATGTCGAGTGACCTGCCATGGTCAGCTAGAGCAATACCGGTCGATGATCGGAGGCGGCAATCCCCTCCGTCACAATCCCGCCTTCACATCGCCGTAGCTGACCAGACGGATGCCGCGGTCGGCGACGATGGCGAGCACTTCGGGATCCGTCCACGATTGCGTCACACCCGCCCGGTCCACGGCGACGCACCCTCGCCGTATGCTGCCAGTCGCTGGAAATCGCTGACATCTGCTCGCAGATCGTACTCCTGTTCCAGGCGGGCGACGAGGGCGCCGATGGGCTCGTCGAGTCGCACCACACCCATGTGACCGGTGAGATGGGTCGCAGCCAGGTGCTGGAGAACACGCTCGATCTGGGCGCGAAGCTCCGCCTCGATCTCATCCAGCTGCCAGTCGAGATCGATGAAGGCTTCTCTCACCTCGCCGCTGGGCCACAGGCGCCGGCAGAAGTATCCGGAGCTTGTGGTCAGACTCCTGGCACGGGTCAATGGTCCCCACTTCAGGCGGTCCCACTCGCTGCTCAGCGTCAAGTG
>DPVW01000080.1:6647-6934 GCA_003529325.1 Candidatus Latescibacterota bacterium | reverse complement strand
GGCCATGGGCTGCCAGCCGGGGATGTAGACATTGTCCCACGATACTGGATCATAGCTGCCAAATGGATAGGCACGGCGCCCCGAGTGCAGGGTACGGCGCGTGGGAATCGTCGGCAGGCATTCGGGATGGGCGCGGGTGAAACGCAGGGCGCTGCCGGCAAACCGGTCGATATTGGGCGTGTGGATCCAATCGTTGCCGTAACAGCCCAGAAAGGCGGTGCGCAAGGTGTCGACACAGACGACGACGATATTCGGTCTGTCCGTCATCAGTGCGCCTCGCGGGTCAC
>DPVW01000080.1:6153-6273 GCA_003529325.1 Candidatus Latescibacterota bacterium | reverse complement strand
GCCTGCTGCACGTGGTCGACATACATCTTCACATAACCACGCGTGTCGTGTGGGGGTGGTGGCGTCCAGACGGCGCGACGCTCGGCCAGTTCCTCATCCGACACATCCAGATGCAGGCGA
>DPVW01000080.1:2195-5852 GCA_003529325.1 Candidatus Latescibacterota bacterium | reverse complement strand
GACACATCCAGATGCAGGCGACGCCCGGCGAAATCGAGTTCGATCATATCGCCATTCTGCACCAGCGCCAGTGTGCCACCGATGGCGGATTCAGGAGACGTATGCAGCACGACGGTGCCGTAGGCGGTGCCGGACATGCGGCCATCCGAGATCCGTACCATGTCGCGCACACCGGCCTCGACCAGTTTCTGTGGCATCGGCATGTTGCCCACCTCCGCCATGCCCGGGTAGCCCTTGGGTCCGGCCCCTTTGAGCACGAGGACGCAGCTTTCATCGACGTCGAGGTCGGGGTCGTCGATGCGAGCGTGCAGATCCTCGATGTCCTCGAAAACGACGGCGCGCCCCCTGTGCTGCAGCAGTTGGGGTGTCGCCGCCGAGGGTTTGATGACGGCACCGTCCACGGCCAGATTGCCACGCAGCACGGCGATGCCGACCTCCTTCTGTATGGGGTCGTCGAAAGGGGCGATGACATCGCGGTTGTAACAGGGTGCACCCTCGGTGTTGTCGGCGTGGGTGCGGCCATTGACGGTGATCGTGTCCATGTGCAGCAGAGCTTTCAGTTCCTGGATAACGACGGGCAGCCCCCCGGCGTAGTAGAAGTCCTCCATCAGATACTTGCCGGAGGGCATCAGGTTTACCAGCAGGGGGAGCTTGCTGCCGAGGCGGTCGAAGTCGTCCAGCGTGATGTCGATGCCGGCGCGTCCGGCCTGCGCCAACAGATGCACGACCAGATTGGTCGACCCCCCGACGGCGGCGTTGATCATGATGGCGTTTTCGAAAGCCTCCTTGGTCAGGATCTGCGATGGCCGCAGGTCCTCCTTGATCATTTCCACAATGCGATTGCCCGCAACCTGGGCCAGCGCCTTACGCCGTGAGTCGGCGGCGGGGATGGCGGCGCCCCCTGAAAGGGTCATACCGAGAGCCTCGACCATGCAGGCCATGGTCGACGCCGTGCCCATCGTCATGCAATGCCCGGCGGAACGGGACATGCAGGCCTCGGCCTCGGAGAACTCCTGCGTTGTCATCTTGCCGGCGCGCAGGTCTTCGGAGAAGCGCCACACGTCCGTGCCGGAACCGATATCCTGGCCGTGGAACTTGCCATTGAGCATGGGGCCACCGGAGACGATGATGGTGGGCAGGTCGCAGCTGATGGCGCCCATCAGCGTCGACGGGGTCGTCTTGTCGCAGCCCGCGAGCAGGACGACACCATCCATGGGGTTGGCGCGAATCGATTCCTCCGTGTCCATGGAGACCAGATTGCGAAACAGCATCGTCGTGGGCCGCATGATGGGCTCACCCAGCGACATGACGGGAAACTCGAGGGGGAACCCACCCGCCTCGTAGACGCCCCGCTTGACCATCTCCGCCAACTCGCGGAAATGGGCGTTGCAGGGGGTGAGCTCCGACCAGGTGTTACAGATACCGATGACGGGTTTGCCATTGAACTCATGGTCGGGGATGCCCTCGATCTTCATCCAACTCCTATGGATAAAAGAGGTCTTGGGGTCGCCACCGAACCAGTCTTTGCTGCGCAGTTCCGGGTTGCCATCTGCCACGTCGTTCTCCCTCAGGTCTGTCTCGATGCAGTCATTTTCGAGTTGCAGGCATGGAAGATAGTAGCGGAGGGGGGTGGTGTCTCGGTGCGCTCTCCGTACCCTTGTGGGATGCCCACATCTGCCCCTGCAACAGAAACATCCCACGTGAAGGGGCTGGCCCTCGGTCTGTTCGGTGTTCTGACGCTGAGTCCGGACGCACTGCTGATCCGCTTGATTTCGGTCAGTGGCTGGACCCTCGTGTTCTGGCGTGGGTTGTTGATGTCTGCGACGCTGATGCTTGCCGTGGCGCTGACCAACAGAGGCGCCTTTGTGCAGACCGTGAGTGGGATCGGACGCATCGGCATTCTCGCCTCGGCACTACAGGCGGCTGGCTCCATCTGCTTTGTGCTGTCCATCCTCAACACGCAGGTAGCCAACACACTGATCATTCTCGGCGCCCTGCCGATGTTCGCCGCGGTGTTCAGCGCCGTCTTCCTGAAGGAGCGGGCGAGTCTGCATACGTGGCTGGCAATCCCGGTGTCCGCCCTCGGCATCGGTATCACCATGCACAAGGGGTTCGCCCTCGGGCAGTGGACGGGGGATCTGCTCGCATTGTGTACGGCGATTCTTGGCAGCGTACATCTCATTCTGCTGCGCTTTGCGCGTGGGCGAAATCTGATTCCTAGTGCGGCCCTCGGTGGTCTGTTCAGCGCTTCTGTGGCATTCGTCATGGCGCCAACGATCTTGATTCCAGCGGTGGATTTCCCGTATCTGGCAATCATGGGTTGTGTTGTGATCCCCGTGGCATTCAGTTGTTTTGTCACGGCGCCACGCTTTATTCCCGCGCCCGAAATGAGCCTCGTTGTACTGCTGGAGATGGTGCTCGGGCCCTACTGGGTCTGGTTGGGACTGGGGGAACGACCGGCGAATGCAGCCTTGCTCGGAGGCGGGATTGTCCTGTGCACCTTGCTGATTCATTCGACGATCTCTCTGCGCTGGGCCAAGCACCGATGAGCCATGACGACGGCAAGACGATTCGCGACGTGAAGTTCGCCGAGTATGGCAACCCGGGTGTCAGCAGCCGCATTCAGGCGGCCTGCGACCAGTGTGGACCGACGGACCTGGAACGAATGGCGGATACCGGACTCGCCGCCGAGAGCCCCGTGCTGCAGGAGGTGACCGACAACTTTGTCGGTGGGTCGGTTGCCGAACATCGCGACACGGCACGTCTCGTCAGCCCGCTGGGATATGTGTCTTCGAGTTGTGCGCCGATCCTCATTCTGCATGGCGACGAAGACCCCACGGTGCCCGTCGCCGAGAGTGTCATCTTTCACCAGGCCCTGACCGCGGCGGGTGTCGATGCGACGCTGCATGTGCTGGAGGGCGAGAAACATGGCTGGGACGCCGCTCTGACACGCGACATCATCGTGGAGTTTTTTCGTCGCACGCTGGGTTGACCGGGCTGGACGGGAGTACTCGGAGTACAGCAAATTAGCCGACCTGTATTTGCCGCCGCCGGCATCGCTGACGGTAAGAAAGGAAGAATGATGGCTGCAAAGATCCTGGTGTCACCGATCTTCGCCAACGAAGAATTCGCCTCCCCGTCGCGCGTGCAGGGCCTGGAAAAGCTGGGCGAGCTGGCGGAGGTGGTCCCTTATGTTCAGCAGGAATTCACCGCTGCCGATGTCGACGGCGTCGTCGCCGTCATCGCCGATTCGGCGGTATTTACCGACAGCTTCTACGAGGCCGCCCAGGATCTGCGCATCGTCGCCCGGTGGGGGGTCGGTTTCGACAAGGTCAACCCCGAGGCGGCGACGGCCAATGGGGTTCTGGTCACGGTGACGCCAGTCCACATGGACGCCGTCGCCGAATACACCATCGCCCAATGGATGGCGACGCTGAAGCGCGTCTATACCCTCAACCGTCTGTCCCATGGCGGCGACTTTTCCATCATCCGAACTTTTGAAGCCCAGGGATCCTGTCTGGGTCTATACGGTTTTGGCCGCATCGGCCAGCAGGTCGCCCTCCGGGCAAAACCACTGCTGGGAGAACATGGCCGCCTGCTGGTATACGACACGCGTCCCGACATCGGTGAGTTGGCTGACCATTATGGTGCTGAATC
>DPVW01000080.1:495-1805 GCA_003529325.1 Candidatus Latescibacterota bacterium | reverse complement strand
GACCATCGTCCATTACGAGCAACTCGCCGCCATGCGTCCCCATGCGAGTCTCATCAATCCATCCCGTGGCAATCTGGTGGACGACAACGATGTCCATCGTGCCATCGAGGCGGGCAAATTGGAGTATTACGTCGTCGACGATCCGGTGAATGGCACGCGCGCCGTACACAAGGATCATCCCCGCATCATCTGCACCAATCACAATGGGGGCATCACGGTAGAATCGGTCATGCGTCTTGATAACAAGACCTACGAACAGGTCACCGATGCACTGGCTGGACGCCAACCAGAACACATCCTCAACGAGTCCGTACTCGAGCATCCCCGGGTCCGCGAGTTCCTACATCTATAGGAGTGTATGGCAATGCAAAACCGCATCCGTACCGCCCTCGAGGCCGGCGAGGCCAGTGTCGGCTCCTGGCTCAACCTGGGTTCAACACTGGCGGCAGAGGTCATGGCCGCTGCCGGTTTCCCATGGCTGGCTGTCGACACCGAACACACCGCCTACGACATGGAGTCGGTGGCCAACATGTTTCGTGCCATCGAGGCACGTGGCGCCGTGCCATTGGCCCGCGCCTGGGATCACGATCCCGTCACCGCTGCGCGTCTGCTCGATGCCGGCGCGTGGGGGCTGATCTTTCCCCACGTCAGCACTCCCGAACAGGCACAACAGTTGGCCAGTTCCGTGCGCTACCCACCGGTAGGCAGCCGCTCGGTTGGCACGGGCCGATGCGTCACCCTGGCCGATGACTATCGGCAGACTGCGAATGAACTGATTCTCTGTATCCCACAGATCGAGGATCTGGAAGGCATCGACAATGCCGAGGCGATCTGCAACGTCCCTGGGATCGACATCGGCTTTCTCGGACCCAACGATCTGGCCATGTCCATGGGCGTCGAAATGGGTGCTCCCGAACACGAGGCGGCGCTGCAACGGTTTCGGGAGGGATGTGAAAGAGCCGGCAAGCCGAGTGGCATTCCCACCAAAGACGCGGCTTCGACACGTCAGCGTCTCGACGAAGGGTTCCGCTTCATCGACCTGAACAATGATCTACGCTTGTTGGATCTGATGGCACGGCAGACACTGTCAGCCGTGGGCGCCTGAAGAGGTCGATGTTGAAGCGGATGCGTTGGGGAGTCTTGCTCTCGATACTGGCCGCCTGTGCGTCAGGTGACCGGACGCTGAACGAGGCGGATCCGGGCATCGTCGCACAACGCCCCGCCTATGCCCAGGTGGAGCCGATTTTTCAAGCCGACTGCGTCCCCTGCCATTCCGGGACAGACGAGCGCGCCGAATATGACCGCCTCTT
>DPVW01000080.1:0-143 GCA_003529325.1 Candidatus Latescibacterota bacterium | reverse complement strand
ACGATCCAGGACTCGAGTCATGCCAGTCGATCGTCAACAATCTCGAGGACGTTGTAGAGGAGATTTTCGACAAGAACAGCATGCCACCGGGTGCGTGGCCACGACTGACGAGTAAGGAGAGACTGACCATCGAACGCTGGATC
>DPVW01000018.1 GCA_003529325.1 Candidatus Latescibacterota bacterium | reverse complement strand
TCATCATCGTCGTAGTCGGCCGAATATGCACGCGCCACCCTCTCGTTGATGGTATCGGCGGGAACCGGATTGCCTGCGGCGCCGACAATCTCTTCTCGCTCTTCGCGCGTTTGGTGCAGGGCTTCCTTGAGCAACCGACCCGGCTTGAAGTGGGTCTTGCGCCGGGCGGGTACATAGATGATTTCACCGGTGCGAGGATTGCGCGCCGCCGGCTTGGGCCGAGTGTCCTTGACCTGAAAGACACCGAAGCCCCGGATCTCGATCCGGTTGCCTTCGATCAGACTGTCGCGCATCGCTACGAACAGACTGTCCACCATTTTGGCCGCCAGATTTTTCTTGCAACCGGTACTCTGGCTGACCAGAAGGGCGAGGTCTTTCTTGGTGATTGTAGACAAAGGAGTTCCTCCTGCTAGTCGCCGACCGATTTCTCGGCTGACAGGAGTGTCTAAGTGACTTTAGTTATTGGTAAATAACGCGTTCCATGAAGGTATAGCGTGGAAATAGGCCGTGTCAAGAAATTTCCACGTTGAAGCACTTATTTTTTTGGTAGTTAGCGCAGAAAAGCACCCCACTTTGAAGGCGTCGTTCACGATGGTCGTTGAGAAACCACCATCGACTTCCACAAAATTCGCATAAGTGCAACATATTATGAATGTTACGAACTAAATGAACGGTCCTATGCCGATCCGCTCGCCAAACCCGCCCAGGGGGCAGGTTCTCCTCTCAGCAGCACAGTTGACCCGCCCTCTGAACTGCGTGCTCACGGCCATTTCGGTGTGGGTGGGTGCCGTGACGTCAGGAGGGAACCACGCTGGTTACACGATCCTATTTGCCGGGCTCGGGGCTGCCGCCATTGCGGCAGCCGGAAATGGCATGAACGACGTCATCGACCTGGAGGTGGACCGCTGCAACAGACCGCATCGGCCGCTGCCCTCCGGCCGGTTGTCCATTGGCGCCGCTCTGGTGTTGTCCGCATTGCTGGGTGTCACGGGGTTGACACTTGCCTTCCTTGCCGGTGTGCTCCCGGGAATGATCGCTTTCATCGTCGTCACAGGACTGGCACTATACAACTGGCTGCTGAAACGGGTCGGACTGGCTGGTAACGTGCTCGTCAGCCTGATTGCGGCGGCGACCTTCCCTTATGGCGCCGCCGCTGCCGGCGCTTGGGGGCGATGGTGGATCCCGGCTCTGTTCGCCGCCTGTTATCATCTCGCCAGAGAACTGGTCAAGGGAGTGGAGGACGTCGAAGGGGACGGGATTGCGGGGGTCCGCACAATGGCGCGCCTCTGTGGTATCCCCACCACGTGCCGGGTGGCCGCGATCCTGCTGGGACTCGTTGGATTCACCGCACCATTGCCCGGGTTGCTCGGAGTCTATGGAGTGGCGTATCTGATCCCCGTATTCGCCCTCGACCTATTTCTCCTCCGTATGGTGCGCCGATTGTGGTCTGGCCCCTGGCCGGGGGATACCCGCCTCAGCCAGCAACTGCTCTTCGGCATGTTGCTGGGGCTCACGGCGGTTCTGCTCGGCGAGTTTGTGGACCGCACATAACACTTGATACCACGTCAACCAAGGAGTGTCTCATGAAAATCACGGCCATCAAGACGTTCCCCATCCACGCCGGAGAGCGGAATTTTCTCTTCGTCAAGGTGGAAACCGATGAGGGCCTGTATGGCATGGGTGAGTTTGGCATCACCTGGAAAGAGCAGGCCGGCGTCGGTGCCATCGAGCATATGAAAGCGCACCTGCTCGGGCAGGACCCCATGAACATCGAGTATCTCTGGCAGGTGATGTTTCGAGGAGACTTCTTCCCCGGGGGCCGCATTGGCGCCGCCGCCATCAGTGCGATCGACATCGCCCTCTGGGATATCAAGGGCAAGGCACTCGAACAGCCCGTGCACATGCTCCTCGGGGGCAAGCTGAGGGACCGTGTCGCCTGTTACACCGGCATTGGCGGCAGCACGCCACAGGAGACGGCAGAGACCGGGCAGGCCCGTGTCGAAGCTGGCTGGCAGTATCTGCGTCTGTCCGTCAACGACCGCCACGGAATCCTCGACGCCCGCACCGCCGTGCGCGACTCCGTCGCTCACTTTGCCGCCGTGCGCCAGGCCGTAGGCCCGGACGTGGAGATCTGTATCGACGTGCACACCCGCCTGGATCCCCCGGATGCGATCCGTCTGGGTCGTCTGCTGGAGGAGTACGACCCCTTCTTCATCGAAGATCCCTTGCGCTGCGAAAATCCCCAGTCCTATCGCCAGGTCCGCCAGCACGTATCCAGCCCCCTGGCCGTGGGCGAGCACTACGCCACCAAATGGGAATTCCGCCAGATGGTGGAAGAGGAACTGCTCGATTACGCACGTATCGACCTGTGTATCGTGGGTGGCATCACGGAAGCGCGCAAAATCACCAACTGGTGCGAGACCCACTACATCAAGATCGTACCCCACAACCCCCTGGGCCCCGTATCGGCCGCCGCCTGCGTGCAATTGGACCTAGCAACGGACAACTTCGCAGTGCAGGAAGGCGGCCGTATCGGCTCCTCCTTCCTCGAGGACGTCTTCCCCGTACAGATCCCCTACGAAGCCGGCCACGTACTGCCCCCCGAACAACCCGGCCTTGGAATCGAGTTCGACGAAGAAGCGGCCAACAAATACGAGTTCAAATGGCTCAACGGCCCGCAACTACGCCGCTCCGACGGCTCCTTCACCAATTGGTAACGAACCACCACCCAAAGGCTGACAGTTTTCAAAACCAACCCCTGAGCCCTCTCATCCACCTATCGTCGAGGCTGGAGTCCTTGCCACTATCACCATCACCCCCGACTCTATTTGACATGAATCTCTCCCCTCCTCGTGGCACCCGCGACTTCTTCCCCGAAGACATGCGTCTGCGCACCTGGCTCTTCTGCCACTTCCGCGACGTCGCGCAGCTGTTCGGCTTTGAGGAGTACGACGCACCCGTTGTTGAGTCAGCCGAACTCTACGTCCGCAAGGCGGGAGAAGAGATCGTCGATCAGCTCTACACCTTTCAGGACAAGAGCAACCGCGAACTCGCCCTGCGCCCGGAGATGACCCCCTCGCTGGCCCGCATGATACTGCAAAAAGGGGGTGCCCTCGGACTCCCAATCAAGTGGTTCAGCCTGCCACAGTGTTGGCGTTACGAGCGCATGACCCGTGGCCGCCGACGTGAGCATTTCCAGTGGAATATGGACATTGTTGGCGTCGATGATGTCACCGCTGAAGCGGAGCTCCTGGCGGCACTTGTCACACTGTTCCAGCGCTTGGGTCTCGGTGCCGGGGATGTCGCCATTCGCCTCTCCAACCGCCGTCTGCTGCAGTCTGTGCTAACCAACGCAGGAGTTACAGAGGAGCTCTTTGCCCCCGTATGTATCCTGGTGGACAAGCTGGAAAAGCTCCCACGCGAGACGATCGAAGCCGACTTGCAGGGACTCGGTGTCGACACGGGCGTCATCGACGGCGTGCTCGAAGTCGCGTCATGCACCAGTCTCGAGGATGCGCGAAAACTGGCCGGCGCCGGCGACAATGGTCTGGACGAGGTGGAACGTCTTATCGATCTGACCGCAGCCTATGGGTTCGCCGACTGGCTGCGTTATGATCCGAGTCTGGTGCGCGGTCTGGCATACTACACCGGCACCGTCTTTGAGGCTTTTGCCACCGAAGGGGAACTGCGTGCCATCTGCGGTGGTGGTCGCTACGATCGCTTGCTCTCCACCTTCGGTGGCAAGGACGTGCCGGCCTGCGGCTTCGGGTTCGGCGACGCCGTGATCGTGGAACTGTTGAAGGACAAGGGTCTACTGCCTGAATTGGGCCCTTCCGTGGACGACGTCGTATTTGCCTTCTCCGAGCAGCTACGTGGCCCCGCCATGGAGGTCGCTCGGCGACTGCGGGCAAGTGGGCGTTGTGTCGATCTCGTCCTCGACGCGGGTAAACGCATGAAGTGGGCTTTCCGCCATGCCGACAATGCCGGCGCCGCCCGCTTGGTGCTGCTGGCACCGGATGAATGGGAGCGGGGTGTCATCAAGGTGCGCGATCTGACGTCGGGGGAAGAGCAGGAAGTGACACCCGAGGAGCTGTCGTCGTGAAGATCGGACTTTGTGCCTGGAGCTTCACCGGATCGCACCGAACAGCGGGTCGCGAGCCGGACCCGCACCTGGCGGGGGGTCTGCTGGCGCTGACGAATCAGTACGGCCTGGCCAGCATCGAAGGCGCCTCCGGCTGGTTCGAGGGCATGAATGAGACGCAGATCAGCGACTTTCAAAGGTCGTTGGGATCAAAGGGAATCTTTGTCGATACAGGCGGCCAGAACTACGCCGAAGACCTCACACCACTGACGCAGGCCATCGAGGTGGCGGTTCGGATGGGATCACCGGTGGTGCGCACGACGATCAGTGGGCTGCTGGAAGGGGATCGTCGCTCTCTGGGGTTTCAGGGCTGGCGAGATCACCTGGCCAACCTCGTCAAGCCCCTGCAACGTGCCGCCGCCGCCGCGCAAGAGGCGGGCGTCGTAATCGGTATTGAAAATCACCAGGACATCTGCTCACACGAGTTGGCCTGGTTGTGTGAGCAGATCGGTGGTTCGCAGGTGGGCGTGACCATGGACGTGGGCAACGCCTACGCCGTGGGTGAAACGCCGGCCTCCTTCGCGCGCCGGGTGCAGCCCTTCCTCAAGCATGTCCATCTCAAGGACTACACGGTCCATCCCACGGAGTCCGGCTACCGCCTCAAGCGCTGTGCTCTCGGGGACGGGATCGTCGACTGGCCCGCCATGCTCGCCTGGTTTGACGCCGAATGTCCGCAACTCGAGGGCTGTATCGAGTTGGGCGCCACCACGGCACGGCACATCAGACTATTCGAGCCGAGTTGGTGGGAGACATACCCGGAGCGTCCTTTCATTCCCGACGCGATCGAGGCTCTCGGCGACCTGCAGCGGGCGGCACAGCCCGCCGGAACGGACTGGCGGACACCCCATGAGGCTGAGGAGTCCGCCGATGTCTGTGCCCTCTATGAGATCGATCAGATCGAAAGATCGGTCGCCTACTTGAAGAGTATCAGCTTTTAGCGGTTTCCAGATCGGCCAACTGCGACGTCTCCGGCAACGGCACGATCGAATTCTCCAGAACTCCGATGCCGCCGGAAAAGGCCAGCCTCACCACATCCCCCACCTGCAACCCCGACGCCAGGTCCGCTTCGGCAAAAACGATCGGCGTTCCCCAGTAGAGGACCTGCAACTGCCCCGGTTCCAGTGGCAAGCGGCGAAACAGCATACGCTCCATGTGCAGCAGGCCATCCGGCATGTTCAGATTCTGCTGTCCCGTAGGACCCTCCTTGAAACCAACACGCTCCCCATCGCGCAGAATCTCGCAACTCACAGTCACGTCGGCATCGTCGTACGCATCCGCCGTCACCAGCATGGGTCCGAGGCTGGCGCAGCCACCTGACCAGTTCTTCGCCTGTGGTAGATTCAGCGGATTTGTCGCCTCGATGCCATTGTCGGTGGCATCATTGCCACCGGTATAGCCGATTCGCTCCACCTGCCCTTTGCTGTTGAGAGCGTAGACGGAGACCAGTTCCGTCTCAGGCACGAGGCGCTCCGTGTCGGCCGGGCGACTCAGTGGTTGCCCATGGCCGACGACCGTGTCGGGATCGCCCTTGGAAAACAGCTCGGGACGACCACCGGCGGCACACTCGCGATACTTCTGCTCGTACACATTCACCGCGTCCCCCGTAGCATGTTTCGCCTCGATCTCACGGAGCTTGGCGCTGTCCTCATGGGTGACCCCGGCAAGCCACACACGCAGCTTGTACGGATCCTCAGCGGGTCCGCTGACGGGTTTGTCCATGTGGGCGACATCAGCCCCTCTCGCCCCCAGCAGATCGTCCAAGGACAACCGCCGAGCGCCAGCCGCCCTGGTCGCCGCCGTCTCTATGGCGCTGTTAAATCCGCTCGTGTCCCCGCCACCACCGTAGTAGAGTTCATAGACCGATCCCGGACCACCGCCGTCGGTCAGATCGATCACCTCGTCGCCATCCACGAGTCCCAGCCGACGAGACCGGGTTGAATCGGGATCGCGGAATTGCAGCAGCTTCATGATGCATCTCTCTCGGAAAAAAGGGGCGCGTCGGTGGCGGGCAGGATTCCCGCTGACGCGGCACGCGCCAAAAGATCTGTGATTGCCGCTTCGCCGTCGCTGCCATAGTCGAGTGTGTACTCGGTAACATAGAGTGCGATATGCGCCTCCATGACCTCACGCTCCATCTCCTGTGCGTGAGCGGCGACGTAATCCCGCACCTGCTCTGGGTGGGCGTGGGCATACTCGACACTGCGACGCAGGGCGGCATCGATGTGGCTGATTCGGTCCTCACCCAGCCCTCGTCGAGCGGCGATACCCCCCAGAGGGATCGGATGCCCCGTCGTCGACTCCCACCACTCCCCCAGGTCGACGACCTTTTTCAAGCCCAGTTTCGGGTAGGTGAAGCGGCTTTCATGAATGATGACCCCTGCATCCACCTCGCCACTTCGCGTCGCCTCCAGAATGTGATGAAAGGGCATCTCCACGACCTCGGTGAGTGCCGGGGCGAACAACCGAAGGAGCAACGCCGCTGTCGTCATGCGACCGGGGATGGCGACCCGGCTGGTGGCGAGAGTGTCGGTGACGAAGCCCTCGCGAGCCACGACCAGTGGCCCACAGCCACGGCCAAGGGCGCCACCAGAATGAAGCAGACAGTAGTCGGACAGAAAATGACCAAAGGCATGAAAGGAGACTTTCACAACGTCGAGGGCGCCCTGTGCTGCCAACCCATTGAGTGTTTCGATATCTTCCAGGACTTCACGAACCTCGGGCGCCCCTTCGAGGTGTCCGTGTACGAGGGCATAGAACGAATACGTGTCGTTGGGACAAGGTGAATATCCCAGGGAGAGTGGTGCGTTCACGGATACGTCTCCTGCAGCAGACAGAGGGCGGCCTCTTGGGCGCGATGGCTGGCCAGGGGCAGATCCCAGCGAGAAAGATCGCGATCCTCGACGGCATTGCTGATCGCACGAATCTCGACGAAGGGAACATCATAAAGCGCGCATACGTGCGCCGCCGCCGCACCCTCCATACTCTCGCAGAGCGCACCGGAGATGATCGCCTCGCGCTGCGCACCGGTTGTGGCTGACCCACTACAAGCCTGCACCGTGATGAATGGACCATACTCCACGCGCGTCCTGTCTGCCACGCGCAGCAGATCGACGGCACGGCGTCCCATTTCTACGTCTGTGGGAAATCGGTTGAACAAGTCCCTGCCCCCCACATGAACGACGGGGATGCCGATCTCATCCGCTGCACGCCAGCCAGCGGGCGTGATGACACCGAGGTCGCCATAGACTTCTTCGGCAGCGACGGCGAGATCTCCCACCTGCAGACCGCTACCGCCATAGGCACCGGCGACACCTACCTGCAGGACGAATTCAGGGTGCTTGGCTTCGAGAGTCCTGGTCAGGGCATGCGCGGTGTTCACAGCGCCGATTCCGGTCTCGACGAGGTCGATCTGTCGCCCCGCACAGAGACCGTGATGGATGCTGCGACCATTCACGGATGCATGCACCGGCTCGGACAATTCTGCAACGAGCCGGTTCTGTTCGAGGGGGGTGGCGGTCAGCAGCAGGACGGACATGCCGTCGACACAATTCTAATACTGGAGGACAACTTTTATGGGTCGCTCGGCGGGTGGCCGGTCGACGAACAACTCGAAAGCGTGCTGAATCTGCTCACTGGGCAGAATGTGCGTGATCAATGGCATGACATCGATCCGCCCCTGCTCGATCCAGTCGAGAGCCGTTGCATAGTCATCGTATGGGTTGGCCCCGGCGTTGACGGTCATCACCAGGTTGATCTCTTTGCGCTGCATGGTCAGCAGGGGCAGATCGACGACACCATCCGCCACCTCCTTGTCCGGCACACCGAAACCTATGACTGCGCCGCCGCGACGACTCAGGGTCATGGCCGTAGCGTACGTCTTGCCGTCGCCGACAGCCTCCACGACGAGATCAGCCAGCGCCCCTTCGGTGATCTGCTCAACGACCTGGATGGGGTCAACTGCACCCGGATCGATGACCTCGGTGGCACCCATCTGCAACGCCATCTCCCGACGCCAGTCCAACGGATCGACGCCGATGATGTCGCGGGCACCGAGATTGCGCAGCACAGCGGTAAACAGTTGACCCGTTGGGCCGAGCCCGATGACGACGGCCCGCTGGTTGATGATGTTGCCGATCTTGCGAAAAGGCCGGATCACGGTGCCCAATAATTGCGACATCAACACCCGCTCTGGTGTGGCCTGTGTCGGTAAGCGCAGCAAACCCTCGTCGAAGGTCAGGACCGAGTCCTGAAACAGGCCATGGTCGCGATCGAAACCCCACAGAAGGACTCGTTCGTCCTCGGCATACGTATCGGAAGGACAGCAGACGACACGACCGATTCCCTCGTGGCCTGTGCCTCCAGTAGACTTGGGAAAGCCGGCATGGACACCCAGATATTCGGGAACGTCACTGCCGCAGATAGCAACCTGTTCCAGGCGCACGAGCATCTGCCCCTGTTGCGGCGCGGGCTCTTCTACATCGACGATTTCCCAGGAGCGCACATCGCGCAGACGGGCAGCCCTCAACGGCGCAACCTATCGGAATGCTCACCCCTCGTCTTGATCTGCTCCATCACCTCATCGACATCGACGTCGACTTTCTCCGGATCGAGGACCTTGGAGACTTCGCGCCCCTCTGCTTCGGAGCGCAGAGCGAGATTGCAGACCAGAGGTGCTGCCCGCTTCTTGCCATTCGACTGTGTCAGGATGCCGAGGGTGGGTTTGCGTGAGTTTTCGACGTTCGGCTCGTAGACGACGGCGACTTCCTTGTTGTTGAGTTCCACCACGCTACCCACGGGGTATACACAGAGGGTGCGGATGCAGAGCTCGGCGAAATGGTCATCGAACTCGGTACCGCGATTCTTGTGCAACACCATCACGCCTGATACATGGGCATTGCCGGTTTGTACACACGCTTGGCTGTGAGGGCGTCGTAGACGTCGGCAACGGCTGTCATGCGGGCATAGGGGTGAATCTCGTCGCCCTTGAGCCCGTAGGGATAGCCCTCGCCATTGAGCATTTCGTGGTGCTGCTCGGCGAAGGCGATCTGTTCGTCTGTGAAGCCCCC
>DPVW01000381.1:6311-6905 GCA_003529325.1 Candidatus Latescibacterota bacterium | reverse complement strand
ATCTATCTAGTTATCGGTATCAGGCCTTCAACAGCCTCAGGCCACCCCAGATCATGCCACCCACTACAGCGACGGACAACACAGCCCAGATGACACCAAGAAACATCTTGAACGCGAACCACCCCCCTACAGCGAGGAGCAAACCACCAAGAATTTTGATCAGCATCTCTTTCTCCCTTCTTCTGTCAACCGGATACCGCGCGCTGCGAATCCGCAGCGGGGACTCCATCACACTCCCAACGATCCATCTTGTCGCTGACGGAGATCACTATGTCCAGTACGTCCCGCAGGCGAGCCGAGATTTGACTCTCATCCACGGCTGAAATCGACTCACGCTTCGTTTTCAAGTGGGTGTTCAACGCCCTGATCAGACCGGATACCAGAATGATCACGGCGATGCCGAGCAGAATGGTAAAGGGCACAGTCATGGGACTCATGGCCTCCCCCCGGCGTTGTCGCGCTGGCTCTCTCGCCCTCCCACTGATCGACCTTTTCACTCAAAGCGATCATGACGTCCTGGGTGTCGGTGAGTCGCCGTTCGATGGCCTCCAATCGCTGGTCCATGCCGCTGGATGGGACGGGAGCGGAATCGGT
>DPVW01000381.1:0-5966 GCA_003529325.1 Candidatus Latescibacterota bacterium | reverse complement strand
GACGAAGAATACGACACTCGCTATGAGCGTCAGGACGGCAACCCTTCAATCAGATCCCAGAATCCATGGGCATCCGAGACGATCAATACGCCCAGTGCGCCCCAGAGCCAGGGCGAGGGCCAGCGAAAAATCGAGGGAACAGTCATGCCAGAATCCTTTCGTGCCACCTGCCGCCACCTTGTCCGTATAGGACGTCGGGAAAGCGGTAGATCATGATGCCTGCGTCAGAAACTTCGATTTCGATGAACCCACCTTCGGCGAGGCCCCGTAGAATCTCTTCGCATTCGGCCGCTGTCAGGCCGGTCTCGGTGGCGGCCTCCATCACCGTGAGTCGTCCGGCACGCTGACTGGCCAGACGCAGAATACGATTCTCGTCGATTCGGGCTCGCACCTGGCGCGCACCTTCGTGTAGTCGGCGCGACAGATACCAGGTGATGGCACCGACGGCGACGATGCCGACGCCGACGGAGAGAGGCTCCTGCCACTGCCGATTTTCGATCCGGGTGCTGACACCCAGGAGCACGAGTCCCAACCCGGTGGGCAACAGAAGGACCGTCCAGAATGTGAGGACCAGGGCCCCCGCCCGTTTCAGTTTGCTGTCGATGGTGTCGCCCCAGCGTGACATGGCTCTAGGCGCCGGTGCTCTGAGAAGCGGCACGCTCGCTGAGCAGGCGATCCTTCAAGGCTCGCAGTTCCTCCTCGACGGAGGCACCCCGGTCGAGGTCACGTACACGGCGCTCGACATCGTCGATGTCGGATGCGACCTCGGCGTGGGCCTCGGCCACCGCCTCGCTCTCCTCGACACGCTGTTCGAACCGTTCGAAGCTGGAGAAAGCGTCGTCACCAAGGCCGTGGAGGGACTTTGCCAGTTTCTTGCGCGCCTCGGCGGCACGATGGCGGGCCATCAGTGTACCCTGACGGGTACGGGCCTCTTCGAGCTTGCCTTTCAACTCGCGCAACTGCTCGCGCAATTGCTGCGCCGTCTTGCGGCTTTCCTCGACAGCGGGAGCCAATTCTTCCACGGTACGCTGCAGGACCGTTTTCCGTTCCAGCGCCCGGCGTGCCAATTCGTCCTCATCAGCCTCGACGGCGCGCTCTGCCTTGCGCTGCCAGTCCTGCGCCTGATTGGCTCGTTCGTCATGCTGCCGCTCAAGGCGCTTCTGATTGGCGACCGCGGTACCCACCGAAGCAGTCGCCTTGTTCACCGCTTCTTCCATCTCACGGATCATCTGGCGAATCAGTTTCTCCGGATCCTCGGCGCGATCGAGAGCCTCGTTGAGGTTCGAGCGCAGGATATCGGTCATCCGTGCGAACATTCCCTTTGCCATGATGCTTCCTCTTCTCGTCCAGTGCCTGCAGTGTTAAGGTAACGCCTGAAGTGGTCCCTCTCCACTGGCGATGATCTATTCTCTCTCCCTGCTACGCAAGGTCGGTGCCAGCCGTCACAAGCAGACCTAATAGACTGATCTTAACACTTTGTAATATAATATCTTAGGACGTTCCAACAGAATCTGGATGGGCGCTGGGCGAGGCCCCCGCTGGCGGCGTCTGCCGCCACTGACTCCTGATCGAGTGGCGGCGACCGCCACCGACCGGAGACTAGCCATGCTTTTCGGCAACACCACGAATGTCTTACTTGCTGCGCATGTATGTCATGATCGGTCTCGCACTTTATGTGCTCGTCATGCTCGGCATCGGTCTCTATGCGAGCCGTCGCGTCAGCGACTCCGCCGACTACCTGGTCGCAGGCCGGCGACTGTCGCTGCCCTTGGCGACGGCGACGTTGTCGGCCACCTGGTTTGGTGGCGGACTGTGTATCGGTGCCGCAAGCGCCGCCTATGGGGGGGGGATTCAAGCCGTCATCGCCGATCCCTTCGGCGCCGCCCTCTGTCTGTTCCTGGCGGGAGCGTTCTACGTGCGGGTCCTGCGCCGAATGGGCATCATGACCGTCGCCTCCTTCTTCACGAAGCGCTTCAACGGTCACGCCGGCGTCCTCGCCAGTCTGTGCACGATCCCGGCCTATATCGGTTGGGTGGCGGCTCTGATGGTCGCCTTCGGACGCATTCTACAGTCCTTGACTGGACTCGATCCCATGCTCGGTATCTGTGTCGGTGCAGGAGTCGTGCTCATATACACCTACGCCGGGGGCATGTGGGCGGTAGCCCTGACCGATTTTGTGCAGCTCATCATCCTCGTCGTCGGTATGGTCTGTCTGACGCCGATTCTGTTGTCTGAGATGGGCGGCTGGTCGGCCATCGCCGCACAGATTCCGGCGGAACGCTTTGATCTTTATCCCCACGACGGCGACGCATCGGCCTGGTTCGGATACGCCCGCAACTGGCTCGTAATCGGTCTCGGCAATCTCGCCGGGCAGGACCTCATTCAGCGCTCCCTGTCGAGTCGTGACGAAAAGGTGGCGGTGCGCTCCGCCTACCTGTCCGGCGTCATCTATCTGACCGTCGGCATGCTGCCCGTCCTGCTCGGAATGGCAGGCGCCGTGATCCTGCCCGATCTCGTGGATCCGGACCTGGTGATGATGGAGCTGGCGCAGATGTATCTGCCAGCGGCGGCTTTGGTGCTGTTCACCGGCGCCCTGCTGTCGGCTTTGTTATCGAGTGCGGACAGCGCCCTGCTGGCGCCGGCAAGCGTCATCGGCTGGGACTTGCTCCGCTGGTTTCGCCCCGACGCCTCCGAGGCAGCCAGTCTGCGCCTCTCCCGACTGTCGGTGGCCGCCTGTGGACTCTTCGCCCTGGCTTTGGCCCTGCACCGCACATCGGTGTACGACTTGATGGTTGATTCGTGGTCCATTCTGTTGGCGACACTCTTCGTGCCCCTCACCGCCGGCATCTGGTGGGCGCGGACAAATGGCCCTGGCGCGCTGGCAGCCATAGGCATCGGTTTTGTCTCATGGCTTGTGCTGATGCGGGTCGCCCCCGACTGGCCCGCGGATCTGCTGGCCGTGCCCTTCGCCCTCGTCGCCCTGATCGTTGTCAGCCTGGCCACTGGCAGCACAACCCCACCCCGACCACTCCTGGACGTCGATGATGAGATCATACAGACCCGCCAGCGTGTGGGTTGGTAGGACGACTTTCTCCCGTCAATAGTGGCGGGAACCGGGGACCGGTTCCGTTATTCTATACCTATTAGCTAAAGTCCCTGAAACCAGGAGGTATCCCGGAAACATGGTCGGAAGAAGCACAATCAAGAAAGTCGGTTGCCTCACAGTCCTCGGCCTCGCGCTGGCGCTCACCAGTTGTGGCCCGAGTCCGACAAAAATCACCGATGACGGCGCCAAGATGATCCTGATCCCCGCCGGGCAGTTCCAGATGGGTGGGCAGCCGGAAGACGTGGAGGATCTACCCACCGGCCAGTTGCTGACATTCCATGCCGAACGTCCCGTGCATACGGTCAAACTCAGTACCTTCTACATCGACAAATTCGAGGTGACACACGCTCAGTATCAGAACTTCCTCGGAGCTGTCAGCGATGGTGAAAGCAAATGGAACCATCCCGATCAGGTCAGCGATACACACCAGCAACGTTATCTCACCGACGATCTGACGGGTGACACGCAGCCGGCGGTGGGCCTCAATTGGTTTGACGCCTATGCCTACTGCAAGTGGGCGGACAAGCGACTGCCCACCGAAGCGGAGTGGGAATATGCGGCGCGCGGCGGCGACGGTGTGCGCCGATACCCGTGGGGCCAGGACATGCCGAATGCCGACGGCATCTGGTGGGCGAACTACCGTTCAGAAGCAGGACCAGCCGCCGATGGCCACCGCCATACAGCTCCCGTGGGCTCCTACCCAGATGGCGTCAGCCCCTTCGGCATCATGGATATGTCAGGTAATGCCGAAGAGTGGGTGCAGGACTGGTATGGCGTCAATTATTTTCGCATGACGGACGGCGCCGAAGACCCTCCCGGGCCCCTCAATGGGGACAGGAAAGTCATCAAGGGCGGCTCGTACCAGGCGCCGGCACATCAGATCCGTGTGGCCATGCGGTTATACGGAAAACCACACAACAATGGTCCGAGAATCGGCGTGCGCTGTGCCATGACACCCTAGAGCGTCAGGCACATTCATCATCGATCGACCTCACGCGAACAAAGGAACACCCAGCCATGAAGATGCACATCGGCGGTCAGTGGATAGACAAAGACGATAAGCTCGAAGTCCGCAATCCATTTGACGATCAGATCATCGATACCGTCCCAAAATCCACGCCCCAGGACGTCTCCGACGCCATCGCCACGGCGGTGAAAGGCGCACAGGTGATGCGCAGAATGCCTGCCTTCGAACGCTATCAGTTGCTCGACAAGGCGGCACGACTGATGTATGAACGCCAGGAGGAACTGGGCCAGACCATCACCCAGGAAGAGGGCAAGGTCATCGCCGAGGGCCGCGGCGAAGCGAGTCGCTCGGCGGAGACCATCACGCTGTCGGCGGAAGAGGCCAAACGGCTCACGGGGGAAACGCTGGACCTGACGGCGGCATCGAATGGCGCCGGAAAGTTTGGCTTCACCCTGCGTGTGCCGTGCGGCGTCGTCGCCGCCATCACCCCCTTCAACTTCCCACTGAATCTCGTCTGCCACAAAGTCGGCCCGGCGTTGGCCGCCGGCAACGCCGTCATCGTCAAGCCGGCGAGCGACACCCCCCTGTCAGCGATCAAGCTCGTCGAGATCCTGCTGGAGGCGGGCTTTCCCGCAGAGGCGGTCAGTGTCATGACTGGCGCGGGCGCCAGTATCGGTGACGCCATCGCCTCCGATCCGCGCATCCGCAAGATCTCCTTCACTGGTTCCCGGGACGTCGGTGAGCATATCTGTCGTACAGCAGGCTTGAAACGGGTGACGATGGAGTTGGGCTCCAACTCCCCCGTCGTGGTCATGGATGACGCCGACCTCGACAAAGTCGCCGATGGCGTCGCCGTCGCTGGTTTCGCCAACGCTGGTCAGGTCTGCATCTCCGCCCAGCGCATTCTTGTGGAGGACAAAGTGTATGGCGACTTCACCGAGGCCCTCAAGACGCGGGTCGAGGCAATCGCCACTGGCAACCCACTCGAAGAGGGTACGGCCATGGGTCCCATGATCCGTGAGTCCGACGCCGAGCGCGTCGAGAGCTGGGTGCAGGACGCCGTCGCCGGTGGTGCTCGTCTTGTCACCGGGGGCTCCCGCAGCGGCACCATGCACCAGCCGACGATCCTGGCCGACGTGGACCCGGGCATGCGCGTCTCTTGTGATGAGATCTTCGGCCCGGCAGTGGCCCTCACCAGGGTCGACGATATCGACGAGGCCATAGCCATCGCCAACGACACCAACTACGGGCTCAGCGCATCGATCTTCACCCAGGACATCGACCGCGCCATCAAATACGCTCAAGAAGTCGAATCAGGAAACATCCACATCAACTGGGGTACGATGTGGCGCGCCGACATGATGCCATACGGTGGTGTCAAGGACTCGGGCATGGGCAAGGAAGGTCCGAAATACACGATTCAGGAGATGACGGAGACGAAGATGGTCGTCATCCACTGATCCGCTGCGTCTACCGCGCCTGTATTGACTCGACGAAGGCTTCGCGGATAAGCCGCGTAATCGGCCCAGGTACGCCATCGCCGATGGTGGTCTGATCGACGCCGATCACCGGCATCGCCTCTGTCGTCGTGCCCGCCAGAAAGACCTCATCCGCCTCCTTGTACTGCTCGACGGAGGAAAACTCCTCGCGTAGCTCGATCCCCAACTCTCTGATCAGATCGATGAGTACACCTCGTGTGATCGATGGCAGAATATGCGGCCCGGGAGGAGAGGTGAAGACGACGCCCCCGGTGACACGAAAGGAACTCGTTGACGAACCCTCCGTCACCCGATCCCCCTCATCGAACAGGAGTGCCTCGTACGCACCGGCCTCGTGAGCGAGTTGTTTTGCCAGGATATTCGGCAACAAGGCGATGGACTTGATGTCACAGCG
>DPVW01000360.1:734-2559 GCA_003529325.1 Candidatus Latescibacterota bacterium | reverse complement strand
GTCACGGTGGCGGCGTCCCCGTCCGTCTGTGCCGATACGCGCACGACGTACAGCCCCGGGGGCAGCAGTCGACCATCCTCTCCTCGTCCGTCCCACGTTTGCACATAGGTCCCAACACCCTCTGCTGCCTCATGCAAGCGCCGCACACGACGGCCCGCCAGATCATAAATCTCGACGTCGACCGCCGCCTGAGCTCACCCGTCGATGGTCCCGCGCAACAGTCGTAGAAAGTTGCCGGACCAGATGCGCCCTGTTTCCTCTTCGGTGAAGCCACGGGCGAGCAGTGCGTGGGTGAGTTCGGGCAGACGGCTGACGTCGGGTACGACGGGCACGGTATTGCGCCCGAGGCCGTCGTAGTCGGAGCCGATGCCGACGTGATCGACGCCGACCAGCTCGGCGACGTAGGCCACGTGGTCGACGAGGCGCTCAATGGTCGGCGCTTCTGTGTCGATGAACATCGGCGCGAAGGCGATGCCGAGCACGCCGCCCGTATCAGCCAGTGCTCGGATCTGGTCGTCCGTGAGACAGCGCCAGTGTGGACAGACGCCGAATGCGGCGGTGTGTGTCATGGTTACTGGCAGGCTCGATAGTTCCAGAACCTCGTAAAAAGCCTTGTCGTTGATATGCGACAGGTCGGTGACGACACCCAGGTCGTTGCTGGTTCGCAGCACATCACGGCCAAAGTCGGTCAACCCCGCCAGATCGCGTCGTGCCGTATCGCGCTCGGAGGCGGTGCAAGGTCCGAACTGGCTGGGGCTGCCCTGCAGCATCGCCGCCTCGTCGCCGCCTTCCCCGTGGGTGATGCCGAGAGCTCGCAGGCCCAGTCGGTAGAGCAGATCCAGCGTGTCGACACTGCCCTCGAGCCAGCGGCCGGCGCCCTCAACCGTAACCAGCACGGAAATCTGGTGGGCGGTGTGAGCGGCCGATACGTCGTTTGAGGTAAGCACCAGGCGAAAGACATCCGGATGCGCATCGATCTGCGCAAGCGTCCGCTGCAACGTCACCCAGACGTTGGCGACAGCGCCATTGCCGACGATGAAGAAACCGCCATCGAAGCCACCCTCGCGCATGCGCGGCACATCCATGTCATATGCCGTGTCACGCTCCAACCAGCGAAAGGGGGTCTCACCCCTGGCAACACGCTCGACGGGTGTGTCGTTGTGGCCGTCGAAGACGAGCAGCCGACTATGCACGTGCCGAGCTTCCTCGAGTGTGATCGCGCTCATGACAACTGGCTCATCCTTACCTACTCCCAGATGATGACTTCGATACGCCGGTTCAGCGTCTTGTTCTCTGGCGTGGTGTTCGGTACTGCGGGTCCTGGGAATACAAAGCCCCGTGGGCTACCAAAGCTTTCCTCAAACGCTGGACGACGACGGCACTAAAGAGCCGCCTGGAGCCCCTGCGCAAGTTTGTGCGGACGGTGCGTAAACATGCCAAGGGGATCCTCGCCTTCGTCGATACACGCCTCACCAACGCCGTCGCCGAAGGCATCAACCAGATCATTCGCCTGCTCAAGAATCGAGCCAGTGGCTTCCGCTCTCTCGACGCCTTCGCCGATGATCTTCCTGTGCCCTCATGAGTCCGTTGAGGGCCCCGCCCCGGTTTGGCCTAGACATTAACCTCCTCGCCCGAAAAATAAGACTAAAAACAGAGGAACCAAGAGATTGGTTTGTTGCGGGGGAGCCGGAGAATGTGGTCGTATACCGATCCGACAACCCTGAGACCGCGGCGAAAGCGAAACTTGTCGCTGGGATTCTCGACGATACTGGCTTTGCCGCTACTTTGTGGGAGTACAGTAGGTTGGCGACAGACGCGCAATATA
>DPVW01000360.1:0-351 GCA_003529325.1 Candidatus Latescibacterota bacterium | reverse complement strand
TAGCAACCAGTCTGAGTCTGGTGCTGGCCATTGATCTCCAAGAGCCCACACCAAGGCGAGTCAGAGATTAGCGTCTACCTGCGCATCCCCGAGGAACCCGATTTCTGACCATCGGGAAATCTGAGATCGTCGGGGTGATGCCTTTTAGGGTGAGATTTGGCCGGGGAGGCTGGGGGCCCCAAGCCGTATTCGTGGTTTTGGGTTCGGTCGGTCACCAGGTGATCACCTGGTGACTATCCCGTGCGTATCGAGTTGGATGGAGACTTTATGGACACCCGGCATTCCAGAACGAGAAAAGACACCCATGGAATACCAATCAAGAGGTTCCATAAGCGCCTTTATCTACTGAAT
>DPVW01000470.1:8411-8607 GCA_003529325.1 Candidatus Latescibacterota bacterium | reverse complement strand
TATGGAATACCGCAAACTCGGCAACTCCGGGCTCGATGTCCGTCATCGGCAGGTGTCCGGCCTGATCCTGGGCGAAGGGGTGCTGAACGAACTCTTCGAGCGGGAGCCCGCCCTCGGAATGCAATTGCTGCGCAATATCATCAGCAATCTGTCGGCAAAACTCGCCGCCACCGACCAGACACTGGCAGCCCGACTC
>DPVW01000470.1:0-8020 GCA_003529325.1 Candidatus Latescibacterota bacterium | reverse complement strand
AGATGACTCGAACTCCGACGTGATCCAGCGGGCACGAGACTCGGCGCCAGGATTGCGATACGCGTAGACAACCGTCCACCGTGTCGCACTGCCTGCCAAACGGGCGTTGACACCATGGGCGGCGTGGGTCCACATGAGTACCACCGACCCGGGTGGCACCGCCAACTCCTCGATCTGCAACGCTTCCGCCGTCACCGGGTGGGAGTGCTGTTGCAGCCAGCCTTGCCGCAGTTCATCATCCGACACCGCCTGGACTTTTGGATCGCGGTGCAGGTGGCTGCCTGGAATGGCCTTCAGATTGCCGTCTCCGAGTTCGAAACCATTCACATAAAAGAAGATGCGGACGAAACCAAGCTCTGCATCTTGCTCAGAGTAGGCGTGACTGTGCCAGCGCGAGCCGTCGTTGCCACCCGGTCGGTTGAGGGCGACGCAATGATCGAAGCGGATCTCCGGTCCCAGGATTCGGCGCGCCAGATCGAGCATCTGCGGGTGATCGATCAGACTCGCCAGGTAGTCGTCGTATTCGGCTGAATAGTGGCTGGGTCGGTGATCTTCGTCCCCGGGCATCAGCGACTGGATGTAGGACAGAGAGGTCGTCAGTCGCGCACAGGTTTCCGGTGTCAACAGAGCGGGGAGTACGACATGGCCGTCCTCGTCCAATCGCTGCTTCTGACTGCCGTCGAAGTCGACGGCGGTAAAGATCGCTGCTGGCGTGCTCATCGGAAGTGGGGGGTTTCCTGGACGTGGTATTCGAGCAGATGACCTCTGGCGCCAATGTAGAACACGCCATCCTCGGGGCCTTCCACAATCTGACAGAGGTCGGGGATGGGGGCCTTGTCGAGATACAGAATTCGACCAGTGGTGACGTCGAGTTTGAATACGTCCCGGCGCGTCACACCATAGATGTCACCATCTCGACCGCAGGTGAGGTGGATGATTCCGTGCGCCTCCGGGATGCCCATCAAAGGTGTACCGGCGTCATTCATCTCCCAGCGGGACAGGACCCGCCGGCGCTCCGGGCAAAAGGCGAACAGGTGGCCTGTGTCCGTCGAGCCATAGACGAGACCCGTCACCGGACTGCAGGCAAGGTTGCCGATGGTGATGGCCCCCCACTGAGGGATGCATTCGAAAACCCGACGGTTGTCACTTGGACTGAACATGAACAGACGGGCTTCGGTGGTCGTCTCGATGCAGCCCCGGCCACCACGGATACTGGTGCCACCGTAAACCCAGGTGTCGTCAGAGGCGACGGACTGCACACTCTGCTCTGTGTCACGGTGCACGATCTTTTCTTCCGTCTTCGGGTCGAACACACCCAGACCACCTCCGGCGACGTGGTAATTGGCACGGCAGGCGATGTAGATACGGCCATCCGGTCCGACGGTGTATTCGAAGGGGCGATTCATGCCTTTGCCGAGTTGGCCGAAGTTGCGCGGGTTGGCCTCTGCATGTTCGCCCCCATGTTCGGCCATGGGATTCCACGGTAATGCCGGATCGTAGGCGGCAAAATAACCACCACCATAACTGCCCATGTAAACCTTGCCGTCGTAGGCGATGACGTCGTAGACCTCACCGCCACCCCAGCCGACGCGGCCCAGATCCTGCAACTGGCGTTTCGCCGGATGGTAACGGAAGACGTGCATGGAGATGATGGTGGTGCCGTAGATATCGCCATCAGGTCCGCGATGCAGACCGCAGATGTCGGTTGCCACCGTCGGTTCGTAGGCGACGGTGCGCACCTGCCCATCGACGGTGTATGTGCAACTCTCCTGGCGAAATGTTGCGCTCACCGCACGTGTTACCGTGGCAGGCCGGTCGGGGGCGTCGGGATCGTCATGCAATCGTTCATCCCCCTGGGTGAGCACCCGGGTCTGACCCGTCGACGGGTCGTAGGCGACACGCCCCGAGGGGTCGCGTTGAATATTGCAGACCACTTCACCATTGCTGGCCACGTATTGCGGATTGCACCAGATCTGCTGATGGGTCGGGCGTGGCTCGGGTGCCTGCACACCGTGATCGGTCCAGCTGTCCGTCTTGCTGTCGAAGCTGACCAGATGGGCCCCTGGATGGGTGCCGATCCAGATGCGCCCTTCGGCATCGAGGCAGCCGTGATAGAAGCGCTGCTCACTCAGTGCCGGGAAGCCGTGATGCCGCATACCCTCCCGCGGTGTCCACGACTGCAGGATGTGACCGTATTCGTATATGCCATGGTAGGTGTGAATCCACAAAGTACCACTGCGTGGGTCTACGTTGCAGTCAAATTCACGTCCCGGGATCCAGTGACGTTCGACGATCTGCCCTGTGTCGACGTCGGCACCAAAGAGAATGGAACCCTCCTGGCCAAACTCGCCACCCCAGATGATGTCGATACCGCGTATGTCGTCATGGCTCGCCCAACCACCACCCATCCAACCACCGATGACGGGACGACCCAGATCGAAGAATACCCCCATTCAATCGATCTCCAGCGAGACCTGCTCATTGAGTTCGGGGCGTGCCGACAACGCTTCGGAGGTGGAGAAATGCATGATCAGCGCTTTGCGCCAGGTGTCGGTCTGATTGTCGGCACTGGCGTGCAGCGCACAGCCATGATGGAAGATGACGGAACCCGCCGGCACCGGGCAGTGCACTGGTTCTGGCAGGTCGAGATCGCCCGTATCGGGAACGTGGTGTACGGGACGCTCCGGATCGTGACCAATAGGAAAGACGCCGTGTTTATGTGATCCCGGCACATAGGTCATACAACCATTCTCGAGAGTTGCCTCATCGAGTGCGATCCACGCCGTTACCAGATCGTCGGCAGGTTCAACCAGGAAGTAACTCTGGTCCTGATGCAGGGGCTTGGCCTGCCCACGTGGGGGTTTGAACAACGCCTGATCGCGAAACACCTTGACCCGTGGTCCCAACAAGCCCCTGGCGTGCTGCAACAGACTCGGCGTACGGGCGAAGGCCTGGAAGAAAGGGTCGAAGCGGACAAGAAAACTGGCGCCCCGAATCTCTCCGGTGCCTTTGGTCTCCGCTTTGGTGTCGCCCTCACGACCGATCCCAACGCCTTCGTGTCGCGAGTCGGGATCGGTGATGAGCGTTTCGATCCGCTGCTGCACGCCCGCCAGTTCCTCTGGGCTGAACAGTCCTTCAACAACGAGGAAACCATTCTCGTCGTAGCTCTGTTTCATGTCCTGGGTAAACATGATCTTTAGCCTTCCTCCTCCAGGCGTGACCAGATTTCGCGAACTCGATCCTTGATCATCAGAGCTTCCTCCCAGCGGTCGGACAGTTCGGTCCCGTCAGCGCCCTGAATGGCATAGGTGGGTGGTCCGAGTTCGACGACGAATGTGAGCACCGAATCATTGCCAGCACGCTCGCGAAAAGCGCGGAACCCATGCTCCCACCAGCCGGAGAATAGATCGAACCAGACTTTGTTGTGGGGGAAAGTGATCGATACCTGGATCTGTTCACGTGAAGCGACACGGCCATGAAAGGCACCACAACGTTCGACGATCTGGTTCATGTACTTCTGATTCTGCGCCGAGATTGGTGGTCCGGAGAATTCACGCCCCACGAGAAAATGGGACAGATCACCGCAAAGCTGCATCTCAGGAACAGCCTCGATCAGATCGAGGGTATAGTACATGTCCGTCGTCGTACGGTCCCGGTGGGTCTCGAAGAACAACTCCAGGCCGGCGTCGGCGGCCATGTCCATGCAGCGCACGAGATAGGGGATCGGTTCGGCGACGGTCCGTGTGATCGGCATGGGTTGCAGGTTGAGGTGTGTGGCGCCGCCATCTTTTGCGGCGGCGATGTCGTCGGCAAATTCAGCCGGTGTCCACGGGAAGACGATATTCGAGCGTTTCAGATTGTATTTGTCACACAGGGGCACCATGGCATCGCGATGGGCTTTGTCCTCCATCAGAAATTCTACCCCGTCGAAGCCTCCCTCCGAGATCTTCGCCAGATTTTCTTCCATGCTCCAATCGTCACCACCATAGGGCAATCCTCCCATGCCCCAATAAGACTGATATACCTGAAAGCGCATTCTCTATCTCCTGTTGTGATCTGTCGAGGTGTCGTCGTCGTCATTCAAGGGGGCGTCAGCCACCCCGACGAGTCGCGAAAAGCGGGGAAACGAAGAAACTGCGCTGCTGTGCGTCCCATCAGTTGCTCTGTTTCATGGGCCGTCAGATCGGCAAAGGTACGTTGTGGCAGGCCCACGAGTTTGTCATAACCCGGATCGACGTCGATCCACGGAAAGTCGGTTGCCCACATGAGACGCTCGCAGCCAAAGACCATACGCAGGCTCTGCTGCCAGCCGACGAGGTCTTCGTATGGATAAGGTTGCTTGCTGAAGGCGTAGTGGCCGGACAGCTTGACGCAGACATTGGGATAGGGGTAGTGACCTCGGGTGTTGTACAGGATACGACCGATCTTCAATCCCATCGTCGAGTATCGCGTCTCGGGGGGCATGGGGACATCGGCCTGCGGGCGACCCTTGTCATCCCACCAGAACTTCGGACCAGGACAGACCATGAGATGGTTGAAGACGACGCGCACCTGCGGGAAGGCTTCGAACAGATGGGGAATGACGTGGGCATCGACGGCACGTGGATATAACCAGATGACGAGGTCCTTCTTCGCGGCGTGCTCCCAGATCGGGTAGACGGGCAACTGCCGCACATCGACGGCGTCGAATGGATCCGCCGGCCCACCGAGAGCCCCCAGTCGTACGCCGATGATGCGCCCGTCACTGGCCTCCACGAGACGGTCCATGTGACCGCTGGCATCGTCGCAGCGCGGGGGCACCAGGCCGATGCCGAGGAAGCGTTCGGGGTGTTGGCGCAGGCAGTGCAACAAGTAGGCGTGATGTTGCAGACTGGTGCCGCCAATCTGCACGAGCACGGCGCCGTCGATGTCATGAGATCCCATGCGTTCAAGGAATCTCTCCACCGGCGCCTCTCGTTCGGCGGGAAGATGGTCGCTGACCTCGCGTGGGAATTCGGCGCTCGCCTTGGCGAAGACGTGCAGGTGGGCGTCGATCCGCGGCGGCGGGTTCGGTGAGGCAGGTGCATTCATACGGTGGTTACCACAGGCTCGGGGCGAGGTTCCAGACGGAACAGCTGGCGGCGTTCCGGGGTCACGCAGCGGTCGTCGAAACCGGCGTAGACCCGCGGGTCGAAGGTGGCTGCTGTACCGACCTCGTAGATGAGGATGATGGAACGACGTGGTCGACGGGAACGGTTCACCATCGACGTGTGCAGGCCGTAGCTGTTGAACAGCACCGCGGAACCGGCTCGACCACCATACACATGGTGCCCCGGCATGGCCGCCAGATCACCTACCAACGGATACGGGCCACTGTCGGCAAGATGGCTTCCCGGGACGTAGGCGAAGGCGCCCTCATCCCGAGATACGTCGTCGAGATAGATCTGCACCTTCAGGTGCAGTGGATTGTGACGGGGAACATCGTAATGCCAACCCACGTAGCTGAGAGGACTGGGTGGTACCGTGCGAAACTGTGGCTGAATGAAGGTGACACGCTCGTCGGTGAATGCGCGCAGATGACCATACCAACCGGCGTGGTCGACGAGATCGAAAAACAATGGGTCCTGTGCCAGTGGTTGGGGAATGTCGAAGAAGGCTGCGGGTAGCGTGCCCGCCGCGACTGCCTCGAGCCATGCAGGGCGGGCTTTTTCGGCGGCGGCATCGAAGCTCTGCTGCACCGTCGCCAGAGACGCACCGGTCAAGGCATCGGGCAGCGGCACAACGCCCTCTTCACGCCATTGGCGCCACTGCTCGGATGTAGGGGAACTCAAGTCGATCAAACTCCTTCAAGAGGCGGACAAGATAGCGCCGCGAACATGGTTTGCGCCACGGGGGTGGCTCCTTGACGCCCTTGTCGGGCCGGCTATTTTGGGCGCCAATGCCTGCCAACACGAGCTTCTCCCACAGTACGATCGTTGCCACGGCCCTTTAAGTGAGCGACACACCCTTGCGATTTCAGCGTTGCACCGTGCACTGGTGCCCGCCGCAGCGACTCGACCTGGTCGAGCACGTACGCGAGGCACGTCTGCAGATGGTGCAGGCCGGCAACTTCGGTCCCATGTTCTACGGACTCGCCGATGACCCCGAGGTGGAACGCTGGTTTCCCGGTCAGCCGCTGCTCGGTATCGAGGCCAATCTCGACTACATGCGGGACCTGATCTGTCGGGTGCAGGCCGAGGGCGCTCGCTACGTCGGCACCATGTCGATGTCGTGGAACTATGGTGACCACGAGACCGCCAAGGGGCTGTGGCAGGTTTGGGCGAAATTGTGGACGGCGGAGTTGCTCGGCGCCCAGGCGCCATGCGACGATCCCGCACAAGCAATGCAGGTAGACGAGAGTGGCACGATCCGGCATTGGCCCATCGACGGCCGTCCCTATCGTACCTACTCAGGTTGTATGGCCAACCCGTTGTGGCGTTCGACACTCAAAAGCATGATAAGCAAGGCCATTCTGGATCTTGGCGTGGACGGCTTCAATGTGCATCACGGGTTCGAGAATCTGTGCCGCTGCCAACACTGCCGTGCCTGGTTGTGGCCGAGACTGTCGGCCGTCTTCTCCACCGACGAACGGGTCGCAGCCTTTGGTGCTGACACGGTTGAAGAGGCGGGGGATCTGCTGCAGCTGCGCCAGGACTGCCCGGCGTCACTGCGCCCACGTGTGTCGCTCGAGATCGAGCGTGCGGCGGCGCATCTGCGCAAGGCGACCTTCGACGATCTCTTCGTCGAATATGGCCGCTCACTGAAGTCCGATCTACTGCTCGCACAGTGGTACCACAAGTATAACTTCAAGCCCCGGGACGAGCGCTCGTTGTTGCCCGCCGATCTGTGGAGTCGCGATGAGTCCTATCTCTGGTATAGTCAGGGCTCGCAGAAGGGGGTGACCTACTTCGATCACGGCTGGCTCGCCGACATGGGCCTGCCGGCGCGCTTTCTGCACGCCGCGGCGGCGGGCCGACCCTTCATCATCAATAAATACGATTGGGAGCGTTGGCGGTTGTCGATCGCTGAGATGGCCGCGCACGGTGGTGCGGGACTCGCCGTGCATTGGGCACCCCACGGTGAAGGTGATCGCAACGCCGGCGCCGAACAGCGCTATCGCACCCGCGTCTATCCCTACCAGCGATTTCTTGCAGAGCACGAGGAATTGTTCGCTGGCGCCCGGCCCTACTCCGAACTGGCCATGCTCTACCCACGACGTGGTGAGGTCGCCGCCGATAGCACTGCGACCGACGCCTTGCGTCGTATCGGCACACTGCTGGAGAACGAGCATTTTCTCTTCGATATGGTGCTCGACGAACAACTGTCCGATCGGGGCGCCGGCTATGATGCGCTGATTCTGGCCGACATACGCCGCATGTCCCCCGCCGAGGTGGCCTGGATGCGTTGGTGGGTGCAGGAGCGGGATGGCCAGGTGATGTTGGTCGGGGACAATGGCACATTGCGTGAGGATGGTCGTCGCCGCTCCGAATCTCCTTTTGCCGAGTGGATTGCACAGGCGAACGGCAATCAGGTCACACGTGTCGGACGTGGGCAGGTGCTGGCTATCGGCGAGGGCGCGTGGACGCCGGATCGGGTCGAGGTGAAAGCAGGCGTCGAGATCGATGTATACCCCATGCCTGGGGTTGACGACTTCGGTCGTGAGTTGATCGCGCGTATCGATGAACTCGTCGAAGGGCGCTGGTTGCTGACCGATGCCCCCTGGTTTGTCCGTGTGCGAGCCTGGCGTACGGAGGATCGCACCCGGATCTGCCTGCATTGGCTCAACTATCGCCAGGTGGAAAATCTCGACGATGAAGTCCCCCTTGAGCAGGGCCCATTCGACGCCACGCTACGCCTTCCCATCAGCGCTCGGGCGGAGCGACTGGAGTGGCTTGATCCCGAAATCCAGGGCAGCGAGGAGCTTGATTTCCAGCGTCACGGTGCGCAGATCAGCTTCACTGTACCGCAGATCACGATCTACGGCATCGCCGTGGTTCATCTG
>DPVW01000048.1:8479-14221 GCA_003529325.1 Candidatus Latescibacterota bacterium | reverse complement strand
CCGACTGTGGTTTCCAGTGCGTCGGCGACGCGGTCATACTCGGCATCCGGCGTGGCAAGAGTCGCCCCCTCCGTAGCCAACCACCCCAGTTCACCCAGCCAGCTGTGACGAAATTCGTCGTGGTGGAACAAGCCATGCAGATAGGTCCCCCACACCGACCCATCCGGTCGCACCGCACCATCGGCAACGTCGACACCGTCGCTCGCCCGGCGCATGATCCGGCCGAAGGGCTTGGTCTGTGGGCTACGCGTGGTCTCCCCGGCGTGAATCTCGTACCCCTCGATCAGCATGGAGTCCTTCTGCAGAACAGCCTGGGAGGTCTGCTTGTCGGCAGAGAAGCCGGTCTCCACCTGCAGTAGTCCCAGACCCGAGCTTGACGAACCGGCAGGCGCCTCGACACCCTCCGGATCACGAATCGCCGTCCCCAACATCTGCAGACCACCACAGATACCGACGACCTGGGTTCCGCTTGCGAGTGCATCGATCAGCGCCCGCTCCCAACCGAGTTCGCGCAACCAGGCCAGGTCGGCGAGGGTCGCCTTTGTCCCGGGCAGCAGGATCGCGGCTGGGTTCCTCAACTGCTTTGGGTGACGGACACATCGAAGCCGTACACCCGGTTCGCGCACCAGGGGATCGAAGTCGTCGAAGTTGGCGATATGGGGCAACTGCACTACGGCAACTTCGCAGGACACCGATGCCAGTGCCGACTCGGCGAAGGAGACGGCATCTTCTTCGGCAATCGTCAGATACGGAAGGAAGGGGACGACACCGAGACAGGGCGTGTTGAAAGCGAGGCCATGCAGACGCTCCACGGCGTCTCCAAGCAAGGCGGGATCACCCCGAAACTTGTTGATGAGCAGGCCCTTGACCTGGTCCTCGGGATCGAGCAACAACATGGTCCCCACCAGGGCGGCGAATACACCACCACGATCGATATCACCCACCAACAGACAGCGCCCCCGCGTGCCGAGCCATAGCGAGATTCACCATGTCCGCGTCCTTGAGGTTGATTTCCGCCGGAGAACCCTCCCCCTCGAGGATGACGACGTCATACTGCCCCGCAAGCCTCATAGGCGTCTCGCACATGGCGCCATAAGGTGCGCTTGAGATCGCGCCAGTTGACGGCGTCGATATGGCCGTGCACCCGTCCGTCGAGGATGACCTGACTGCGACGATCCGCCTCCGGTTTGAGTAGTACCGGGTTCATGTCGGTGTGCGGTACCACCCCCGCCGCCTCGGCTTGCACGATCTGCGCCCGCCCCATCTCACCACCCGCAGCCGTACCGGCGTTGTTCGACATGTTCTGCGCGTTGAAGGGTGCGACACGGTATCCGCGACGGGAGAGCAATCGACACAGCCCAGTGCGATGATGTTCTTGCCGGCATTGGAGTGCGTGCCGAGGACCATCAAGGCAGGTGTCACTTCGCTAGGCCCCCACCGGGCTGCCAAAGGACATCACCGGCAGCTCCATTCTCCACCCTGGATAGAACAAAGAGCAGATCGGCAAGGCGGTTGAGGTAGATGGGCACCTGTTTGTTGACCTGTTCCACGCCGACAGCCGCAACCAATGCCCAGACTTGTCGCTCCGCTCGCCGACAGACGGTACGAGCCACATGCAGCCTGGCAGCCGTTTCCGTACCCCCGGGTAGTACAAAGCTGCGCAGGTCGGCGAGATCGGCGTTGGCCTTGTCGATCGCAAGCTCGAGTCCCGTAACCTGCGCTGCTGTGATTCGCAAAGGTCGCCGATCACCTGGCTCCGCTGACAAGGGCACGCAGAGGTCGGCACCGAGATCGAAGAGGTCGTTCTGCACCGGCCCCAGCAACTGCGTTGACAGTTGTGACGCAGTGATTGACACAACACCGATGGCGGCGTTGGTCTCGTCCACATCACCAATAGCTGCGACCCTGGCATCGGTTTTGGCCACCGGCGCGCCAGTACCCAGGCGCGTCGTACCGCTGTCACCGGTGCGCGTGTAGATTTTTGTCAGATTGACCATCGATCTTCTGCCAAAGGGAGAGTCTCAGAGCGTGACGTCCCGGCGCCGGCTGAGTAGGAAGAGGAAAAAAGGACATCCCAGCAGCGCCGTGATGACCCCCACCGGCACCTCCGCGGGAGCCAGGATGGTACGGGCAAGCATGTCGGCGACGACCATGAGAATGGCCCCACCCAGCAACGAAGCAGGCAGCAGGCGCCGATGGTCGGGGCCGACGAGCAGGCGCATGACATGAGGCACGATGAGGCCGACAAAACCGATGATGCCACTCACCGAGACCGCCGCCGCCGTCAGCAGAGCGGTGATGACGAGAAGCAGTTTTTTCACGCGCTCTACGTCGACCCCGAGAAACTGGGCATTCTCTTCGCCCTGCAACAGGACATTGAGATCGCGGGCGAAAAATTGCAGCGTCACCCCGCCGATCAGCGCCCAGGGCCATACCATGTTGATATGTTCCCAACGTCGCGAGGAAAAGCTGCCGAGGAGCCAGAACAGGATCCGGTGCAGATCCGTGTTGCCCGCAATCATCACCAGCGATGTCGCCGCCGCCGCCAACGAGCCGACGGCGACCCCCGTCAACAGCAGCAGGGTCGTCGGTACCCGTCCTCCTCGTCTCGCAACCGTGTACACCAGCAGCGTCACCATCAGGGCACCGGCGAAGGCAAACAAGGAAGCCGAGTGGATACCGAAAAACCATAGGTCAATGGAAAAGGCGAGGGCGATCGTCGCCCCGAGGGCGGCCCCGGATGACACACCGATGATGTATGGATCCGCCATGGGGTTCTGGAAGAATCCCTGCATGACAGCGCCGCACAGGCCCAGCGACGCGCCGACGAGGATGGCGAGCAATACCCGGGGTGGTCGCAGCTGCCGTACGATCACGGCCGCCGCTTGGTCGGCGGGGGTTGCACCCTCGTGGAATAGTAGATCCACCACACGGTCGGGTGCGATTTGGACAGGACCTATCCCCAGGGAAAGGATGGCGAGCAACAACAACAGCACTCCCAGCAAGGGCAGAATCATTGCGCTGCGCATGGAGTTGCTCCCACCGGCGGCGAGATCGCTCACCGACGCTCGCCGAATGCAGCCGGGTGCAGGGCCCTGGCCAGCAACTCGACGGCATCGATGATCCGTGGTCCGGCGCGCGTCAGAACGTCTCCGTCGACGTGCACGAGGTGCCCCGCCTTTACCGCCGGCAATTGTCGCCACCCGTCCATTCCGCGCATGCGCTCTAACTCGGCGTCGATGGCGGCAGCGGTGGTGCCCTCCCCGAGACGCAGGCTCATCAGCAACACGTCGACCTGCCAGTCAACGACAGTCTCCAGGCTGACCTGTGGCCAGCCCTCCCCCGCTTGGCGGCCCAGATTCTCGCCCCCTGCGACTTCGACCACATCATCGATGATGCTGCCAGCGCCGGCGGTATAGATGGGATCACCGGCAAATCCCCAAAGCACTCGTGGACGACCATGGCGCTTGTCGTCGCTTTGGGCGGCGAGCAGCCTGGGTGCAACACGCGTGGTGACCGTATCGATGCGCGCCTGAAGTGATGTCGCCAGCCGCTCCCCAGCCTGCTGGCGTCCCGTGAGTTGGCCGAGACGGCGGACGGACTCGATGACATCGGCGATGCTGTTGTTTGCCAGGGCGAAGACCGGGACACCCATCTGCCGAACCGTCTCCAGACCCTCCGCGTCGTTCCCACGGGATGCCACGACAAGGTCGGGCCGAACGGCGGCGATCTTCTCCACGCTGAGATCGGAGAATCCGGCGACCTGCTCGATCGCCTCTGCGGCGGGCGGATAATTGCAGTATTTCGTCACACCCACAACACGATCACCCAAACCCATGGCGAAGAGCAATTCGGTATTGGAGGGTGCCAACGAGACGATACGCTGGGGTGCTGCGCTCAGCACGACCTCGGTTCCCAGATCATCGACGATGCCCATCACCCCTGCAGGGGGATTCGCGGCGTCTGCCTTCGAAGACAAGAAAATTGCCCAGATCAGAACGGGTACGATCCGGTTCACAGACTCGACTCCGGGGCAACGAGGATGGGCGCAGGAGCGGGTACCTGGGCGCGGCGGCGAGACAAGGGCGTGATACGGGGGCGTCCGTCAGCATCATTGATTGCGACACGAATGCCATACACGGCCTCCACGTGATCAGCTGTAATGACTTCAGCAGGTGTGCCGAAGGCATGGACCCTGCCACCGGGTGCCATGAGCACGACCTGATCCGTATACTCGGCGGCAGCGTTGAGATCATGGGTGACGCAGACGATGGCGAGGCCGTCGCTACGGTTCAGATCGTAGAGCAGATCGAGCACTTCGACCTGGTGGTTGATATCCAGGTGAGTTGTCGGTTCATCGAGCAGCAGCAGACGGGGTTGTTGCGCCAACGCGCGGGCAATGACGATTCGCTGACGCTCCCCGCCGGATAATTCGACGATACTTCTAGCAGCCAGATGCGCCGTATCGGTACGCTCCATGGCCTGCGACACGGCGCATCTGTCCCTTGCATCCAGACCGCCGAATCGAGGCAGATACGGATGCCGCCCCATGGCGACAATCTCGCCGGCGGTGAAGGCAAAAGGACTGACGCTGTCCTGGGGCACGACGGCCACCGTACGGGCCAGTTGCCGGCGGCTCACTTGCCCCACATCGGCCCCATCGAGCAGCACGCTGCCCGACCACGGTGCCAGAACACCTGCAAGCACGCGTAGCAGCGTGCTCTTCCCCGACCCATTGGGACCGATGAGACCCAGAAAACCACCCGCCGATAACCGCAGATCGACCTCTTGCAGGACGGGCGTGTCCGGATAGTACCCGGCGTGGATTCCAGTTACTTGGAGGAGCATTCTTTCTCTGGCGGCATTCTCTCGTTACACATCAAAAAAACCGGTCTCATCGCCCGTCACTGAACATGCAGACAGGGCGTTGATCCGGAGAGACTGCACAACGTCGCCAGCGCTCACCATACCCCGGGTCTGCCTTCCCGCGAAAGCGTCCTTAAAACTTACACCCGACGGCTCCAGGCAGGTCTCCTGGCTCCCAACGTCCATCCCGCTTGGCGGGCCAGCGTCGGTCACAGTGGCGGGGCCGCGGCGGTTTTTCACCACCCTTCCCTATTCTCCCGGAAGACGTCAACCCTCGGCGTTGGCCGATGGCTCGTATTCAGGGCACCGTGGAACCGTTTATTTCAATACGTATTGTAGACCGACAGCAACGACGTCGTCAAGACTACTTCCGCGTCCTCTTGTGCCCGCCTCCCTGTAGAGACCGGACTACCAACCAGCACTGCACCACCGATGGCGACAGCGACGGCGATAAAGATCAGGTGATTTGACTTAGCCGAATACAACAGGTTATGAGGTTGTAGTGACCCTCCAAGAGAGACGGGTCCTGACCGACGGCGCCGCGAAACCACTTCTCCGCCTCGGCCATGCTCCCTTCTTTATAATAGCAGCCGCCTAGATCATAGGAGATACGCGCCTCGGCCTCTGGTGAGATATCCCCCCTGCTGCGGGCGCTCTTGATCGCATCACTGAAGTGACCCTTTGCGCGGCGGTAATCTTTACGCTTGTAATACACCTTGCCGGCATTCACATGAGCTTCGTAGAACCGTGGATCGACCCGCAACGCCTGCAGGTAGGAGCGCAGCGCCTTTTCCAGGTCGACCTTTCGGCCGCCCTCCCCCAGATGATACTCCCTGCCCTGCTGAAAGTATTGTTGTGCCTGCGTCAGATTCTGCG
>DPVW01000048.1:1607-8145 GCA_003529325.1 Candidatus Latescibacterota bacterium | reverse complement strand
GCCGATGACGACAGACGGGAACCGGGGGCTGTCAGCCACGGGTCTCTTGCCGAACACGGTGACAAACATGGCCATCATGAAGACACCCATAAATGCACGAAAGAAAGCCGGCAACCGCCCACCAGCCGGCCATCGACGATCTTCTTCCAGCTCCGCTTCGAGTTGCCCTGCGTTCTTCGCGCTGATCGTGCGTACGGGCAACTGGTGCTGGTGCGAGTTGCGCCCGCCGTTGGTGCAGGAAGGGCGCCAGACGACCGTAGATGCTGCGAATGAGGTGCGGATCCGCCTCGTCATATTCGACCAGATGGGACAGAGGCACCTGTTGCACAGTACGCAGACCAGGCTCGATGGGAAACTCCAGTTCCGCCGTAATCCGGGTTTTCTCAAAACCGATGAGGCGTACAGTAGTATGCCCTACACTCATCGAAATCGACGAGACAACAGCGGTAACCGCGACGTGCCAACACCTGCACATCCTCGATCAGCTCGTCTACCACACTCGGATCGTGCTCATGTCTTGCCTGCAGCAAACGCTCACGCAGGTCATGGATGGCACCGCTGGAGGCTGTTGGGTCACTCCGGATCCTCCTTCGACTCAGGCGCTACCGCCTCCATCTCCTCTGCTACCTGGCCATCACCACGACCGACGACGAGCTGCCATGGATTTTCGCTGATCTGTCGCACCGCCGCCGATGTGGCGTGCATATTGTCGACAGTCTCCTGCAATTGCGCCTGCTTGCCGACCAGGAGGGAATCGACCCGCAGCAGCAGTCCGTCGAGACGCTCCACAGCCTGGCGTAAGGCTCGCACAGTCCCTTGCACGTCTTGGCTCGTCGTCGCCACAAGCGTATCTGTATGTCCCATCGTCGCCGCCATGTCAGACATTGTGCGATCGAGACTCGCGAGACTCCGCACCAATCCTGGTTCCATCTCGATAACGACATGACGGCCCGCCAAAAGCAGGCTATCGGCGCTACGCGACACAGTACCCAGATCGGCGGCGACGCCGGCAACGCTCGCTGTCAGTTCACTCAGCCGCTCCCCGAGTTCGGCCGCCCGAATCGCTTCTGCCGCCTGGCCGAGTTTGTGTGCCGCGTCGCGCACCTTGGTCATCAGCGTTTTCATGGTCTCGTCAGAGCGACCCTGGATGTGGGCTCCGGGTGGCAACGTTCCATCTCCACCAGCGGTCACATCGAGATGCACATACGCTTCGCCGACCAGGCCACTACCACGGATTTCGGCAAAAGCACCAGATGGTACGGGATAGGCTTTTTCAATACCCAACGTCACCAGAAAGTGCGCCTCACCTGCGGCCGGCATCGGTCGGAAGTCGATCGACTCGACCTGGCCCACCGGAAACCCACGCAACTTGACCTTTGTCGCTTCCGTGATGCCACCCAATGTGTCGAATTCGGCAACCAGTGCGTAGCGCTCCGGTCCGAGTCGCAGACTGATCAGCAACCAGACGAAACCGACGACAGCGATGCTGATAAAGAGTCCGACACCGATCTGCAAGGTGGGAGATTCGTGCGCTCTGCGGGCGACGGTCTCAGCCATGGGGCATCTGCACCCGTCCTAGTGGTCCCTCGGCTGAGGCTTCAGCATCGGCATAAAGCAGCTGTCTGACACGTGGATCGGCACTGTCCAACACGGCTGTTCGATCGCCAAGATCCTCCAGCTCACCATCCCACATCAGCAGGAATCGATCCGCAGAATCGAGGTAGCGACCGAGATCGACAGTGGTGGCGATGCGGGTGAGATGCGTCTGTTGGTCGTGATCGGGCACCGGCAGCGGCGGAGTGAAAGCGGGTTGATAGGAAAACAGACACCGACACATACGGCTCGCCGGGCCGGGGCCGAGACCGGCGCAGGGTTCGTCGAGTAACAGGAGAAAGGGCTCACACACCATTGCCCGGGCGAGGGACACATAGATGCGCTCCTCTCGATTGACGGCGACAGGTCGGATTCCACCGATTCCCAGATGCGCCAACTGCAGATCGCCAAGCACGGCGTCGCAGCGTGCCTGTATATCATCAGGCCCCAATACATCTCGATAGTGGTAAGTCAGTGGCAATGTGATATTTGCACGCATGTCCATGTTCTCGATGAGCCCACCGTCACGCATTACACTGCCCACGCGCCGCCGAAAGGCCTGTAGATCCTGGCTGCTCAAGGCCATGACGTTGTCCCCGGCGACGATAATGTCCCCGCCGACGTTGACCTGCTCATTCTCCATGCCCGGGAGGCCGAGCAAGAGACGGGGAATGAAGGATTTGCCGCACCCCGGCATACCGGCGATGACGACAGATTCCCCGGCTGCCACTGTCAGATCCACGCCATCAAGGTAACATTTCCCTTCGACTTCCAGTCTGACCTGTTTCAGTTCGACACAGTTCATGCCATGTCAGATCCAGTAGAATCCTGCGGACAGCACGGCACTGGAGACAAAGACAAAAAACATCGCCTGGATGACGCCCGTGCGTGCCACCATGGGGACCTCGTATGGGGCGCGACGGGCGCGCAATCCGTGGTAGCAGCTGAACAGGCTGATGACCAGTCCGAAAAGAATACCCTTGCTGAGGCTGATGTACAGATCCAGTGGCTGAAGTGAATCGGCGATCTGCGCCATGTAGACCGATATGGGCATCGTCAATCGCAGACTGGCGACGAGGAAACCACCCACGAGGGCAACGACATCGAAATAGACGATCATGCAGAACATGGACACCATCGCCCCAAGGACCCGGGGTGCGATGAGATAGTGAAACACATCGACACCCATCCCCTCGAGGGCCTCCACCTGGCCGGTAATTCTGTTCGTCGCCATTTCCGCTGCCATGGCCGTACCTGAGCGGGTGATGACAACCATCGCTGTGATGATGGGCCCCAGTTCACGCACCACGGAGATGACGAGAATCTTGCCGATCAGTTCTCCGGCGCCGACGCCCTGCAATTGGGGCAGGGATTGTACCAGCACCGTAGAACCGAGTAGTAGCGACAGCAGACTCAGAAATGGCAGCGCCTCGAGACCGGTGAAGTACACCTGCTGTAGCGTCACCCGTGCCGAGGCGCGAAAGCCCTGACGACTGAAAAAACGCGTCAAGGCAACGATGGAACCAAGAGAGAATCGCAGCAGGTACCAGGCCTCGAGCACAGACCGAATCACCTGTTGCCCGAGCGCCTGAAACGGAATCAGATACGCTCCCATATGCTCTCGCTCGATGCCCAATCCGCTAAAAACGAAAGACGATGCCTACCGACAACTCGCTGTAGGTGACTGTGTTTTCCTCGGTTTGCTGCGGCACCAGCTCCCCAACACCGGCCTCGTCGACAATCTGGTCGATCGCCGCATCCGTGAGTGCGCCGGTCACTGAAAACACCTGATAGAGACGTACGTCGAAGCGACCGTCGATCCGATCATTGAGCGCATAACGAACACCGCCGCCATAGGAAAAAGCGGAGTTGGTCTCGGTATCGGAAAGCGCTTCCAACGTCGCCTTATCATCGGCGCCCGCCCCCTTCGTGAGATCACCGGGCAGAATCATGATACGGCCGAAACCGACACCGACGAAGGGCTTGATCTCGCCCAAGGGAATATTGAGGAGAATCCGTCCCTCATAGAAGATCGCCGTCGCCGTTGCCGCCTCGCTGGCGGTACCGCCGAAGGTGGCGACCTCGCGATCCGGCCGGGCGATCATCAGCGATGTTTCGCCGCCGAGCAGGCCACTGGATTTGCCCCAGCGCAACCCAAACCCAGGCGCACCATCGAGATTTGCTTCGTCATCAAAACCTACGGCGGCGACGAAGGCGGACAGATCAGCATCTGCCGGGGATCCTGTCAGGCAGGCGCAGGCGAGGGCGGCACTTGTCAGGGCCCGGTTCCAGGTTCTCATCGGAAGGAGTAACTCCTTGTATGCGTTGCAGTTGTGGGAAATCCATACAAGGGTACACACGCCCTTGGGGATTTGGCAAGTTGCTGAAGACTCAAATGTGATTTAGAGGCGGGATGTATAGCGGCAAGGGCAGAATGGTCGACAGCATGCGGCGGGCGCCGGCGCTGAGCCCTTCATGGCTGGCAAAACGCTCTTCCAGGGGCAGACAGCCAAATAGCAATTCCACCAACTGGCGCTGATCGAGTCGCAGACGATGGCTGCGGCCGCGACCCAGATCGATGGTGACATACTGGATGGTGTCATCCACGCAGGCAACCTGCAGCTTGAAGAGGCCGCCCACCCCGAAGCGGCCTGCACGACGACGCAACTCAGGCTGTACTTGCTGCACAAGGCGCTCGACGTCGAGGACCATCGTCATGCCATCCGCCATCCGCGACCATGAGGCGCTTACCGGCGACAACAGGGCGTGCTCGTCCCCATTGGGGCCTGCCACCACAGAAAGTTGACCACGATCCGACTTTTGCAGCAGGCGTCGCAGCAACGCGAGACTCAGTACTGCATCACCGCCGAACTCAAAGATTGACGTGTACGGGCGGTTGCGGCGATTCTCGCCCCCGGCCACGGCGTAGGCGAATCTTCCCCTCGCCTCACAGAACCAGGTTTCCTTGCCACCTCGCACCAACAGCGGTGCGATGTCGGCGAGCGAGCGCTGCACTCCCACCGGCCGTGCCTCACAAAGCCTCTGGATACGACGACAGACAGCCACGTCGGGCTCCCTTGGAAGCCGCTGTATGTGCAGCCCGCGTGCCGCCGCCGAGGGTGGACCCAGGGACCGCGTTGTCAACTCATAAAGAGTGCGGACACCTGCATTCTCCCAGCCGAATCGGCCATACCGCTGTCGATCCCCGCCGAGCACGGAAATCGCATTTCCCGAACTCCGCATCCGCGGGATGCACGCCGTAAGAAGTCGGGACATGATGCCCTCACCACGGCGCTCGGGGTGGGTGCCGACGATACCGATGCCGCCGGCACGAATTCGTGCCACGCCGATACGCAGAACCATGGGGTGGATGGCGACACAACCCACGATGTCGCCACGGTGGCGCAGGATCAGCAGGCGCCTGGCAAAGCCCGCCTCTTCTCGATAGGCATGGGGGTATTGTCGCTGCACGATGCGCCGCCCCTTCTGCCCGGGACGGAACACCAGATCGGTAAAGCGCATGGCTTCGCCGAATTCATCCAGCCGCGACGGTCGCGGCCCCTCCCAGTCACTCATTCTCTTCCTCCTCATGCCATTCCAGATGCAGGACAGTCACGCCTCCCCCTTCTGCCTGGATAAGACAATAGGGCGACGCAGATAGACAAAATACCAGATGACGAACGCTTCCAGGACGAAGCCACACAACAGTGCCGCCACCCCCCGTGTCGTGCCGGACCACCATGTGCCCGGTACGAGCAGCAGCACAGCAAGGATCGCACCAATCCGAGCTGGCGCGCTCGGAGCAAGTGCCGATGTACGTCTCTGGCGCAGGGCGACGCCCTGCAGATAACCGCGGACCGAGACGGCTGGTGGAAAGAAGGAAAACAGGACGAGGGGCACATGACAACGCGCTGCCACCGCGGCTGGCACTGCGAGCAGATCGAGCAGCAGCAGGTCGCGGACCGTTGGCACCCAGAAGGCGACGACCATCAACAGGAAGGACAGAATTCCACAAGCACCGGAGAACCGCCGAATCCGTCGCAGACCGGCACGGCCGTACTCCACGAAGACAGCAGGCAGCGAGCGCAGTTCGTTGAGCCAGGTATATGGTAGATGAGCGAGGGAGTAGACGACAGCCAGGGCTGCCAGCGCTTGTTCGCCCTGCAGACCTCGCGATATGAAGAGATTGATCACCGGTCGGCTGAGTCCCTGGATTGCCATGGTGAGCGCCAGGGGCCAGAAAAATTTTGCCAGATAACGAAAAGAAAGATCGACCCCGACCCCCTTCCCAAGGGAGCCATCATCCAACCGAGGATGCACATAACGCGAGATGCCAACCACGAGTACGATCATGTTTGCCAGTTGGCCAGCATAGGTGGCCAGCAAGGGCAAGGCGATCGGCAGTTCCCGCACAAGTGGGGTAGGTACGGCGACAAACACGGTGAGGAGACTCGCCCCGATACCGACGAGCATGCCGACAGAAACGACCTCCGTGCGCCGCACGCGCATCAGCAGCCCTGACATCCAGCTCTGCAGTGCTTCGAGCAGTGGATAAGGGATCAACAATAACAGAGCCAGCCGAACCACCCTACCCAGATCGGCAGAGGTCTCGTGCAGATCCTCGACGATATAACGGCCCGCCGAACTCAAGGCGAGCAGTCCAAGGATGGCGGCCAGAAGCATGCCGCAACTCAGGACGAAGCGCAGCACCTGCAGGGCCTGCCGTCGACTTGAGACGAGAACGAGTGCGAGTTGCCGGACCTGCGACATGGGACTGGCGAGGAAGTCGGCCATACCCCATGCCAGCGCATAGGCGGCCAATGTCTGCGTCGGGCGCAGACCACGGGCAATGCCACCGGCAAGGAATTGTGGCATCATGCCGGCGACGACCATGGTCACCACCAGCGGCAGCAGGAAACTGACGAGCCGCAGATACGGCAGGGGG
>DPVW01000048.1:0-1306 GCA_003529325.1 Candidatus Latescibacterota bacterium | reverse complement strand
GAGCCGCAGATACGGCAGGGCGCTGGCCAATTCAGGCCAGCGGCAAGATCAGATGCGACGGCCGTTCGTCATCGTGGAACAAGCGTGTGCAGGAGTGCGTGAAGTACGGGTAGGCGAATGTCGTATTCAGGTTGGCCACCACCAGCCGAAGTCGGTGGCCGACGCTGAGCTGATGACAGATCGTGGCCAACACTACTTCCGCCAGACGGTGGCTACCGGCGACGGCGCTGCGTGTACCCAGGTGCCCACGGCAGATCAGCACCGCCTCCTCTTCGGCGGATACATCGTACAGTTCGACATGCACCTGCACATCGGGTCGATTCGGCAGGATGTGCAGAGCCGCAGAGGGCGAACCCAGAATCACCAACTCCCCGGTGACCGGTTCCGATTCAAATACAACTTCCTCGCGTACCAAGGCGCCCTGCACGCCCACCATGTCATCACGCAGGGCCTGAGCAAGTCCATAATCGGGATCCGTGGGGAAGTTGTTGATATTCGACGGTATCGTCGGGCCATCAGGCGCCGCCTCGGTGAGTCGGCCATCCACGCGCAGATGCAATCGGTGCCGGGACTCTCCCACCGGGATTTTGGCTACACCGACGTGATCCCAACCTGGCCGCCGCGCCACGGTGATCGGCGCCTCCTCCAGGATGCCCGTGTCCTGCCCCTGCAGCCAATGGTCGAGCCAGCGATTGACGAGAGCCTCGCGCATCCCCTTAGCCTCCTCCTGCTCGATGCCATCGTGACCACCGGCGCCCAGGTAGAGTTTCTTTGGCACTTGCAGACGGTCGAACATCTGCACCACTTCGTTGGGTGGCATGCCCACATCGTGCCAACCGTGCACGATAAACACCGGACAGTGGATGCGATCGACAAAGTTCAGGGGCGAGCGCTCGTCCATCCAGCAACGCAACAGTTCCCAGTCCCCCGCCAGTGCCCATTGTCGAGCCAGTTCCTGGAACCCCGCCGTCATGATGCGCCGCCGCATGGTCCGCGTGAAGAACCAGCGGTTGAGGCAACCATGGCGCACGACGAAGGAGGCATAGTCAGTGAAGATATTTTCCGGCACGACGGTAGCGCCGGTGCAGTGCCCGTGCTTCAGCCTCCTGTCCCGACCACCACATTTCGGTCACTCGCGTCAGGACGTCGCCGAACTCACAGGCAGGCATACAACCATCCGCCCCCCGGTTCATCTCATCTGGCAGATTCTTGCCCCCCGCGCCGCCAAAGATCGTCTTGATCCGCCCTGCGGCCGTCGACGTCTCGCCGATATGACGCGGGCCAGGTTGGCGCTCCTCTTTCACAT
>DPVW01000001.1 GCA_003529325.1 Candidatus Latescibacterota bacterium | reverse complement strand
GCTGTGCCGCCAGACCCATTGCCATTGCCAGACGCCAGTCGCCGACGTGCTGCGCCAATCGCAGCTTCGGCAGCCACAACAGTTCGTCGGGACCATCGAAGTGCACCGCACGCAACTCAGCCGTTGTGTCCACCTGCCCGGACTCCAGCGACGCCATCCATAGGCGAAGTGATCCGATGGCGTCCGCTCAACGACCTGTTCCTCGTGCAGAGAGCTCAGCGCTACCCCATCCAGCCACAGCGTATCGGCGGCGACGCGGGTCCCATCGATCTCCATTCGACGACTGCCGCCACCAAATTCCCAGCCCTCCCCTTCGGCGGGTCCCAGGGCGAGGCGCCATTCCGTGCGCTCTTGCCGCAGACGCCCCTTGGCGACACGGTGGCTCTGCAGCCAGTTACGGGGGATGGCCCGGGGCGTGAAGAATTCGGTATCCAGTCGGCGACATAACCGTCATCCGTATCCTCCCGCTCGCTTCGACGCAAGTGGTGGCTGGCCAGTTGTAGACGCAGCGCATCGACCAGATCGAGATCGTGCTCGAACTGTTCGAAGCCCCGGGCGCTACCAACGAACTGATCACAGGGGCCGCGTGGTGGATCTGCAGGATTCGTACCACAGTCGTAGCGCAGACTCCGGCCTTCGGGTTGTAGAGCAAATGCACTGCGCCCGCGCAGGCCGAACAGATCGACACCGAACTTTTCCGTCCCCCAAGCAAGCAGTCCTTGCTCATTCATCGTATTCCGGTGAAAAGTCACCACTCGTCTGTAGATCTTTCGTCAGTCGGCGCAGATCGGCGACATGAAACTCGATTCGTTCGACGAGATCCCCATTTACGGGTGATAGGGTCTCCGCCAGACCGGCCCGCAGCAGTTGTGGTGCAGAAGTCGTTGGATGTGGCAGTCCTTGAGATCGTGTGCGAGCCAATTGCAATTCCCGGCTGCTTCAGACGTACGGCGAGCCACGCCGAATGTCCAGCGCCGGCGTCGTTCACTATTCTATCCTATCACTCCCTATCACTCGACAACCCCGCGGAGGATGCCGCATGACGGACCCGATATTCGACAAATTTTGTGGTGCAGAAGAGGGTGAAGTCCCCCTCTCTCTACTCGACCTCATCGCGCGTGACACCCTCGACCTGGAACTGGCTGCCTGGTTGGTGAGTTGCGTGGCCGGCGGCGCTTCATGGATCACGGGCTCCGGTCCCGGCGGCATCGGCAAGACGACGATCATGCGTTCCTTGCTCAGCTTCCTGCCACACAACATCCTCTGCGCCGAAGCCCTGCCTGGGCAAGTCTCCGGGATCGAGCTGCCACGCAAATGTGTCATCTCCCACGAGCTGAGCGACCATACGCCGCCTACGTATCTGTGGGATCAGGATCTACGCGACTACTTCAACCTCGGCGCCGCCGGACACATCCTGGTGGGCAACGTGCACGCTGACGATGTCACCGAGATCCGTAAAGAGATCGTCAATGACTGCGCCGTCCCCGAGGCGCAGTTTCGCTCCGTTGACCTCTTCGCCTTTGTCAAAATGGAAGGCCAGGACCCCGAGGCACGCCGCATCAAGGACAAGACGAGCAGGCGCTACTTCGAAAAGATCTTCTGGTCCGATGGCCGGACCGATCACGACCTCGTCTTCACCTCCGCCGACGGACTCACGCAGGGACCACACCGCAACGAGTCAGCCGAGGCTGGTCATCGCGCCTTCCTGGAAAAAGCCCTGCAGGGCTCGGCGCGAACGGTGCCGGATCTGCGCACCGCCTTCCTCGCCCACAACTGAAGAGCCATGCTTGCACGTCGAAAGATCCTCGTCCTCTTCGCCCATCCCGCCTACCACAGATCACACGCCAACCTGCGCCTGGTGGAGGCGGTGCGTGACCTGCCCGATATTACCCTGCATGATCTCTACGAGGAGTATCCCGACTTCAACATCGACGACGGGAACAGGACGCCTTGTTGGCACACGACATCGTCGTCTTCCAGCACCCCTTCTATTGGTATAGTGCCCCTGCTCTGCTGAAAGAGTGGCAGGATCTGGTCCTCGAGTATGGCTTCGCTTATGGCGCCGGCAGGCTCGCCTACCAGCGCGACGGCATCAACTACTTCACCATCCACGAACTGCTCGCCCCCTTCCACCAGATCGCACGCAGATCATGACGACTGAAACCGGTTTTACCAACGTTGACCATGAGTTCTTCCACCGCGAACTCGACGCCTTCCTGCCCGATCGCATCTATGACGCCCATGCACATATGTGGAAGCGGGACTGGGCCTCTTTTACCCTTGGAGCTGACATCCAGAACGTGGGTATCGCCGAATACGATCGGGCCATCGCCGAGATCCATGGCGACCGGCCGACGGAAACGCTGTTCCTCTCCTTCGCCACGCCTGATCATCTCGACCTCATCGACGAGGCCAATGCCTGGACGGCAGACCAGATCAAGGGTCGGCCCGCCTGCCGGGGGCACTTTTTTATTACGCCTCAACAGGATCCGGAGTGGGTCCGCGATGAAGTCAAACGCCTGGGTCTGCATGGACTGAAGTGTTATCACACCTTCGCCGATTGCAGCCCCACGTGGGAGGCGTCGATCCCCGACTATCTTCCCGAGCCCTTCGTCGCTGTCGCCAACGACGAAGGTTGGACGATCACTCTGCACATGGTGAAATCCCGCGCCATCGCCGATCCCGACAATCTGCACTGGATCCAGAAGTACTGCCGCAGTTACCCCGACATGCAGCTGATTCTCGCCCATTCAGCAAGGGGATTTCAACCGGCTCACAATCTCGAGGGACTGGGCAAACTCGCCGGAATCGACAACCTGTGGTTCGATACCAGCGCCAACTGCGAACCCATCGCCCACCAGGCGATCCTGCGTCTGATCGGACCCGATCGTCTCATGTATGGCAGTGATCTGCCTGTGTCGCACGCACGGGGTCGCTCACTTGGCGCCAGTGATTCTTTTATCTGGTTGTATGAAGAGACCCCGGTCTGGGGCGAGAAACACATCCGCATTGAACCCGTCATGGTGGGACTCGAGCACTTACGATCGGTGAAGTGGGCCTGCTGGTCAGAGCGACTCACCGACCAGCAAGTCGAGGATCTGTTCTGGAACAACGCCGCCCGACTCTTTCGATTGGATACCTGATACGCACCATCGCCCTGTTCTGCATTTCCAGGCTACCCGCAGGGGACACGTCGTGCATGAGATTGACGCCGTCGTCGTTCGGATAGCCGCCACCGAAAGTGACCTCATCCAGAGGCAGTGGAATGAACTGCTTCGAGCCGAGCCATGTGATCAGTCGACCATCCTTCCACATCCCCTGTGCATAGAAGGAGTGATCATCACTCGTCAGCCCCACCAGAGAAGGAATCCGGACCCTCGCCCGGCCATCGGGATTGGCT
>DPVW01000111.1 GCA_003529325.1 Candidatus Latescibacterota bacterium | reverse complement strand
AACCCGACACTACGCCCACCACAACAGTTATAAACTGGAAGCGACGAGGTCTGACCATGGGCAACGATACCTACACCGTGCGCCACTGGAACGAGGCGAAACACGTGCACGAGCCCTCGATCTTCACCACAGAGCAGAACTTCGCCTTCGACGCGCTCGGGTTCGTCGTGCTGCCGCAGGCCCTCAGCCAGGCCGAGCTGTCCGCGTGCCGCCCAAACGGCGATGGATTGGACGATCTATGCAGCGAGAACGGCGCCGTCGGACGCTACGTGCACGAGCTGTGCGGCGACGGCTTTCGCCAGGACGGCCCTGTGCGGCACGTCCCTGCCGACGCCGCAGGAGAGCATGACGAGGCCTCGCTGCCCCTGGAAGGCGGGGCGCACACGCTAGACCGGGCGTACATCAACCTGACGGGGTGGAACGGCCACAACGCCGACGGAGCTTCGCTCTCGCGGGCCGGGGGCGCCTGGGAAGAGGTCCGCATCCGGCAATGCCAGGGACTGGTGGTGGCCATCGCCCTCACGGACTCCGCAGACGGCAAGTGCCCGCTGGTGGTCGTGCCCTCCTCGCACAAGAGCGGACTGCCCGCCCCGCCGCTTCCGTCCTCTAGCCGCTTCGCCGAGCGCCCGGCGCTGGCGGCGGGCGAGGTGCTGCTGTGCGCCGCCTGCGCGCTGCACGGCATTTGTCCTCAGAGCGATGGCGGCGAGCTGCTCGTGATAAATTTCATCTCGCGCTCGGCTCGACCCCAGGTGCCTTCTGACCCGCAGGACGAGCAACCCCTGCCTGCATGGGCGGAAGGGCTGGGCGAGGTCGAGCAAACCGTGCTGACGGGCGGCGACTCAGGCCGCCTGGTCCTGTCGGACGGCGCTACCACCTGGCTTGCCTCTTCCGACGACGTGGGGCAGAGGGCCTCCTCAGCCCTCGAGTTTGAACGCCGCGACGATGCCGCCGAGCGCTGGGCGTTCGACACGAACGGCTACCTGCTGGTCGAAGGCGTCATGGACGATGAGTGGATCGATGCGGCCGTGGCGGCCATTGACGCCAACCTCGATCGCCTGATATTCCGGGGCGCGGGCGACAAGCTCGACGGGGACGTTACGCTGGCCGACATCCCCGGGGCGCCGACGATCTCGGGCGCGGGCCGGCCGGATCTAAAGGATTTGTTCCAGCTACCGGCGCCGCACAATGCGTCCTTCCTCAAAATGTTGGCGCATCCGGCCGTCATCCAGCGCCTGAACTGGATGATTGGCGCGGGGTACAGAGTAACTCAGAACACCGCCCTGTGCCACGTCAAAGGCTCGAGCGGGCAGATGCTGCACTCGGGGAACGCCAACCCGACCTGCATCGGCAAGCACTACGAGATGGTGAACGGGCGCGTGCACACGATGTCGGGCATCAACGTCGCTTGGCAGCTCAACGAAGTCGGACCCCTCGATGGCGGATTTGTCGTAATTCCGGGCAGTCACAAATCGTGCTATCCCCTGCCGCACTCGGTGCGGACCTGCAACGATCGCGCGCCGATCCGCCACATTCCCATACGTCGCGGGTCCGTGCTGTTCTTTTTGGGCGGAACCGTCTGCCACGGGGCGTACCGCTGGGAGGCCGAGTCACCGCGGCGGACGGCGCTCTTCACGTATGGGCACGACGGCCGACGCCCTTTTGCATGGCCCTCGAGCGAACTGTGAGCCGTACGAGAGTTGCAGTGTTGAGGATCCTTATAACAACTGCTCCTCTAGTTGTACAGTCCGCGTGATTCGAGGTGGTACTTTCGGCAGTTACAGCACATACAACCGGTCATGTTGTGGGTTCAAACCATATCGGCGTTCGCATTGTGAGAATCAGGTAAGTTCCGCAGGCCCACAGGGTCGCCCCAGGCCGTCTCTCACACGACTTCTTTCCAAATAGGTGTTGAGGTATGGTAGGTGACTGAAAGAGATTGGAGAGTGATTTAGGGGGTGTTTTCTACTTCGTTTAACGATCTCAATCTCTGTTCAGATAGCTTGCAGAAATCGCCATTGATTTCATAACCCATGAAATAGCAGTCGTATTTCATTGCCACCTCACCCGTAGTTCCTGACCCCGCAAAGGGATCCAAGACAATATCACCGGGTTCCGTGCAGGCTTTCACAAAAGGTTCGATCAATTCCTCCGGAAACATTGCCGGGTGCCCTATGTCCTTGTCCAGATTGATTGAAGCCACATTACTTTCGATGAAATCGGGCTGCTAAGGACTGACATGTGTCGAAATGAATGGTAAAATATCGATTTTCGTATTGTGAGTACACATCATCGTTGTCGCATTCCGCGAGAGCAGCAAACTCGTTTAACCTTTGGCAGGAGGATCTCTCATGCATAAGTGGCAAATTCTCGTTTCATTTTTCGTATTAATGGTTGTATGTGATGAGGCTAAGGCCGGTGATAAGGAAGCGGAAGAAGGAAAAAACGACGGTGTCGTACAGGCTGAGGCCGAGATGAAGAAGGCATTCGGCACGCCACCCAGTTGGTTGATGGCTTACCCCGAAAATGCCCGAGCGGCAGCCTGGGAATGGAGCAAGGCCATAGAGGGGCCAGGTGT
>DPVW01000388.1 GCA_003529325.1 Candidatus Latescibacterota bacterium | reverse complement strand
GACTCGGCGGTAAGGGCCGTCAGCAACGCGATCGGAACCAGATGGCGCGCTGTCAATCGTGAGGACCGGGTCAGCCGGCGCGCAGTGTGGCGTCGCTGTCAGTGGCTCCTAGTAGTGAGATCAACCGCGCCAGCGTCGATGTCATCTCTGGACGGGGTACGACACGATCGACGAAGCCGTGGTCGAGCACGGTCTCGGCGATCTGGAAACCTTCGGGCAATTGTTCGATTCCCATGAACTGCTTGATCACCGATTGGCCGGCGAAGCCGATGCGAGCCCCCGGTTCGGCGATTGTAATGTCACCGAGCATGGCGAAGCTGGCGGTGACGCCACCATAGGTGGGGTCGGTGAGTACCGTGATGTACAGACCACCGGCAATGGCGAAACGCTTGAGTCGGGCGCTGATCTTGGCCATCTGCATGAGAGAGAAAGTGCTCTCCTGCATGCGGGCACCCCCGGACTGGCAGACCAGGACCAGTGCCCGTCGGTCCGCCAGGGCACGATCGATGAGGCGTGCGATCTTTTCGCCCGTGGCGCCACCCATGCTGCCAAGGATGTATCGCGTATCCATTATTCCCAGAGCGACGGGGTTGCCACCGATGGTGCACACGCCGGTGCGGATCGCCTCCTTCATGCCGCTGTTTTTACGGGCTTCGCGGATGCGTTCGCTGTAGCGGCGATGATCACGGAACTTCAATGGATCGGCGGTGGTGATGTCGGTGTTCAATTCGACAAAGCTGCCGCTGTCGGTGAGCAACTCCACATACCGTTCGTGACCGATGGCGAAATGATTGTGACAGTGCGGGCAAACGAAGGCGCTACGCTCGAGGGCTTGCTGATAGGTGGTTTCACCACATTTCTTGCACTTGCTCCAGATGCCCTCCGGGATCTCGCGCTTGATTCGCGTCAGGATCCCGGACTTCATTCTCTCGATCCAGTTCACGTCCGCTCACCTTCATTACGGGGGCCAATCATCAGACCCATCCCCGTCGTTTGAGGCCGGCGAAAGCGACACCCGCCGTGACCAGCAGACCCACGGAGGCAACGACAGTCGGTGTCCAGTTGCGTGAGGCCACGGGCGCTGATGTCGGCACTTTGGTCAACCGCGCCAGGACGGCATCCGCCGACGCCTCGGGGTCCGGTTCGGGGGCGGGTGAGAAGGTCAGCGCAGCGGCGGCGATGTTGTCGACACGGCGCAGGTCGTCGAGCTTCTGCCGCTGTGCCGCATCGAAGACCAGGCGTTCGGCGACACGATCCGCCGCCGCACCTGTCAGTTCGCCGTCTGCGAAAGCCGACAACGCAGAGGCGCGCCGGCGTCGGGGCCACCACATGTCCAACATACCAAATTCTCCAGGTGTGTTACGTCGGCCCCAGTCGCCGCAGACGCGCGGCCAGCTTACGCCGGGCCGCATAGATGCGGGAACTGACAGTGCCAACAGGGATGTCGAGGATGCGGGCAATCTCTTCGTAGCCGAGTTCCTCGAAGCTGTTGAGTATCAATACTTCGCGCAGAGTCGGTGGCAGGTCGTCGACGACGTCGCGCACGAGTCGCCGTCTTTCCTGGGCCAACAGCGAAGCCTCAGGCGATTCGGCGGGTGGACCTGCGGTGTAGGTGGCAACATCTTCGTCACCTTGGTGCAGACCCAGACGTCGCCAGGCGCTGCGAGCCCGATCACGGCGTCGATTCAGACTCAGGCGCCAGACGATGCGCAGAATCCACGTCTTCAAAGAGGCTTCGCCGCGAAAACCGTCGAGGGCACCGTGGATCTTGACGAATGCGTCCTGCACGACCTCCTCGGCATCCTCTGTGTCCCCCAGCGAGCGGTATGCAAGACTGAAGGCGAGGGGGTGATATTCGACGACCAAAGCGCGGAAGGCGGTGTCGTCACCAGACAGGATGCCATCGACGCGGGCGTTATCTTCTCCCCGGTCCTGATCGGCACCATGAATGTGCAGATGTGTGTGTGAAACCGTCATCCCTAATGCAGACACCTTCCGCGTCCATGTTCTTCGTACAAAGGTTGAAGTGTTCCCAGTGAAGGCAACGGCAAGGATGCGCGTCGTCGCCTCGACATGTCAAATCATTCTCTGCCTGGCGCTCACTGCGGGGAGTCAGACGTGGGCGGCCCAGGCCGAACTGGGAGCCGTCCTGCAGGGGCACTTGCGCCAGCTGTCTGGCCATCGGAGTCGTGTTACGGGCTACCCCGGTGCGGCGACAGCTGCAACACAGATCGAGGCACATCTGCGGGCGGCGGGCAGCGATGCCGTCTACCACCGGTCTTTTCACGTGCCGGTGCCGATAGACCTCGGTGCATCCATCATGATCGCCGGCGCCACGCACCAACTGCACGTCATGTGGCCGAATATGGCGCGAACGTCGACGACGGGTGGCGAAGGGGTGGAGGGTCGACTCGTCTACCTCACCGGAACGGGTACAGTGCAGATCGATGCTGTGGATCTGCAGGGGGCGATCGTACTGCTCGATTACAACAGCGCTGACGATTGGGTCCGAGTCTTCGACGCGGGTGCCGCGGCGGTCATCTTTCTCGCAGTCGATGATGTGGACGTCACCGAGGCTGCCCATCGAACGGATGGCGCCAGGCATTTTCTGTCGGCGAGTGCCGATATGCCTCGGTTCTACGCCGAGGTGGCGGTTGCCCGCCGACTGCGCCAGGTAACGCCGGTGCCCGTGGCGAGACTGACGGGGCGCATGGACTGGTTGGATGCTCAGGGGACGACGCTGGTCGCCGTCGTCCAAGGGGCGGATCCGAACCTGCAGCAAGAGGCCGTCGTTATCGCCAGTTACTACGATGCGATCTCCCCCGTACCGGCTTTGGCGCCCGGCGCTGACCAGGCATCGGGGGTCGCGGTGTGGCTCGAACTGGCGCGGCGGTTACTGCAACAGCCGCCCGCCCGCACGGTGATTCTCGTCGCCGCGCCAGGGCACTTTCAGGGGCTGGCAGGCATGCGCAACTTCGTCGATATGCTGCGCCAGCGGGAGGCAGGCACGGCGGCGGCTACACCGCTGCAGAACCGACTGGAAGGACTGCGTATCCGCACCGTGCTGGGTCTGGATCTCAGTTCACGGGGGGCGACGGTGGCTTTGCAACAGGCGGGTGCCCCCTACCGCGTGCGCACCGTACGACCCACGCTGTTTCATCGCGTCGAGGACCTGGCCGAGCGCTATGAGGCAGCGCGACTTGCGGGGGAGCCGATCCTGGGCGGCGCCCTGAAGCCTCTCGCTGTGCGTCGTGATATCGGCCGCATGCCGGAGCCGATCCCCGTGGACGGGGCCGTTGCCAGTCTGGCAGGATTTTTGGGGCTGACAATGGTCACGGCAGGGGACAGCCGGCCACTGTTTGACTCTCCCGCAGATCACTTCGACAAGGTGGATGTGGCCGGTCTGACACGGCAAGCCGGTTTTGTGTTGAGTCTGCTGCCGGCCCTACTCGACGACCCCGAGGCGGACTGGCAACCGGCGCGGGCCAAGGACTCGTATGGGGTTCTGACGGGACGTTTCGTAACCTGGGGCGCCGGTGCTTTCGAGCCGGATGCACCCGTGCCGGGTGCGCTGGTTCGGGTGCGCTCCTTGCAGCACGTGTTGGCCGGTGTACGTCCTGACATTCTTGCCATCACCGCGGCGGATGGCAGCTACGAACTACGCGGGCTGGAAGCGCGGACACTCTATCTGAAACCGGTCGATCTGGAGGCTTATGCGGCTGATCGGGAGAGTGGCAGGCTACATACCGTCGTCGATCGTGGCGCCGCCAGCGCGGTGACCCATCCGTCGCGGGTGTTGATGGATCACAATGAAGAGGAACGAACGTTGGTCGGCTTCCGGGTGCGGCCCATCGTCCTGCCCGATCTGTTCGACCCACGAAGTCTGTTGACCCTGGATCACGCTCGTCTGCTCGATGGTGAGACAGATGCCGATCTGCAGCGCTTCGGTCTGACCCTGCCGGCGACGGCAGCGGTAATCAAGAAGGACGGCTATTACGACGGTGCCGGTCCCCGCAAGGAGCGAGTAGGGGTATTCTTCGTGCCCCCCGAACGCCCCGTGAAGGTGGTGATGACAAGTGGTGGCCTGGGCGTCGGTCAACGGCTTCTGTTGCTCGGAGGCGGCGCCGGTGATCCCTTCGGCGCCGGCCTGGGTCCGGCGGCAGCGCCGATTGTGACCGGACTGGCACAGCGAGTTGCAGTCGATCTGACGGAGTTGAACCAACAACGCCTCGACAATCTGCAAAGTCACGGGATCACCTCTCAGCCCCTGCGTCAACTACACGAACGAAGTAGGCGTCTGGCGCAACGGAACGGGACTCAGCGTGAGGCGTGGAGTCTGGCGGCAAGAGCCCATCGTGCCATTGCCGCCCTGGTAACCGACGCCGTCACCGGGGTTCTGTTCGTTTTGCTGATGTTGCTGCCATTCTCGGTATTCGCCGAACGCCTCCTGTTCGAGTCCAAGAATGTGCACCGACAGGTGGGTGGCGCGGCGCTTCTGTTTCTCTTGGCCTTCGGTGTGTTGCGTTACTCCCATCCCGCTTTCGACCTGACATTGTATCCACTCGTGGTCCTTGTCGGTTTCCTGATCCTCGCCCTCAGCATCGTCGTCACCACCATCGGTATGGGACGGCTCAACGACCAATTACAGCGCAGCGTCTCGGTTGTGGTGGCTCGACATCGCACCGAGTCGCGGCGCACGGCCATGGTAGGACGAGCCTTTCTTCTCGGCGTGGCGCAGATGCGTCGGCGACCGATGCGGACGCTGCTGACCTGCGCCACATTGCTGTTGCTGACATTCTGTCTCGTCAGTTTTACTTCCGTGCAATCGACGGCACGATTCCACATGACCCCAATGACGAAAGAGGGTGGCGCCGGCAATGATGCTGTGCTGTTGCGGCGTCCCGGTTGGGCGGGACTCGTGGGTGCCGTGCCCGACTATCTCGGTCTCAGCATCGGCGTGGTGGCAGCACCGCGATTCTGGTATGAGAAGCCAGGTCTCGTACGGCA
>DPVW01000289.1:1378-3087 GCA_003529325.1 Candidatus Latescibacterota bacterium | reverse complement strand
TTTCGGCGAGGAGAACGCCGTCGTCGTGATGCGCATGAAGAGTGGCCGCGGTATCCGTTTCTGGGTCGCCGATTACCGCCAGCCCCACGATCGCGGCCTGACCGACAAGAAGATGAATTCTAATGGCCAGGAATACAAACCCCTGATCGAGGCCGTAATGGCCGCCGCAAAAGATGAATCCTTTGATACGGTCGGCTTCATCTGGATGCAGGGCGAGTCGGACGCCAACAACCGCCTCTCCGAGGTGTACGAAGAAAGCTTTATCAAACTCATCGAACAGCTTAAAAAGGATCTGGGTCGTGATAACCTGTACTTTACGATCGGGCGTATCAACGACTATGCCCGAAGCAGGCCAGGCAACGAGCACTGGCACCGCGTCAGGGAGTCTCAGGTCAGGCTGGGAAATACCAGCGGCAACGCCTGGGTCGATACGGATGACCTTAATGGCGGCGATGCAAACCAGCCCAACGGTGACATCCATTTCCCCAGGGAAGGAGCCGTGAGCCTTGGCCAGCGTTTCGCGGAAAAGGCCATCGAGTTGATCCGTAAGGGATCCGCAAGAAATATGAACGAAATTAAATGAAGAGAAAAGGAATCAAAATGAAAACGCCCGACCACTCTATGAGCCTGTTGTTTGGACTCTTAGCAGTCCTGGCGAGTTTGCCCGTAGTCTCTTCGGCTCGTAGCAAAGAGCCCGTGGTGGTGCTTACTGGGCAAGGCCAGGCGCTTGAGAAACAGTATTCCGAGCAACTTGATGCGATACAGAAAGAGATTGCAGCAGCGCTGCCTGCGGTCGATGTGCAAAAGAAAGTGGCGTTTGAAACCGCCCGTTCTGAACTGGGCGCACTCAAGGTGCCGCGTGAGGATGACGCCGAAGCAGTGCATAGGATATACCAGGCGGCCAAACCGCTTGCCGAGGCGAAGGCGCTTGATAACGCTCGGTCGCTGATCGCCGACGTCGCGGCGTTGCTCGCCAGCGACGTCTTAGACAGCAAGCTGATGAAGGCCGCGATTCTTCGGCATGGCACGCCGGCCGGCCTGGCAGAGTTCGCCCAACAGAGCGACGCACACAAGGCCCTGCTCGATAAGCTCTTTGCCGACGAGGCACTGATGAAGCAGATTCTTATGTCGGGCGGCGCGAATGGTGGCGAGTATGGCGAGGCGATGGAGGTCTACAGCGCTATTCTCGAGGCAAGCGAGTTGGCCCGTAAGCCGGGCATCCTTCAACGCCTCGCGCTGGGCACCGCTCTCCATCAGCCGTGGCTGGACGGTAAGGATAAAGGCAGCGTGAACGGGATTGTCTTTACCGACCACAGGAACCCGGACGGCCAGGTCGCACGCTACTTGCATTATGAGAAGGCTTACCTTGCGGAAGAACTGGACCCGCAGTTCAAAGATTTCAACGCGTGGGAGTGCCGATTCATCACGAACGACCCCTACACCAATGAAGAACTCACTTGGGTGCGTTCGATGCTTCGCCAGTTCCGCCCGGACCACATCACCAACCCCGACCAGAAATGGCGGTACACGCGTGTTGTGAAAAGCGACCTGCCGTATTGCAGCACGCGGCATGACGACACGCTGGGCTTGCCTCAGCAACAAGCCCTCGCGTTGGGTGGGGTCTGCGGGCGCCGCGCGTTCTTCGGCCGGTTCGTCTCCCGCGCGTTTGGGATCCCCTCGAGGCGTTCGACTCAGACCGGCCACGCCGC
>DPVW01000289.1:0-972 GCA_003529325.1 Candidatus Latescibacterota bacterium | reverse complement strand
GGGCTCGACTTCTACCTCGATTCCCAGGCGCGCGAGCACGAAGAGATCTACATGCAGGTGCTCCGTGCCCAGTGGATCGGCGATGCTCTGGGGCAGGAAGACGTCAGCCTCCGACACTACGGCCAGGGCGGTGGTTTCTGGGACGGCTTGGCGTTCTATATAAAGCGGGCAGTCGTTGAGGCTGCCAACCTCGAGCAAGCGGCAGCGGACGCAGAACTGGCGGCACTGAGTGCGGAAGAAGCCCGTCTGCTCGGCGAGTCGGACAAGGTCCTCGGCGATGGAGAGATCAAAGAGATCAAAATCCCCGAGGAGGACAAAAAGATCGTCGTCGCTGAGGACGGCACGATCACCGTTCCCGCGGTGGCCTGCGCCAGCCCGAAGAACAATACTGACAAGGTCGCGTTCTTGAAGAGCTGGGGCGGTGGCATGCAGCTCCACTACCAACGAATGGGCAACCGCCCCGAACTCCTGAAATATACGGTCTTGGCCCCTGCCGCAGGGAAATACGAACTGACCTTGAATGTCTGTACGGTCTCGAAGAAGTACCCTGTCATTGCCCGACTCAACAGGAGAACGCTCGTCAACATGATGCTCCCTTACACCAAGGGGAGCTGGCAGCGCACCGAGCCAGAAATCATCGAGTTGCGCGAAGGAAGGAACACGCTTCAGTTTACATGCCGAGCGCCGAACCGCGGCGTGAGCATCAAGGAATTCCAGCTCAAACCGGTGAAATAAACAACGACTTGACGTGACATTGAAAGAGCTTGCTCCCATGAACAGACTTTCTCGGATTGTTGTCGCCTTGCTTGTCCTGGCCAGCGCAGGTGTATGGCCGTTGCCGGTGATGGGGCAGAACCAGGCGGGCTCAATCTCCGGCGACAAAATCGTCGCACTTAACGCCAAGCGGGCCGAGGCCGGTGAGGCCGTGTCTGCAGCCAGGAAGAAACTCGCGATTCGGCGTGTGATCCGTGA
>DPVW01000331.1:2651-3155 GCA_003529325.1 Candidatus Latescibacterota bacterium | reverse complement strand
GGCAGGCGGGTCTACGTCACCGATCTGCGATCCAACGCCGTAGTCGCCGTTGAAGATGGACAAGTCGTTGCCCGCATTCCCGTCGGTGGTGGCCCACGATCTCTGGCGACCGACGCAGATGGTTCGCACCTATATGTTACCAGCATCAACGGCCGTGATCTGACGATCATCGACACAGAGCGAAATTCGATCGAAGCCGCCATCCCCCTGCCTGTGTCCGGTGCATTTGCCGTCGCCATCGGCCCGCAGGACGAGTTCGCGTATGTCACCGCTCACACCGAAGGTGTCGTCGTCGTCATCGATCTGGATTCGCGACAGGTCATCGACACCATCCAGGTGGGCGCCAACCCGCGAGGGCTGACATTCTCACCCACCGGTGACCGACTCTTTGTTACCACCGCCGAATCGGATGAGATCTATATCTTCGATTCCGTCACACGCCAGAGTCTCGGAACCTTTGCCGCCGCCGGGGGACCACGTGGGATCTCCGTTGTCGAGGCACCA
>DPVW01000331.1:1048-2261 GCA_003529325.1 Candidatus Latescibacterota bacterium | reverse complement strand
AGCTCTACCCCAATCCATTCAACCCAGAGACAAATCTGTCACTTGATCTGCCTGCGGCTGGAGAGGTGACATTCGAGGTCTACGATGCCCTCGGTCAGCGCCTGCGCCGAATCGAACTGCCAGCCAGGTCCGCAGGTCATCATGTACTATCCTGGGATGGACGAGACGACGACGCGTTGGCCGTGGCCAGTGGTGTTTATCTGTTCGTTGTTCGCTGGGATTCACCGACGTCGCCGGTGCTCAAGATTCGCAAAGGCGTGTTGCTCAGGTAGCTGTGCCCGTGGGTGCGTCGTCGATAAAACCATCGACGCTGAAATAACGAAAGCCCGTATCGCTGAGAATGGTGACCACAGTCGCTTCCGGGCCGAGAGCCTGAGCGACGCGCATCGACACCGCCACATTCGCGCCTGAGGAAGGACCCAGCAGCAGTCCCTCCTCACGTGCGAGCGCCCGCGTGCAGCAGAAGGCGTCCTCATCGTCGATGGTGATGACCTCATCGATCACGTCGCGATCCAGGACCTGAGGTACGAAACCCGCGCCTATTCCCTGGATGCCGTGCACGGCAGCCACCCCACCTGTGAGTACGGCAGAGCGCGAGGGTTCCACGGCGATGATGCGGACACTGGCCAGTTCCTGCTTCAACACCGAGCCGACGCCGGTAATCGTGCCCCCCGTCCCGACACCGGCAACAAAGGCGTCGATCCGGCCCGCCGTGGCAGCGACGATTTCACGCGCCGTTTTCTGCCGGTGAATCTGTGGATTGGCAGCATTGCGAAACTGCTGTGGCATGAAGTACTGATCAGGATCCTGTGCAACGATCTGCTCAGCACGACGGATGGCCCCCGGCATGTCCTGGGTGGAAGGAGTCAACTCGATGTGCGCACCATAGGCGGCCATCACGGCAATCCGCTCGCTGCTCATGTGATCGGGCATCGTCAACACCAGATCATATCCCAACGCCGCGGCGACCATGGCCAGCGCGATCCCCGTGTTCCCCGAGGTGGGTTCGACGATCGTCATGCCCGAGCACAACTGGCCATCAGCCTCGGCAGCGCGGATCATACTGAGGCCGATCCGATCCTTGACGCTGCCTGCTGGGTTGAGGGCTTCCAGTTTGCCGAGGATTCGTGCCGAGCCCTTCGGTGGCATCCGGCGGATCTCGATCAGCGGTGTGGCGCCCACCGTATCCAGAATGGAGTCCACAGCGGCGGGT
>DPVW01000331.1:0-737 GCA_003529325.1 Candidatus Latescibacterota bacterium | reverse complement strand
GTCCACAGCGGCGGGTGGCCGGCGCTCAGCCATCACTCATCACTTGCATCCTCATCATCACGGCCATCACCGGCTGGTTTCGCCGTCCCTGGCAAAGTTCGCGTGAAACTCGCTGACGAACTGGGCGGATCCCCGGTGTCGATTCGCAGGCCGCCTCCGGTCGAATAGAGATCGCGATACGTCGCCGGCAGCAGCAGAATGTTGAGCAGCGGTTCGATCTTCGTGATGACGTCGTTGACATCGCCGATGAAACTCCTCGGGACATAGATGATGTCGTCATTCTTCAAAGCCACGTTCTGCCGCAAGTCACCATGATTGGCAAAACGCTCGAAATTGATGGAGTACATCTGACCACTACCCTCGACAACACGGATCAGACGAATGTCATCACGCAACGCCGCTGCATTGAAACCACCCGCCTGTGACAGTGCTTCCATCAAGCGCGCGTCGTCGGCGAACATGTAGACATTCGGCTGAAACACCTCGCCCAGAATGATGACCTTCTTGGAGCGCAGACTCGTGCCGGGAACGATGATGATATCTTCACCCTGCAGGATGGCATTGTCCGATTGCACGCCGGAAGTCAGAACCTTACGCAGATCGAGACGAAACGACTTGTTTGCGCGGATCAACTGAACATTCTCCAGTTGTCCATCTGGCGTCGTGCCGCCCGCTTCGAGGATCAGATCGAGAAGCGTGGTCTTGCCCTTCAACGAGTACCGCCCCTGCCCCGACTG
>DPVW01000090.1:7855-15412 GCA_003529325.1 Candidatus Latescibacterota bacterium | reverse complement strand
CAGCCGATGCGGTCCGTGACATCAGCCACTCCTTTCGCCCGGGTCTGCCACTGAGCGATTACATCCACAGTGCCGCTTCCCATCTGGATATCGAACTCGTGCAAATGCAGGATGGGTCCGCAAGACAGGAAACCGACCTCAACGGCCTCCTGCTGTCTCCTTTTCAAACGGCCATCGGTCACGTCGAGTCTGCCTTCGCAGGACTCTCCGAGACGGAGCGGATCGAGTTGCGGGAAGGCATCGAGCCTCTCCTGCGGCGTTTCGATTCCACCCTCTACCTCGACGAGGGCGACTCGGCCGAGACCGACGCCCACACCAACACCCTGCGACTCGCAAAGCGGGTCGACGTCGCCTATCTGCTGCGTGCCAGCCTCACCCTCAGCTCCCTGACACAGGGATCCATCCTTGAACGCATCGATGCCACAGCGCGGAATCTGACACGCGTGACAGGCAAACTTCCACCAAATTTCAAGGGTGATTTCCTGCACGTGGAGCAGACGCAGTGGGGCTGGTTCATCGTCGGCGACACGACGGCCAACACCTATGCGGGTCCTGCCGCCATCATCGTCGATCTTGGTGGCGATGACACCTACTTCGCCTCCACCAGCGTCGATGCCCCCGGGTCCGTCGTCATCGATCTCGGCGGCAACGACCACTACATCGGCAATCGACCCGGGTCGGTTGGCGGCGCCCTCGCCGGTGTCGCTCTGCTGGTCGATCGTGCGGGGGATGACACCTACTCGGGTGATCTGCTGACGCAAGGCGCCGCCTTCTGTGGGGTTGGTGTGCTCTGGGACGCTGACGGCGACGACACGTATCTGGCACAACACAACGCCCAGGGCATCGGCTTCTTCGGCGTCGGTCTGCTCGTCGATATCGCTGGCCATGACCTGTTCTCCCTCGGTCAGTTCGGCCAAGGCCTCGGCGGCGCCCATGGCGTCGGCCTGCTGTTGGACGGCGGTGGCTGGGACCGCTACGTCGCCGACCTCAAGACGCCTTCCAGTTACGGCACCCCTGACGTCTACAACGGATGGTCCCAGGGCATCGGTGTCGGCTTCCGCGGTTTTGCCCCCGGCGGACTCGGACTCCTCGTCGCATCCGGCGATGGAGATGACACCTATCAGGCGGGGGATTTCTCCCAGGGCACCGGCTATTTTTTCGGTTTGGGCATTCTCGCCGACAGTGGCGGCGACGACCACTACTCTGGCGCTCGTTACGCCCAGGGAGCGGCTGCGCATCAGGCCGTCGGGGTGCTGCTGGATGATTCGGGGGACGACATCTATCACGGGTCTGTGGCGGCCAATCAGGGAGCCGCTTGGGACGCATCCGTCGCCGTCCTCGTCGATCTGGCGGGCAACGACCGTTACCAGGGGGGAGGTCTGTCGCAGGGCGCGTCGGCAATGAACGGTGTCGGCTGGCTCTATGACAGAGGTGGCAACGACTCGTATCAGACCCCCTCAGGGCAAGCCGACGGTGGCAGTACCCGCTACTGGGGCGGCCGGGGGGCGCTCAATCTGGGTTTGCTGATGGACGAGGGGGGCAGAGACGACTACAGCCGCCCCGACCGAATGGATGGTGCCGAGTTCCGCGGCTCCCGGGTGGGACTGTTCCTCGACGCCGTCTCAACGCCCTGATCAGGCGGCGCTGGCTCTCAGGGCATGACGCACGGTACGGCTGACGATGCGTGTGGCAGCATTGTCGAGTTCAACAGCCATGACATCGATCTTGTTCATGAAAAAGTTGTACGCCCACAGCGCGGGGATGGCGACAAAAAGTCCGATGACCGTCGTCACCAGGGCCTCTGAAATACCACCGGATACGGTCGCCAGTCCTCCGGAACCGGTTTCGGCGATGCCACGGAAGGCGGAGATCAGTCCGGTGACGGTGCCAAACAGTCCGAGGAAGGGCGCCACGCCGGAAATTGTCGCCATACCGCTGAGACGGGATCGCAACGCGAGCAGTGCGACGTCGAGTTGGCGGCTTACGGATTCATCGACGCCTTCGACGACGATGGCCTCGGGCTGTTCATCGCTGCGTAGGGACTCGTACTCCTGCAGCCCAGCCTCGACCACGGTGGCGAGAGAGTTGTCCCCGACCTCGTTGGCAGCGCGTGTTGCGCTGAGGATCTGCGAGACATCCGTGCCGTCACCCACTTGATCTGCGAACTCCTTGGAGCGCTGACCGTCGGCCCGCAGTGCCATGATCCGGTCCACCATGACGACGTATGAATAGATGGAGAGGGCGATGAGGATAACGACGACCGCCTTGCCGGTGATCGCCATCGAGCCCCAGAGTTCGCTTACCATGTCCATCGTGCCAGTCCCCTTGCAAAAAACCAGAAGGAATCGAAGTTGAGCTGTCGTAGTTGAACCCAGTAGTATAGGAAATCACCATCAGGGCCGGTAGGGCTCCCCGGTTCGACGCAGATTCTTCGACACCGCCAACTGCACGGTGACGTAGCCATTGGGGTGCGGGCGACCACGAGAGCTCAGATCCCCCGCCGAATAGCCTGGGCGAGCGTCAGCGATGGTGCCAACGATGAGATTCGCCTCTTCTACGGTGCATTCGTATTGCTTGGCAATGAGGGCGACCATATCGATCCAGGCGGCTTTGACCCCCTCCTGCCAGTTGCCACCCTGACCGCTGGTGAGCCATTCCGCCTCGTCCTCGACATGACGGGTCTTCTCCACCACCGGGGCGTGGCACGGGAATCCAGGCGAACGATCGACCCGCAGGGTGATCGCCGAGTCGATCTCTACACCGGTGCCCGTCAGTTCGCCGTCCCCCATGCGTGCGTGCACGTCGGTGAGCAGGAACAGCCCCCCGCGTTTCTGTGCCCGGATATGCAGCGTGCTGCCTGGTTGCACGGAGTTGAAGTCCATGTTGCCGCCGGAATCGATTTCATAATTGGCCACCGACTCGAGACGGACATAACCGATCATCGGCCGCACGGGCACGACAAAGTCGGGTGGAAAGTGGACGAGACCATCCCGCACGGGTGCCACGCAGCGCATGCTCCCCCATAGAGGCCCGCCATTGCGATAGAAGCCGTAGGGACCCACATCGATCTCCATGATCTCCAGAGACAGCCAGTCTCCCGCTTCGATCCCCTCGACGAGGAACGGCCCTCCCGGCCGCGAATGCCGATGCTCGCGGACCTCGAATACGGCGCCGGACAACAGACTGTCTTGTTCTGTGTAGTCCTGGTCGTGGCCGCCGAAGGTCTCGATGACGACGGTCTCCCCCAGTTCCAGCGTACCTCGCACCTGGCCACGCTCTGGATCATTGGCCCCGGTGAAATAGGGGGTACGAGTGAAAGTCCTCATATCGATGGACCTCCGGTGAGGCGGCGCAGTTGTGCTGCAGCCAGGGTCAGAACAGCCGCATCATCACAACTGTTGATGCCCTTGCCTTCGAACACGACGGAAAGCGTACCGTTGAATCCCGCCCTCTCAAGTGTCTGATAGATCCGGTCGTAGTCCAGTTTCTCCTCGGTTCCCGAGTCGATCTTGTAAAACTTTGCGCGCACGTGCACCGCGTGCGCGGCGGTCTGTTCCATGAAGTGGTAGATATCGGTTGTTTCGTCGTCGTTGCGCGCTGGCGAACCGAGCCACTGCCCCGTGTCCAGAATAAAGGCGAAGTTGTCACGCTCGACATCTTGCAACAGGCGCAGGACGCCGTCACCCGTGCACGGATGATTCTGCAAGCCAACGGCGATCCCCCGTCCGGCACCATAGTCACAGACCTGCTGAAAGCACTCGACCTCGAGGGCCCGTTGTGCGGCGCCATCCGGTGTAATACCACAGAAGCTGCGGACCATCGGTGCCCCGAGAGCGACGGCGATGTCGATGTCCTGCCGTACCCGTGTCATCTTCTGCGCCAACTCGTCCTTGGTACCGACGAAGTGACCCACCGTGGCCAGGTAACCGATACTGAGTCCCTCGCGCAGGCAACGCAGCTTCGTCCGCAGCAGGTAATCGGAGGCGTGATCCTCGAAGCCGACATCGCTGCGCAGATCGATAACGTCAAGGCGTAGCTTCGCCGCCAGCTCAATGAAACTCTCGATCGTTGGAAAGCTGTCGCGCTCTTTACCAAACATGGATGCGTAGAGTCCGACCTTCATTTCTCAAATTCCTCCAGGAGGGTGGCAAGTCCTGGCATATTAAGCCGATTTCTGCCCCGGTAGACAAGCGTTGAAACCTGACTCATCTTACCGAAGCACCCTCAGCCAAAGGTTTGATCATGTCCTCCCATCGTATCAAATCCGTGGATATCATCCCGATCTTCCCACGCCTGGCTGCACGCTACGCTGACCGTGTCGTCGACATGTATGGGATCGAGGCGCGACTGCTGTGCCGTATCGAGACCGACAGCGGCCTCGTCGGCTGGGGCGACCAGCGCGTGCGACCCTGGTTTGTCGTCCCCGATGACATGGGGCAGGATCTCGTCGGCCGAGATCCCTTCGACTTCGTCAACAGCAAGCAGTCCGGTGGCATCAACACCGGGCTCTACGACCTGATGGGGAAGTGTCTGGAGGTGCCTGCGTGGAAGTTGATGGGCCCCAGGGTACGCGACTGGGTACCGGTAGCGGCCTGGACCCGTCCCGCCTCCCCAGAGCAGTTTGCTGCCGAAATCCAGCGCGCCGCTGAGCAGGGGTATCGTGTATTCAAGATTCACACCTGCAGCCACCACGACGTCTTCGAGCAGACCCGTGCCGCCGAGGCCGTCGCCCCTGAAGGTTTCAAGATTCACTACGACTTTAATCACAATCGCTCACTCGGGGCCGTCCTGCCTGTCGTGGCTGAACTGGAACGCAACCATCCGATCGTCGCCTTCGTCGAAGATCCGTTGATCCGCACCGACATCGAGGGTTGGCGGGCGTTGCGCCAGCAGACCCGCATCCCCATCGTGATGCATGGCACACCCATGGGTGGCATGCAGGAATACAAACACGACATGGCGGACGCCTTCATGATCGGGGGCTCCATGTTCGATACCATGTCCGCTGGTTTCGCCCTCGGTCGCGCCAACCTGCAGGTCATCCTGCAACACGAGTCTGGCACCCTTGGCAAAGCGATGGCGATGCACATGGCCTCCGTTCTGCCCACACACACCTCCCATTCCATCAACCTCGAAGATCAATACGAGGAGGATGTGACGACGGAGTCGATCCCCGTCGTCGATGGTTCGTCACCCGTGCCACAGGGAATCGGCCTCGGATACGAGGTCGACGAATCCGCTGTCCAGCGACTCTCTCAGCAGAAACTGACGGAAGCACCACGGCATATCGGCATACTGCACATGAGTGATGGCAGCACTTGGTATGGCAAGGGATATGTCTCCCCTCCTTCTGTGACGGGCACTGAGGAAGCTGGCCTGCGCGGATTCAGCTCGGAGTTGTGGGAGGAGGATGGCACGACCGAGTTTGAGGCGATGTACGATCGCGTGTCGGCGGAGGGCAAGGTGCGCGCTTCGTGACACCGTCCAATTCGACAATCCCCAGTGTTGCCATCGTCGGCATGGGTGGATACGCCAACCACCATCGCAATGCACTTCGTCGGGCTGTCGATGGCGGCCGTGCCGTGCACGCCGCACAGGTCGCGCTCCCAAGCGACCTCGAAGCCTTCGCCGACGAGTTGAGGGAGATGCACGAGGCTGGTATCGCCATTTACGACAGCCTGCGAGAACTCCTTGCTGCCGAACGTTCCAAGCTGGATCTCGTCACCGTGCCCACGGGTATCCCCCTGCACCGTGTGATGACGACGGCCATCCTCGAGGCGGGCTGCAATGTCCTGGTAGAAAAACCGGCAGCCGGTTGCATCCAGGACGTTGACGCTATGATCCGCGCTCGTGACGCCGCCCGTCGGCACGCCTTCGTCGGCTTCCAACACATCTACCGCGCCGCCGCGCACGAGTTGAAGGCGGAACTGTTGTCGGGACGCTTCGGTACGGTGGAACGCGTTCGCGGATTCAGCTGTTGGCCCCGGCCGGCCACCTACTACGAGCGCAACGGTTGGGCCGGTGAATTGGCAGCGGGAGATACCTGGGTCCTCGACGGCCCGCACAACAATGCCAACGCCCATTCCGTCAACTTCCTCTGTTTTCTCGCCGGCAGTACGGCATCAGCTTCCGCACTGCCTGTGTCGATTCGTGCCGAACTCTATCGTGCCAAGCCGATCCGCACGGCGGACACCGTCTCCATGCGAGTGCAGACTGCCGAAGGGGTTGAGGTCTGTTTCGTCGCCAGTCACTCGACGGAAGAAAATGTGAACCCCCGCTTTGCCGTGGACACAGAATACGCCGTACTCGAAATCGGTGACGATGCCGCTGTAACGGCAGCCTGGCGGGATGAGCGCCCCGATGAAGAACTGACTTCTGCCGCCCAAGTACTTGAGGCCTCATCGGTGGAGGGCGCTATTGCCCGTGTCGGCGGTGATGCGTCCGCACCGGTCTGCGAACTCGACGTGGCTCGCGCCCAGACCCTGTGCGCCTCCGGCTCCTTCGAGTCATCCCCCATACACGAACTGCCAGCGATGTTGCAGGTAGAGGGCCCCGGCGGGGCCGTCGCCATCGACGGCATGAGCGCCGCCGTGCAGGCCGCCTTTGCCGAGGGCAAAAACTTTGGTGATCTTGGTCTCGACTGGGCAACCGCAGGGGCAGAGATCGATCTAGTCGGCTACGACTACTTTCCCACTTTTCGGTCACAAAGGATAGGCAACGATGCACCTCCTCGATGACGACGCCCTGGCCCGCTTCCTGCGCGACGGCTACGTAACCCTCGATGCTGGACTGCCCCCTGAGTTCCACCAGGCCCTCTACGACCAGGTAGAGGAGGTCTTTGCCAACGAAGGCAATCCGGGCAACAACATCCTCCCCCGTGTCCCGGAGATTCGACAGGTCCTCGACAGCCCCTCCGTGAGCGGCGCCCTCAACCGGATCCTCGGCGCTAACTACTATCTTCACGCTCATCGCTTCTGTCATGACCGGCCGGCCAACACCGACGCCCAGGGCCTGCACAAGGACAGCTGGTCACGCCTCCACCACCGTACTCGCTGGTGTATGGCCTTCTACTATCCGCAGGATACGACCGTGGACATGGGGCCCACGGGCATCGTCCCCGGGTCGCAGTACTACAACACGAAACCCGCCGATGGCGAGGTCGCTCTGGCCGGTGCAGCGGGCACGGTAACCATCGTGCACTATGACCTGTGGCACCGGGGTCTGGCCAATACCAGCGACCGCCGTCGCTTCATGCTCAAATTCCTGTTCACGCGCCTGCAGGAGCCGGAATCGTCAAGCGCCACCGTCGAGTCTGGTTTCGATCCTGATGATCCCAGCGCCCCCTTGTGGCGCGAAATGTGGCGCTGGCACACTGGCGCCCCGGCGACACCAGGTCAATCCTTGTCTACCGCCGATGCCGGCACGCTCACCCGGCAACTGGGTGCCGACGACGAAACCACCTGTTTCCACGCCGCCTACCGTCTGGGAGAGTCCGGTGCCGTCGATGCGCTCGTCGACGCTCTGCGAGCCCATCATGAGAGGGCCCGCCGCAATGCG
>DPVW01000090.1:0-7556 GCA_003529325.1 Candidatus Latescibacterota bacterium | reverse complement strand
TCCCATCATGAGGGGGCCCGCCGCAATGCGGGATACGGACTGTCAGCCGCTGGCGCCGACGCCGTCCCTGCCCTCGTCGATTGTCTGACGGACAAGGACGCCGAGGTGCGCAGTGCCGCAGTCGAATCGTTGGCGGATATGGGGACCCTCGCGATGGCCGCCAAGCCAGCACTCGACGAAACCATTGCCGACCCGGATCTCGAGGTCCGTCGACGCGCCGCGTACGCACTCGGCACAACGGGAATCACGGAACCGACGACCGCCCTGATTCAGGGGCTGGCCGACGAGGACGAGTGGGTGGCACGCAACTGCGCGTTGAGTCTCGCTCGCGTGGGAGCGGGAGCGGGGGAAGCGGTACCGGCTCTGGGCCAGGCCTTGTCCCACCCGAATCGATACGTCCAGGCCAACGCCCTGAAAGCACTGGAGCGCATCGATGACGATGCCTCCCGCCGGTTGTTATACGATCACATGGCGACGGCCCGTTGGTGTCCGATCACGAGCAATACGACACCATTCTAGTCGATGACGCAGGCGAATCCGTGCGGATCCCGCAGATTCTCCGCCACCGTCCGTGCTTGCGCCATGGCGAGCCACCCCGGTCGCAGGTGCAGTTGTGCCACCTCGCCTCGCAAGGCGCCACTTCCTCCAGCCAGTTGTCCAACCGTCAGAGCGTGACTCGGCAAGACCGCCTCCCCTCGCGCAGGTTGGCGGGCGACACACTCGCCATCAACCCATAGTTGGGCACCCTCTTCGGGACAGTAGACCCCTGCCACGTGGTGCCAGCCACGCGTTATGGGAATATGTGCCTGTGCGCTTACGGGGCCCTCCACGCAATTGACCAGAAAACTCGGCCCAGGGACAGAGCCGCCGAGACCGCCATTGTGTCCACAGTCCACCCAACGCAGCTGAAAACTCGAACCGGCTGCAGCGGTATCGAGACGTAGCACCTGACCGTGGGCACAGATCTCACCGGCGGGATCATTCTGGCGCCAGGGCGCCATGTAGATAAACCGTCCATCGAAAGCGCCACCGTTGAAACCGCCCGGATTTGGCGGCGCCAGCTGCGAACCATCCGCCGCCTGCCACGACTCCGGCGAGGTGAAATCGCCAGTTGTATCGCAACGCAGCAGGCGGGCGTGGAATCCGTCGCTTGTGGACTCGCCGTCCCAGAACGGGATAAAACTGACCCAGCGCCCATCGAATACAGCGCCATCGTACCCTCGGCACGCCAGTCCGTCCACCATGCCTGGCGTGAAAATCGTCCAGCTTTTTTCATCCCGGAAGTCGCTCTCCGTATCGTAGCAGACGACGGCATCGTGGGCGTAGGGGACGAAGTAAATCCTGCGGCCGTCGAACACGGCGCCGACACACGCGGCAAACCGGTCCAGCGCTGACGTGTCGAAGGCCTCCCAGGCACGACTCTCGTCGAACGCGAGATTCGGATCGTAACGCACCACTGGCCCCCCATTCAACGGCACGAAGTACACATGCCGTCCGTCGAAAAGGGCACCGTCGAAACAGCGACAATCCAGCCCATCAGTGGCGGCAACATCGTACCAGATCCAGCTGGAACTGTGGTGGAATGGGGCGCGTGAATCGAACCGCAACACGCAACCACTGGGTCCGTCCTGCTGGTGCATCCCCGGCGCGAAGTAGACGTAGCGCCCGTCGAAGGCCGCCCCCTGGCAGGAGATCGGTCGGCCCGCATCGAAGGCACTCCAGCTCTCTGCGTCGGCAAACTCCCCTGCCGTGTCCAGCCGGAGAACTCGACTGTGATGGCTCTCACCGTCGAAGCGGGGTATGTAGTAGACGAAGCGGCCGTCGAATACGGCGCCGTAAAATCCCGTCGTCCTCAAGCCTTCGGTGATGCCGGCGTCATAGGCTTGCCACGCCTCCGCCTCGCCAAAGGCTTGGTGCGTATCGTAGCGCAGGGCGTGCCCATGACGGCCCTCGTTGTTGCACTGTGGCGCGAAGTAGACGTATCGACCGTCGAAAATGGCACCAAAAAAGCCCTGCGTCGGTTGGCCATCGGTGCCGCCCGCATCGTAGGTCGAAAACTCTGTCGGCCGCGAGGCGAAGTCCCAACTCGCTGCCACGACCTGCACCCCCTCCAGCCGAGCCTCATCGATATGGATCCAACCCTCGACGTGGAATGCACCGCCGTGGAGTTGAACCAAGTCCTGTTCCAGCAGCTGTTTGCGAATGGGCCCGCTCACAAGGGTGAGCTCTGCATGCTCCCCACACTGCAGCACGGGTACCAGCACCCAACCCCGGACCTGCCCTGTCTGTGGATCCGCGTCGTCGATGCGGCTGTCGAGCTCGAGCCCGTCCGCATTGCAGACATGAACCCCCGTCGCCAGCTGCGCGCACCGATTCGGCGGCACGATGATATCGAGACGGATCACGACATCCTCCAGAGCTCCATGGATACGTTCCCCATCGATGCGGATACGCGAAATCACATTCGCATCAATCGGCTTCCTGGTTACCATAACCCGAACATCATTTCTTTCGTTTCACCCTCGGCCCTTCGGCCAGATCCTCTACCTCAAAACCAGCAGCCGTGATCTGTGCTCTGATGTCGTCTGCCCTGGCGTAATCCCCTGCCTGGCGCGCGCTGCTCCGCAGCCTGACCAGTTCCATGACCTGTTGCGGGGTCTCCTCCCTCGCCGGTGCCCATGCAGCCAGGTCGAGTCCTAACACCCGATCCATTGCCAGCAGCGTGCCTTTCTTGACGTCGTCAGGCAGCTTCTTCTGCGCCAGGTCCCAGACGACTGCCAGGGCCCGCGGCATATTGAGGTCGTCGTTCACACACGCTGTAAAAGCTTCGATAGACGCCGGATCAGGGTCACCTGCAGATCCAAGATCGTGCGTCGTGGTACGCAGTCGCTGCAACGCCACCGTCGCCGCGTCCAGCGCATCCCAGACGAAAGTGAGTGGGCACCTGTAATGGGCGCCCAACAGAAACATGCGATACGCCAGCGGCTCATAGTCGCGCTCGAGAAGGCCATCGATGGTAAGAAAAGAGCCATTGAACTCCAGGACCCGCCGCAGCACATCCTCGAAGACGTAGGTTCGAAGATTGCCGATGTGAGCGTAGTTGTACACCGTGGGGCCACAGGCATACATACCGACGGTTGAGGCGATCGGCTCAAATGCCCGCAGGGAGCGCGAGAATGATACAGGCGTAGTTCCATCGATGTTTCCACGTCAGAGCTTGCCCAGAGAGGAGCCAGGAGTCAGCGCCTCGGCGTAGGCACCGGCTTGTCGTTCGGCAAAGGCGCTGTTCGCCCGTCGCTGACGCAGACCGTCGATGTCGAGATCGGCAACGATCATGTGCGCCTGGCGCTTCGAACTGGACGAGCGCGCCACGTAACTCCCATCTGGACCCAGCACGACGGCACCCCCGCTGTAGCGGAACAACTGCCCTTCCGGGTCGCGCAGATTACCGACTGAATTGCAGATCATTGTGTAGCTGCAGGTATCGACGGCGCGGCTCGCCAGATAGGCGTGCTTGTTCTCAGTCCAGTCCAGCGGATTTACACCAAGACGACCCACATAGTTGCCATGTGGATGCAGGATAATCTCAGCGCCCAGGTGTGCCGTCGCCAGCGATGATCCTGGGTGTCGGCCATCGTAGCAGATGTTGATCCCCACACAGACACCCTCCACATCGAAAACACGGAAACCCGTGCCCGGACGGAAGACTCGCCCTTCGCCGTGTACGGGTCCAGCGAGATGGACCTTCTCATAGTGGCCGACCAGACCGGATGGTCCCACCAGGACGTGGGAGATATACAGTCTACTGCGCGATCGTAACGGCAGACCAAAGGCGACATGGATCTCGGATTCGGCAGCCGCCCGCTGTAAGGCGAGGCAGCGGGTGTGCTTCAAGGGCATCGCGATTCGACGCACGTAACTCTCGCTTGTGTATCCGGACAGACTCAACTCAGGAAACAAAACGAGGCGGGCACCTGCCTTCGCCGCTCGCCGAATCCAGAGCACATGATCGCGCAGATTTTCATCCGGGTAACCGGGACGGTTTCGATTGCTGACGACGGCGACACGCATGCTCAACCTTCCTTTACTATCTGCGTTCAGCGAACTGGGTCCGGCACATTTGTATTGATTATTCAATCAATATTGACGCTGCAAAACTTCGCGATCAGATTCTGAGCGCCTCATCAAAGGAGAAACTCGTGTCCAACGCCAGTGATATGGTCTTCTGGAGTGCCGACGTCGGTGACGAGACGACACTGATGCAACGACTCGAGGAGTCGCGCGAGTCGGAGCCCGGTGTGCCGGCCCCCGTTGATGATGGTGGGCTGAAGCTGATCAAACTCGATCGCCTGTCGATCCAACCAGGGGTGAGCAGGCGTCCGATGATCTGCAGCAACCGCTTGCCTGTGCTAGTTGGTAAGTGGCAGGCACGGGACCAAGTGGTTAGCCTTCGCGCGAGACGACCCAATCTGTCGATAGAGGAGGAGCGGAATGCAGCCAACCCATGCACCCACAGAGGATTCAATCGACCCGGAGATAGAGCACGTTGTGGTGCGTGCAGCCGATAGTGAGCGCATTCGCTCGGACACGGCATCGGTGGTTGAGCGAGCTGACGGCACACTTCTGATCGCCTATCACAGCTACTCCCACGGGCCCGAGGGTGGCGGAGATTTTGGCGCCGCAAAGGTCTATCTGGCGGAGTCCGAAGACAGCGGTCGCCATTGGTCGAATGAACGCATGGTGGCCGACATCGTAGCGGGCGACCTCAATGTCATGAGTCCATTCCTCTGCCGGCTCAAACAGGAGATACTGCTCGGATACGTGCGCAACCATTCCCATGGTGATACCACCATGCACCTGCATCGTTCACGCGATGGAGGAGCCACTTTTGGTGACTCAGAACCGATCTGGGAACACGCAGGTCAATACCGCATCCAGGGCGGTGCTTCCAGTCTCGTCAGACTTGACTCCGGTCGGCTCGTATTGCCGATACAGAGCTGTGATGAAGTCTGGGTGGCGGATGAGAATCAGTCCATCGGCAGCTATTTCAGCGACGATGCCGGGCACAACTGGACCCCCTCGTCGAACAGGGTCTCCCTGCCGATGCGTGGCGCCATGGAACCGTCGGTTGCGCCAAGGGCGGACGGTTCGTTGCTCATGAGCATTCGCACTCAACTCGGGGCCGTCTTCCTCGCCGAATCGGGGGACGAAGGGGAGAGTTGGTCACGTGCTCGCACAAGCGGTCTGGCGTCGCCGGAGAGTTGTACCTGCTTACGACGACTGCCGGAGTCCGAGGATTTGATCCTGTTCTGGAACGATGCCGAGTACATCCACGATCATCACCATCTCGGCATCCGCTCCCCCCTGAGCGCGGCCAGTTCGAGCGACGGCGGCCGATCCTGGCGCAAGATCGGTAACATCGATGGGGGCAACTGCATGTTGACCAATCTCGGTTGCACCTTCCTGTCCTCCGGTACAGCTGTCGTCACCTATCTCGCAACACCCGATCCAGAGATTGAAAATGGCGTCTACCGTGGGACCCGTTCCACCAAGGCAGAACGAAATGAACAGTTTGAGATGGAACTGAAGGCAGCCCTCATTCCGCGGACCTGGTTCACGCGGCACTGACAAGCTCGACCGTATCGCCCACCTCCTGTTGCCACGTACGCAACCTGCCGGTCAGATCGCGAAGCCGACTCTGTTGGGCTGATTGTCCATACAGATTCCGCTGCTCATGGGGATCGGTGTTCAGATCGTAGAGTTCCCCCAGGCCACTGCAGTAGAGATTGAGCTTCCACCGCTGGGCACTGATCACGGTGCGTAGAGGTTGTGCCATACTGCGATTGATCTCCGCCTCTCCCATCGAGGCAGAAGGATGACCGTCAGACCCATTCCACTCGATGAACACGTCGTTGTCCGCCAGATCGGCATCGCCCTGCAGGACGGGGACGCGGCTTTGCCCCTGCAACGAATCGGGGGCGGCTACACCCAACAGATCGAGCAACGTCGGCACCAGATCGATGTGACTGAAATTCCCTTCGATCCGACATGGATCCTGCGCCAGCATCGGCGCTCGCAGCAGCAGCGGCACCCGAACCGACTCCTCGTACATCACCGTCTTGCCGAGGATGCTGTGATCTCCCATCTGCTCGCCGTGGTCACTGGTGAACACCACGACCGTGTCCTGCGCCAGATCACATTCATCCAGCGCCGTCAGGATTTTCTTCACGGAGCGATCGACGAGTGTCGTGTTGCCCCAGTAGCGGGCCATGACCTCGAGCCAGCCTTCCTCGGTTCGCAGATCGCATCCATACTCCTCCGACTCCGAGTAGATGGACGCCATCAGTCTCAGGATGAGTGGCAGGTCTGTTCCCGGCCGCTGCCTGAAAGCCGGGCCGGTGGGTAGGTCGGCAAGGTCGTACATCTCGTTGAGTGGTCCCCTGTGAGGCGGATGGGGCTCCAGATAACTGACACACAGGGCGAATGGTGTATCACAATGTTCGCGGATGTATTCCGCTGCCCTGTCACCGAGGTAGGAGGCCTTGGTAAATCCTTCCTCCATGCCCGCTTCCATGTGCCGGGAGAAGACGGCCTGGCCGAGGTTTTCAGCATCGGGCTCAAAGCCGTGATCGAGCAGGAAGCGCGAATAATCGCTCAATATCAAAAGACGCTCGGGGTCCGAATAACATCTGCGATAGGAGTTCTCGGAGCCGACCCAAGTCTCAAACCCGTGCTGGGCGAAAATCTCGTCGCCGAGATGCCACTTACCCATATAACCACAGGCATAATCGTCTGGTAACATCTGGGAGATGCAAGGGACATCCGCCGGCAGTGGCACGTTGCAGGCCGGCACACCGGCCGTATGCGGCCACAGACCCGTCATCATGGTCGCTCTCGACGGACTACAGACGGGTTGGCTCACATAGGCGCGATCGAAGACGAAACCGTCATCGGCGAGTGCATTCAGCGCCGGCATCTGGATGCTGTCGTTGCCGTAGCAACGCAGCGTATCGGCGCGCTGTTGGTCGGTAAAGATGTACAGCAGATTCGGCCGCTTCATCACCTGCTCCCGGTGGTTGGTGCTGTCACATAAACCGCCCTCAATCTATCACATTCCCCGTTGTGAGCGCACCTTCCAATCCCTCAGAACATCGTGCTCGATGGGCGTGTGGACGACATCATTACGATTCATCCAGGACTTCCAGAGCGGCTCAGCCGCTTCGGGGAAGAGGCTGACGAGTTCCCGCATGTATGTTGCCAGACTATATGACGTGGCCACGACGATCTCTCCCGCCAGACTCATGCCGAGATTGGAATACTGGAAGTAGCGAGAGGCGTTGTAGAACGTAGGCTGCTGAGAGAGCCGCGCCACGATCTCGTCATGGGTTGGAAAGGGAAAGTCAGGACCGGTCCAATAAGGGTAGTCGGACCCTCGGGGCAAACCGGAAGAATGGGTAAGCAACCCCTGCGTCCAAAAGAGTTGTGGCGCACGTATCGCGCAATCGGTGTTGTAGGCGATGGCGGCGACCATCCTCGATGGCGGCGCGAACGGCGGG
>DPVW01000012.1 GCA_003529325.1 Candidatus Latescibacterota bacterium | reverse complement strand
CGTCTCCGTCGCTGGTGCTGCCACTGTGGCGCCCAGCTTCTTACGACGCTTCGGCTTGTCCTTCTTCAGGGCGGCTTCGTTGTCGCTGCCTTCGAAGCCGCGCCAACGGGCGAGCACGCCCTTGTTGTGGAACAGGTCGTGCACGGTCGGCGTCATCTGTGCGCCATCGTTCAGCCAGGTGATGGCCGCTTCCTCGTTGACGTCGAAACGTGCATGCACGGGATCATACGTGCCCAATTCCTGCAGGGCCCGGCCGTTGCGCGGCTGATTGTCCGTCATGGCGACAATGCGGTAGAAGGGACGGCGCTTCCGTCCCATTCTTTTCAGTCGAAGCTTAACCAATGAACATTTGCTCCTTGAGTAGTGTGTCGATTGTTGTCATTGCTTGGGAATTCTCAGGCACCCGGAAAACCTGCCGGCATCTGCGGCATGCCCCGGCCGCGACCCCGACGTCCTGGTCGGCTCATCTGCCGCATCATTTTCTGCATGGCGCCGAATTGTTTGACGAGACGGTTGACGTCCTGGATCGACGTGCCGCTGCCGCGGGCGATTCGGCGGCGGCGACTGCCGTTGAGGATCTGGGGTCGCTGGCGCTCAATGATGGTCATCGAGTTGATGATCGCTTCGGTCTGATTGAAGGCGCCGTCATCCACCTGCATCCCCTTCATCGCTTTGCTGGCGCCAGGGATCATGCCCATCAACTGATCGAGGGGCCCCATGCGCTTGACCGCCTGCAACTGTTCCTTGAAGTCCTCGAAGGTGAAAGCCTCCTTGCGCATCTTGGCTTCCAGGCGCTGCGCCTGCTCGCTGTCGAAGGCATTTTCGGCCTTTTCGACGAGGGACATGACGTCACCCATGCCGAGAATACGTGACGCCACCCGCTCGGGATGGAAGGGCTCAAGAGCCTCGAGTGTTTCACCAGTGCCGATGAATTTGACGGGCACACCGGTGACCTGTCGAATCGACAGGGCGGCGCCGCCGCGAGCATCGCCCTCCATCTTGCTGAGGATGACGCCATCGAAGGCCAGGGCCTCGTGGAAACGAGTGGCGGTTTCCACCGACTCCTGTCCGAGCATGGCATCGGCGACAAACAGGACTTCATCCGGCTCACAGACCTCGCGAATGCGGGTCACCTGGGCCATCATCTTCTCATCGATACTGTTTCGCCCAGCGGTGTCGAGGAAGACGATGCTACGGTTACGGCTGCGTGCCTGCAGCACACCGAGGCGGCAGATCTCCACCGGGTCCTGGGTCTGCGCCTGTTCAGGGCCAAAGACCTCGACGCCCAACGTCGCCCCATGGGTGCGCAACTGGTCGACGGCGGCGGGGCGTGTCGTGTCAGCAGCCACCAGGTAGGGGAGACGGTCACGCTTCTGAAAGTGGAGGGCCAACTTGCCGGCGATCGTTGTTTTTCCCGAGCCCTGCAACCCGGCGAGCAGGACAACTGTCGGTGGCTGTGGGGCGAGGTCGATGGTTGCCGTTGCAGTGCCCAACAAAGAGACCAACTCGTCGTGCACGATCTTGATGACCTGCTGGCCAGGTGTCAGGCTTTTCATGACCGCCTGGCCGAGGGCGCGTTCGCGAACCCTGCCGAGAAACTCCTTGGCCACCTTGAAGTTGACATCCGCCTCCAGCAGGGCGCGTCGGATTTCGCGGAGCGATTCATCCAGGAGACGCTCCGTAATGCGGCCCTGTCCGCGCAGCTGGCGAAATACGTCGTCGAGACGCTCTGTGAGTCGATCGAACAAGGGTGGATGCCTGGAATTGCCTGCGTTGTGCTCGTAGCGGAAGGAGACGGGAATTCAACAGGGGGTGAAGCACCTCTGGCGCAACTGACCAGGGAGCCGCAAACCGTTGTTGTAGAAGCCGCTGAATATAGTGACGGAAATGCGAGTACGCCACCCTGGCGGATCCAGCTACCAGCCAGTTGGCGCCTTGGCGGCAGCTCGGTTTTCCCAGAAAACGCGGTCTGTCATGCCGCCCTGACTTCGAGGTCTGTCAGATCCTGCCGCCGCCTAGTCCTAGTCTCCCCGGATCAGCTTGATCGCGCGGGCGGGGTCCTCTGCGTTGAAGACGGCGGATCCAGCTACCAGCCAGTTGGCGCCGGCGGTGCGGCATTCTTTGGCATTGGCAGGGCCTACGCCGCCATCGATTTCGATGTCTACGCTCAGCCCGCGAGAGTCTATGGCCTGTCGCAGAACTCGCACTTTTTCAAGGACTTCGGGCATGAAGGACTGGCCGCCGAAACCGGGTTCCACGGACATGACGAGGGCGAGGTCGAGTTGCTCTAGCCAGGGCAACATGCCGTCGACTGGGGTCTTCGGGTTTACGGCGAGGCCCCGACGACAACCCAAGCTGCCAATCTCAGACAGCAATCGCTCCGGATCCGGTGCGATTTCAAGGTGTACGGTCATCGACCCGGCGCCGGCCTCGGCGAAGGGTGCCAGATAGGGGTCCGGGTCCGAGAGCATCAGATGTGTGTCGAGCAGCAGGTCGGTACAACGACTCACCGCCTCTACCACCGGGATGCCGTAGCTCAGGTTGGGGACAAAATGGCCGTCCATGATGTCGAGATGGAGCAGGTCGGCGCCAGCCTCTTCAATACGCTCGATCTCGGCCTGCACGCAGCCAAAGTCAGCGGCCAGAAGAGAGGGGGCGACACGCACGGTGGGCATTCTTTCATTCTCCGTTCGAGGTTGAGTCTCGTCTGACGCTGACCACCAGATCAATCGCCGTTTTTGGTGGCACGCCGGCACCGGCTTGCGGTGTTTGCGACAATACCTGGCCAGGCGGCAGCAGTTCAGCCACACGATCACTGACGATGCCGAGGGTCATCTCGTATTTCAGCAGGCTGTCCTCGACGACGCTGATCGACAATCCCGTCAGGTCAGGCACCACCTTGGGGGCGAAGGGCGAGCCACTGCTGATCTGCAGGTCCACACGGGTACCACGTGGCACCCTCGCGTCGGCAGTGGGGTGCTGGCGGATGACGACATCTTCGGGGACGCTGGTATGGGCGACATATCGCACGCTGCCAACGACGAGTTGGTGACTCTCAATCCGTAGCCCTGCTTCGCGCTGACTGCCGCCGGTGATGTCCGGCACGACATACAACCGTTGACCCAGGCTGACGTCGACGAAGACACGGCGGGCTCTCTTGATCCGTTGTCCCGGGGGAGGCTCCTGGTCGACGATCTCTCCGGCGACGACGAGCTCTGAGTAGACACTGTCCCGCAGCGCCAGGCGCAGGCCTTTGGCCGAGACACGGCGACGGGCTGACTCGGTGGTCCGGCCGCGCACGTCCGGGATGGTCACCATCGGGACTTCGACGATGGCAGGCAGGATGAAGGAATCGAGGAGCACCATGAAGAGGATCGCCGAGGCCAGCGCGATTCCAGCAACAAAGCCGGCCTGTCTGACGATTCGATTCAACTTCGTCATGTCATCGACCCTGAGAGGCGTCGAATTCGCGCTGCGTATGCCCCATCCCCCACGTCGCGACCGGGCAAAGTCTGGATCGTGCGTGCCGCCCAAGGGCGCTGTGGGAACTGCCGCGAAGCGACCTCGAGTCTGGCATTTTGATTGCGGGACAGAAAGTGGTCGACGACGGCGTCATTCTCCTCCTGTTCAAGAGAGCAGGTACTGTAGACGAGAACGCCTCCTGCGCGCAGACGCTGGTATGCCGCCTCGAGGATGCCGAGTTGGCGCACAGCGTGACGTGGAAGATCCGCGGCGGCCTTACGCCAGCGCGCCTCCGGGTGTCGACCGAGGACCCCAGTGCCGCTACACGGTACGTCTACCAGCACGCGATCGAATGGTCCCAGGGCGCTGGGATTCTGGCCGTCCTCGGCGACCAGCCGCACTCCCTGCTGGTGCAGGCGACGCATGTTTCCTCGCAACCGACGCAGGCGTGGTGGCGAAAGATCCGTCGCCATCACCATGCCATCGCCTACCGCGGCTGCCAGCTGTGCACTCTTGCCCCCCGGGGCGGCGCAGACGTCGAGTATGCGGTCTCCCGGTTCCGGCCCCAACAAGCGGGCTGCCAGTCCGGCGCTGACGTCCTGGGCGAACCAGCCGGCAGTGAAGGTGGGGTCTTCGAACACACCTTCCGGGCGAGACAGCCGGTAGACGCCCGGGTGGTCGTCGACGGCTTCGGGACCAAAACTCGAGGGCGGCGGCGAGGGGTTTCCTGCGGCGCCAGCGGCACGGATAAAGAGGGGGGCTGCCTTGTTGTTGGCGCCTAGCAAAGCTTCGGTCTGTTCTGGTCCCCAGCTCTTGAGCCAGCGCGAGACCAGCCAGCGGGGATGGGAGTAGAACACGGAGAAGTATGCCTCCGGGTCAGCCGTGCGATCGGGATAGGCGACCTGTCGAGCCTCAGCGATCACACGGCGCAGAACGGCGTTGACGAAGCCACCGGTGCCGGCGTGCTCGAAACGCTTGGCCAGTTCGACGGCCGAATGCACGGCTGCTCTCTCTGGGACGCGGTCGAGCCAGAGCAGCTGATAGGCGCCGAGTCGCAGGACCTGCCGAATGGCGGGGGACAGGGACTCGACAGGACGTTTGGAGAAACTGTTGAGGATCCAATCGAGGCGATCACGCCACTTGATGGCACCCGCCGTCAACTGATGCAGGAACCGACGGTCACGACCGTCGGTGATCGACACGCCCTCGAGCAGGGAGTCCAGGCGAGCGCCACCCTCGACCTCGGTGAGCAGTCGCACCGCGGTCTCGCGGACTGGGTCAACTGAGCTCGTCATCATCGGGAAAGGCTTGCCACGGGGGCCAAAGATAGGGCCACTGCTGTCGCCGGCAAGGCGTGACGTCTATATTGAGCCTTCTCCCCTCACGAAGTGACTCCACTCCCCAAAACAGGTGAGGGAATGCGCCTTTACCCCGTGTGGCAGTTGGCCCACGAGGGCGACTACGGCTCGCTACTCGATGTCCTGCTGCAAAGCCGTGGATTGACACTCGCCCAATTGGATGTTGGCCCCGAGGGTCTGCATCCGCCTGAACTACTCAAAGATCTCGAGCGGGGCGCTGAACGAATCGAGCGCGCCGTGCGCCGTGATGAGACGATCGTCATCTACGGCGATTACGATGTCGATGGCGTCAGCAGTACTGCGCTGTTGCTTGATTTTCTCGAGCATGTGGGTGCACGCTGCAGTTATCTGCTACCGGACCGACACGTCGACGGGTATGGTCTCAAACCTCCCGGCGTCGAAAAAGCGGTCGCTCTCGGCGCCAGTCTCATCATCACCGTCGACAATGGCATATCTGCTTTCGACGCCCTGCACCTGGCGCGTGAACGGGGCATCGACGTCGTCGTCATCGACCACCATCGTCAGAACGCGGAACTGCCGCCAGCACACAGCATCATCAATCCCAATCGTCTCGATTGTGATTACCCCTTCAAGGGGCTGGCGGGCGTCGGCGTCACCTTCAAGGTCGTGCAGCGGCTGAGCGAGTCCCTCATCGAGGCCGACGAGCGTCGCCGCTACCTGAACGATCTGCTGGATCTCGTCGCCCTTGGCACGGTGGCCGACGTGGTGCCGCTACTCGATGAAAATCGAGTCCTGGTCCGCTATGGACTCAAGGCGGTGGAGCGCTCGGCTCGCCCCGGCCTGCAGCAGCTGCGCATCGTGGCGCGGTGCACGAGGGGACCGGTAGATACGACGGCGCTGGCCTTCTTTCTGGGCCCAAGGCTGAATGTGGCTGGTCGCATGGAGAAGCCGGACCTCGCCCTGGCTTTGTTGCGTGCCAAGGATGCCGAGGAGGGCAAACGTATCGCCAACCGCCTGAACGAACTGAATGGTCAGCGCCAGCAGCAGCAAAAGCAGGGGGTGCGGGAAGGACAGGCACTGATCACCGACGAAATGCTACAGCGGGAACGGCTGATCTGCGTACTTGGCGAGGAGTGGAATCTTGGCGTCATCGGACTGATCGCGAGCAACCTCTCCGAGACATTTCACCGCCCCGCAGTGGTCGTCACCGATGTCCAGCGTAATGGTGTGTATGTTGGCTCTGCACGTAGCATTCCTGGCTACGACATCAACGACGGAATCAGCTCCTGCGCCGCCTTGCTGACGACATATGGTGGCCACGCTGCCGCCGCCGGATTCTCCTTGCCGGCGGGGCAATTTGAAGAATTTCGCGCCGCCTTGATCGACCATGCGAATGCCCAACTTAGGCCCGAAGACATGGAGGCGCAGCTCGAGATTGACCTCGAATTGAAGCCGAGTGACATTCACATGTCCACGGTGCAACAGTTGCGCCGTGTCGAGCCATTCGGGCAAGGACATCCGACGCCACTGTTCGCCGCGCGAGACCTCGAAGTGGCGGCGGTATCGCGTGTAGGCAAAGAGGGGGAGCATTTGAAACTGGCGTTTCATCTCGACGGCGGTTCGCGCTCTGCAATGTGGTGGCGCCAAGGGGGTGTGGCGGGCGAGTTGGAGGTGGGTGATCGCGTCGACGTCGCCTTCGAACTGAGTGAGGATACCTTCAACGGTGTCGGCACGGTGCAGATGGTCGTGCGCGATATCCGCCCTGCCGGTGCGGGGGATGGCGTCGACATCCAGGATATCAGAGCGGCGGCCGTCACCGACGGACCAGCCGAACTGGCAGCAGCACGATAGGTCAAGAGAAACTCTAAGGTTTGACGGGCACCCATGATCAGTTCTGACTATACCCGAAGTCTGTTCCTCACCGACAGCGATACGAGGATTGTTCTACTCGTCGTCGATGGTCTGGGAGGTCTCCCTCATTCCGAGACGGGACGCAGTGAGTTGGAGACGGCAAATCTGCCCCATCTGGACGCTCTCTGTGCGCGTGGCTCCAGTGGCCTCATCTCACCCCTGGGTCCCGGATTCACCCCCGGCAGTGGCCCCGCACACCTGGCCCTGTTCGGCTACGATCCATGGACGACGGCAATCGGCCGCGGTGCCCTTTCGGGTCTGGGGCTTGGACTCGATTTCGAACCGGGTGATGTCGCCGCGCGGCTCAATTTCTGTACCGTCGATGGCGCTGGGAAGGTCACCGACCGCCGCGCCGGTCGCATCCCTACCGAACTCTGTGAGCAGTTGTGTGCTTTGCTGCAGCAGATCTCGATTCCTGGAATCGAAGTCACCGTGGCACCCGAGATGGAATACCGCGCCGCCGTGATTTTTCGTGGCCCGGGGTTGTCTGATGGGGTCACCGATTCGGATCCGCAGGTGACCGGTCAAGCGCCGCTGCCTTTGCAGGCGTCATCCGCCACCGACGAGCGCATGGTGGAGGTCGCCAACGAATTCCTTTCTCAAGTCGGCAAGATTCTCGTCGAGCAGTCGCCGGCGAATATGGTGCTTATCCGCGGTTTTGGTCGTTATCCGGAACTGCCCTCCATGCAGCAGGTGTACGGACTGCACCCGGTAGGGATCGCCGGGTATCCGATGTATCGGGGAATCGCCAGTGTTGTCGGTATGGATACCCCTGAAACAGACTGGGATGTCGACGCCGAATTCGACCTGCTACAGCAGCGTTGGCGAACGTGTGCGGAGGAGGATTTTTACTACGTGCATGTGAAAAAGACGGACAGTGCAGGCGAAGATGGCGACTTCGACAAGAAGGTCCATCTGCTGCAAGAACTCGATGCCAGGATTCCCCGGATTCTCGAACTCGAACCCGACGTCCTCATCGTCACTGGAGATCACTCGACGCCGTCGGTGATGGGCGGTCACAGTTGGCACCCCGTGCCCACCGTGATCGCCAGCAAGGCGGGCTTTCCCATGCCAGAAGCGCAACTCACCGAGCGTAGTTGCGCTGCCGGCGCCCTGGGGCAGATCCCGTCCACGGCGCTGATGGCACTGGCGCTGGCGCATGCACAGCGTCTGGCAAAGTTTGGCGCCTGAGATCGGCAGACTGCTGTGATTCATCCTATTCGCGTCGCCCACCGAGGAGCTTCCGGTTCCGGCCTGGCCCCGGAGAACACCCTGGCTGCTTTCGAGCGGGCGATTCAACTTGGCGTCGATGCCGTCGAAATCGACGTGCGCGCCACTCGGGACGGCGTCGTCATCGTCATGCACGATCCCACCATCGATCGCACCACCGACCGCGAAGGCCCGGTGGATGAATGGACCTACGCGCAACTGCGCGAAGCGGATGCCGGCGCTTGGTTTGGCAACGGCTTCGTCGGCGAACGTATTCCGACCTTGCAGGAAGCATTCGACCTGTTGCGTCATCATGCCCTTGCCGTGGTCGAGATCAAAGCCGACTGGCTCGCCGAGCGAGTGCTCAAGGTGGCGCATGATGTGGATGTTGCCGACCAGATCGTCATCCAATCCTTTTCCCCAGAGACGGTACGCCGCATCAACGCCGTCGATCCCTCGGTGCCGACAGCGCTGCTCATCGGCAACCTGCCCACGTCCCCATCGCGCATGCGGGCGCGGCGGGTTGCGCGCGAGGTTCTTGCCGTGGGTGCAAATATTCTCAACGTCTGGCATGCCGCCCTGACGCCACCATTCTTCGAGGAGATGCGTAAACGGGGCGTCTCCGTGTGGACCTGGACGGTTGATGAAGGGGCAGTTCTGCGCGATGTAATCCAGATGGGGGTCCAGGGGGTGATCACCAACTACCCAGACCGGCTCAACAACGTGCTGACGGAGTTGGAGCAGGAAGGGGCGATTCTGGTGCCGATGGGTCGGCGTCAGAGATTAAAACCGAGCCGCTGGCGTCGGCGCCGGCAAATTCGCAAGATCAATCGCCGGCGAAAGCCGGGTTGATCTGAGCCAGGCCAGTGAAAACGAGCCAAGTCCAAGATTTTAAAGCGTTTGCGTCCGTTTTTGTTCTTGACCATTGAGGTCCGTCCCGGCTATATTGACCCACGTCGCCCGCACTCGCTGAAGACGCTTTGAGGCCATGTCCATGACCGAAAATCCCGCCCTTACCGTCTCACCCCTGGTGGTGGGCCTGTCGACAGATGAGTTGCAGGCGCTGCTCGACATCGGTGAACGCCGACAGCATGCCGCAGGTGAATTGATCGTTCAGGAAGGGACCTCGAGTGATTGTCTTTTCGTGCTCGAAGCCGGAGCGGTACAGGTCGAGCGCGAGGCGCAGGGCCAGAGGGTTGCCCTCGCCAAGCTCGAGGAGCCGGGGGTTTTTTTCGGTGAGATGTCCCTCATCGACATCCTACCCCACTCCGCCGATGTCCGGGCCATCGTCGATTGTCGAATTCTCGTATTCCCGAAGAAACAGCTGAGCACATTTTTCACTCAAAGTCCCCGGGTGCAAATGACGATGATCCTCAACATTTCCCGAAATCTGTCGTTGCGCCTTCGTGAGGCGAATGCAAAGATCGTCGGCCTCAGTGTTGATGCGGTCTGACAGAGACCATGGTAATCTCCACGGTGTTCGCCGTCCTGCTACTTGTCGTCGTCGCCGTCTACTACCTCGTCCCCAAGCGCCAGTGTTGTCCGGGGTGTGGCGCCGATCGCGATCCTGAGTCGCCGTTGTGCACAGCCTGTGGCTGGATCCACGACGATCCAGAGGCTCCCGATGACGGCGACGAAGAGGGGGAAGAAGAGATGGTATACGAGTGAGAGCTGGAGAGGACTGTAGATAGATG
>DPVW01000366.1:3122-3379 GCA_003529325.1 Candidatus Latescibacterota bacterium | reverse complement strand
GTCAGGATCTTCGCCGTCAGTGCCACATTTCCGACCACCTGCAACTCTTCATCGGCAGGGAGTCGGACGACCAGTTCACCCCCGGGGGAGTCGAGGTCGACGTCGCCAGCCTCTGCCGTCTGATATACAAATTCAAGTTTGCCCTCGAAGAATCGATGCTCCGCGACGCGTGTCTCAAAGCGGGTTGCATCGTGGAACAAGGCGGCGCGGAAGATGATCTGCAGAAATGTTCCGTCCTGGTCGATACGCTGCCCCAG
>DPVW01000366.1:0-2730 GCA_003529325.1 Candidatus Latescibacterota bacterium | reverse complement strand
CCCGGTCGATGGCGGCGACGGCGGCAGATGTGAGTACTTCCATCTGCCGAAAGCCGGTGACCACGGCGCGGTTGCTGGTAATCATGTGAGACAGCACCGACAGGGTGAACTCATGCTCCTCGCCCGCAGAGACCTGCCGTGGGTGCACCTCTGCCTGTAATCGTTTGACCAGGGCTGGCTGTGCATACTCCATGATCAACTGTCGGATGATGGTGCCCGGCTCTGAAAATCGAAGACGGATCTGGATATACCTGTGCAGTCCGGTAGAGCGGATGAATCCGTTTGACACGGTGGACCACGCCGACCACTCCGGGTTTGGCAACACCGGGCCCTGCTCCTCTTCCGGCAGGGCGCCCCAGACACCGGAGAATGTCTTTTCCACATCGTCGGCAACCCCGGTATAGCGGTAATAGAGGACCGGTGTCCGATCGGGGCCCGTGCGTGTCTGCATGACCACTGGCAGGTTGGTGATGTCCCCGCCTTCGTATCGGACCCGCCCCCAGACCGGGAATGCATACCGTGCCGACAGAGGTGTGCTCTGGAACTGTCCAACAGGAACTGAACCGTCGCCGTAGATCTCGATTTCTGCCAGTTCCCATGGTTTCACCGCGTCCGTCTGGATCTGTAGGAAGCGGATCTCGCGACTGGCGAACACGCGATCGACGACGGGTTCAGAATTCGGCCGGATCGAACTGAAGTGCAACTGTGATATGACACGGAAGGGATTTCTGATGCTTCCCCCACCTGAACTCAGCACCGTGAACTGCTGTGGAAAGCGGATACGGTGTTGCTCGTCGAGACGCGGATACAAACGGATCCGATTGATCGAAAAGGAGGCACCGAGGTCGATGATAACCCTCAGGGCTCGGGGGACGCCGACTTCGCCAGAATGGTCGGGATCGAAGATGGTGGTGCCGTCGCCATCGACGAGTTGGTCAAGATTGGGTAGGGGGCCAATGACCTCCACCAAAGAGTCCTCTTCGACCACTTCATAGATGGCCAGAATGCGTCCGCCCCGTCGCAGCATCCCCGGTGCCAGATTGTCCCCCGGGGAGACGTCCCATTTGAACAGGCTGTCATAGGTGACCGTCACTCGTTCCACCGCCGCCCAGTCGGCGACATTGCGCCAACCAAGTTGGTTGCCGGCGTCCAGACCTACAAAAAGGGAGTCGGTCGCGTCTACCGGGGCACGAAAAGCCAGCAAACCCAGCGCCGCGAGCAGGGCGCCTCGAAGGGTGATGGATCGCACAGATGTAGGCTGTCTCAACGTGGTGCCGATCTAAGGATTGAGATGGACAGAAGTGCTGCAATAACCTGACGCTCAGAGCCTCTCTCGGGCTAGTCAGAGCGCGGATCGTTCCAGTTGTCCGGGTGCCAACATAAAACACGGGCCTTGCTAGGTCCCCGTCCAATAATTGGACGGGGACCTCAGCCCCGGCGGTAGCGGCGGAATGTCGAAAGCGCCCGAAACCAGTCGCGGGCGCCGATGGTGTCGTGCGCGAGATCATCCGCGACTCCCAGCTACGCGAAACCGGTGCGATGCATAAGATGTTGGGGCAGGCGTATCAGATGAAAGAGAAATTCGAGACAGCGCGACAGCATTTCATGGTGTCTCTGGAGATCGACGCTGCAGATCTGGACCTGCTCCTGTGGACGGCCTGGAACGGGGTGAGTCGTGGTGACTCGGTCGAGGCGACGCACTTCCTGCGACGCTTTCTGCAACAGGCGCCTGAAGAGGACCGCGCATTTGCTACCCGCAAGTTACGATTCACTGGTTGCCGAGCCCGCCCCTGAGATTGACGTCTCCGGTAGGGCCGTCGTATACTCCATTACACATGCCAGAATCAGATCGGCGAAAAAAGACTTGGATTCTTTCGGGTCAGTCTTTTAATTAGGCATACCTGTATCGTTCGATTAGTCGATAGATTTGCCTCCGTGAAGCTCCCCATGGTGCCCGGGGCGCGTCTCGGAAGCAAGGCAGGGTCGCAGTCGGAATCGCCGCCAACACGGTGCGTAGACCGATATGGTTTGTGTTTGCGGATCGATGGATGCCCGAGTTGGAAGGAGGTAATGGCGACACCGAGTCCTGCCAGCGACCACGCATAGTTCCCAATCGCAGGTAGTGGTTTTAGCACCGCGCAGTATTTTTAACAAGTCGGTTATCCCACCCACGTCTTACAGGAGGAGTTTTCGAATGAGACGTTTTGCTATCCTTGCTCTGGCTGCCACGTTCATCGTTGGCATGACCACTGCAACCAGCGCCCACATCGGGGGCCTGGTGTTCCCAATTTATGAAATCCCGACCGGCGATCTGCCCGATCTCCGTGACGGAACCCTCGAGGACTGGGAAGATGTTCTTCCTGGCACATCCCTCGATCACAATTCCTTCCTCCCGCTGAACGTTGGCGACGGCGCAGGTATCAATCCTGAGGACTTGGCTTACCGGGTCTTCCTTACGTGGCACAGTGCTTCCCAGACCCTGGCCGCTGCCATCGAGCGCGTTGACGATGTTTATATCAACACGTACGAAGGTGGTGACTTGACCGGTCTCTGGCGTTTCGACTCGATCGAGTTCATGGTCGATGGTGACCACACTGGTGGTTCGTACAACGGCTTCTCTGGTGACGAGTACACCGCTGACGAGCTCAAGTTGCTCACCAACTTCCAGGCTCAACAGTATGTCGCAGTCGCCGAGTCGCCCGATGGTCGTACCTTGGGTTACCAGGGTTC
>DPVW01000125.1:5130-5315 GCA_003529325.1 Candidatus Latescibacterota bacterium | reverse complement strand
GGGAATGGTAGTACGCCAGATACGGTTTGCCGATGACCTGCTGTTGCAGCAGATGGTTGACGAGACGGGCGGAGGGGTCGCGTCGATAATTCTCGGCAACGGAGAGAAGGCGGTCATGCTTGCGAGCCGCCTCCATCATGAGGCGGCACTTGCTGACCGTGATCGCCATGGGCTTCTCCACCAGC
>DPVW01000125.1:0-4824 GCA_003529325.1 Candidatus Latescibacterota bacterium | reverse complement strand
TCGCCATGGGCTTCTCCACCAGCACATGCAAACCCAACTCAAGAGCCTGACAGACGACGGGTTGGTGTACGGAGGGATCGACGACGACATCCACAGCCTGCAGATCCAACTTCGCCAGCTCGTCCAACGTCGTGCAGACTGGCGGTCTGACGCCGAACAGCTCTTCTGCCTTGGCAGCTGCCTGCTCGGCATTTTCGCGGCGAAGATCGCAGACGCCACCCAGCTCCACATTGCAGAATGGCGTCTGCGTCAATGCTCCCAGGCCGATGAGATGACGAATCCCCATACCGCCACAACCCACAAGGCCGATCCTGATCTTCTCCATCTCATCTCCTCGACGGCGTTTTCAGTTCGTGGTCAGTTTTGCAAACTGTCCATCGAAAACCACGACCCGTGAGGCGTATTTTTCCCTGAGCCTGGTAAACAGCAGTTCGAAGAGCCGGTTCTCTTCCTGCTTCTGCACCCACCATTGTGCCCGCGAGGCAGCTTGCTCAAACGGGGCCTGGTGGGGCGGGACACGTTGCTCTACTGCAAATATCGAAAAACCTTCTTCGAGTTCTACCGGACCACTGACGACACCCACGGGGACCTCGAGCACCGCATCGTACAGACCACCAAAGACACGACGTTCGGATGGATGGTTGTGCATGTGGAAGTGGCCTCCTTCAACACCCGTCCGAATGCTGTGCTGTGCCGCCAGTCTTCGTATGTCTCCGCCCTGCTGGATCCTTTGCAGCAACTGCTCGGCCTCTGATCGGGTCGCTACAAGGATCTCGGCAACCTCGATCTCCTCCAACTCCATGAACCTGTCTGGGTGGGATGTGTAGTAGTCGAGTACCATGGCGCTGTCGACCTCGACCCGCTGTACGACCTCCTTCTCTCGTAGAGCTTCCAGCAACAGGGCGTGGTTTTTTTCCACCAACCAGGCGGCGATCTCGGGATCCCGCTCCAAGCCCTGTTTCGTTGCGGCCTGATAAACGAGAGCCCGGGGCAGCAGATCACTTTCGACGAAATCGGCGATGCCCGTGCTGTCGAAGGAGACGGATCGAATAAACCAGAGGGCATTGTAGGTCTCGGCGAACTGCTTCAGCGTTATCTGCCCCCCGTCAAAATGGCACAACACGACTTGCTGCTCGTCGGGTGCCAAGGACATGCCCTTGTTGCCAGATGCGGCCATCTTGTCGACCAGGAAACGAACGGCCTCGCCATCCACCCGCGCCTTCATGCGGTCCTTCAATTGATCGACCAACGTCAACCAGCGGGTGCGGAACTCCTTCATGTATTCTGCCCGGGTGAAGGCGGCCCGGAGGCTCTCAGGAGCGGGACCTTCATCCAGGAGCTTGAATGTCTCGAAGTTGTCTCCTACCCGAATTGGCCGGCTAACTTCTCCCACCCGCAGTTCAAGCAACAACTCACCGATCTCGAGATTCAGGCCCAGCTCCTCAAGGTTGTGATGCCCAAGCCAATGTGAGATTTCACCGCCCCTGGCGGCTGTGAGGGCTATCGTCGAACGCTCCCTTGCGACCTCCTCGAAGGGCTGTCCCTGCTCGAGGTCACGAATCACTTTCTGCGCCTCCGCCTCGGTCTCGGAGCGGATATGAGCCAAGCGCATGACACGGTTCCACTTGCTCTGCGCAAAGCGTTGGCGAATCTCATCTATGGAGAGGTCTAGAGCCCTGACGATTTCACGGGTAGTGAATTCGTCGATGATCTTCTTCCGCCGTTCCTTGTCCCACCTATCAGAAAATCCCGGACTCAGATCGAGTCGTTGCTCCCTCGCTTCGATGAGGAGCAACTCCATATCGATCATCGTCTGCAGGTAGAACTGCCAGCCCTCGAGACTCTCATCCGGTTCCCGATAGGTGGCTGTCGCATCTTCGCGGAACTGGCGCAGTCCGTCCAGAGTGATCTCTTCTGTGTCGATCCTCGCGACCACGTCGCCGTCGTTTTCAACAGCGCACCCATGCAACGACAGGAATGTGATCCCTACACCAACCCTCGTCCGCCACGTCCGCACTCTCAGGGTGCCTCCTCACGTTTGTGTTTGGCGAGATATACTTCGCGCTCGAACGGATAGCGGATGTCGATCGTCTCCACCGGCTGATCGCGGTAGTCGAAACGCAAGACCATGCCGCTGATCCGCACCTCGAACTCGTCGACGTCGGCATCGAGTCGATCAAAGGTGACATACCCTTCCTGTTCCTGGCCACTGAAAACCATGACGTCTTCTGGATACATGGTGCGCAACAGCACGTCCTTCCGGGCGCGGAAGGGCAGATAGGTATTGCCTGCAAAGCCAATAGCATAGGTGGAGAAGTAATCGGCCATCGCCAGCCGGGAGAATGCGGCATACTTCCGTCCGTTGGGGGCGACGATCTCTATGCTGTATGGATCCAGATGCACTTTGGGATAGGCATAGTTTTTGACCTTGAGAAGAAAAACCGAAAAGCGTGTCGGCTGTTCCTCCTCCCAACCTGGCTTCCAATCGCCATAGGTGTAGGGATTGGTCGGCTTGAGATACGGATTGGGCTCGTGAAAACCCTCAGGTGTCTCTGAGTTGCCCGCCAATTGCCGATTCAGCATCTCCACCGTCATCGGCAACAGACTCACTTCGAGCCGATCCTTCACATAGGTGATACTGTGATCGTCTCGAATGACGAATTCGTCAGCCACCTCAGTCCCTGCCAAGGGCAGGATGGGACCGGCGAAATTCCGGTATCCCAACTCGTGCCCACATCCGGTGAGAACCACGCAGGAGACGGCCAGCAGATTGCATGCCCATATTCTCATAGATTTTTCCACTCAGTAGACGACAGCGATGGATTCCATGCGACTCTCGGTGCCCTTGTCCGTGTCGGCCTCAACCCGAACCACGTAGATCCCCGGGGAGGCCAATCTCCCAGCGCCATCCCTGCCATCCCATTGCACTGAATAACGGCCTGCGCTCTGCGGACCCTTCTCCGTCTGCCATAGTCGCTGGCCGCTTAGATTGTAGATCCCGACCCGTACCGCAGATGCCTCCAGTACCCTGAACAGTGTGTAACCAATCTCCAACCGGTCATTGACCCCATCCCCCTGAGGGGAAAAAGCGCCACCTCCGGTTTCCAAGTTGCCCACGACGCCAGTGGCGGAAGTGGCGGAGGCCACGACCAGGAGCTGGTCACTACCCAACTCGGCGCTGACATCGCCGCCTTCGACCTGTTGCAGCAGATTCCGTTCCCCCCGATTGAACGCCTCACCACCGAACTCGCCCGCCTCCCCATACAGTACGCCGCGCAGACCAAGCTTTGCCCGCTGCGCATCTCCAGGACCGGTGCCCATGCGTCGCGGTAGGTACACCGTGAAGCCATTGGCCTCCGATACCACACTGTCGGGTGCAATCACGACGGGAGGTTCACCCATCTCCAGCCAGGTGAACTCGGCCTCAGCTGGTGACAACACGCGCAGGGCATCAAATCCCGATCTCCCGGTACCTTCGAACTCAGCACCCACTTCAAAGATGAAATCCGTCATTCTTCCTGCTTCGACCAACACCCTTCCACCCAGTGGCTGAAGTTCATCCTGGGTCGTCACCTCACCCACGAGGCGATCCGCCAGCAGCGGCCCTGTCTCCACCCAAAGGGATTCTACCCGAGCCGACACCAAGGGTGTCGCCGATTGAACTTCCACTCGCAACTGGAAGAACTGCCCCCAGGGAAGCCTTGGGTGCAGTCCCGATTCGCGTAGTGGTGTGGACCAGAAGCTCCAGTTCTGTTGGTCTTCTGCCACCGGACCACGGTTGCCAACGGCGGTGGTGGCGCCCCGTGTCTCCAGTGGCGTGAGCCAATCCCATTGACGCTTGGTCACCTCGACGAAGGCGCCGAGATCATCAAAGCCGAAATAGGCCGTCGGTGTAGCATCCCGGCCAGTGCGGATCTCGACGCCGACCTGCACGCCTGTCGCCTCAGGGTCACCGGCCAACTGAACGAGCTCTTCCCCCTCTCTGCGCCAAAGACTGAGGGCGAAGACGACCCGGCCAAAGTTCACGTCGCGCTCGAGGTCGATCACCTGCGATTCCCATACCGCTCTAGGCACGAAGCCGCGTCCGTATGCCTGCATCTCGGCGAAGGCGGAGCGCAGCAACACCGGGTCACCGAACAAGTCAAAACTATCCGGGAAAGGAACGAGTCGCAGATAGCGGATGTTCTGCAATGGAAATTCTACCTCCGTCACCTCGGCGCTATTCCGCTCTCTTTCGACCAGCACATTCTCGAGCGGACAGCATGGGATATCTGGTGGCCACGAGAAGCCACTTTTCAGCTCCTCCTCCAGAATACCGCTCTCTTCGAGGCCCGCCGTGAGACTGAAGGTGTTGATGATGTAGTTTGGCCGGAATGGTTCGTCGGTCTGCTTACTCACACCTTCTGGGGGAAAGAAGACGAAACGTTCCAGCGGCACCTCGGCGCCGAGATCGATGGTGTAGTAGGCTGCGCGAAAGGTGAGATTCACCTCGGCCACCTGCTCCACATATGTGGTTGAATCGCCATCGACGAACAACAGGACATTGGCGTGGTAACTGCCACCCGTCGTGGGCGCACCGTCGTTGGTCCAAAGCCGCGGATGCCCGGCGCGAAAATCGGGATCGGTGGGAAAGCGGAATTGCTGCCAGGGCCCAAGCCTGGGAATGAGATTCTCGTCTGGCTTGAGCTCCCACGGCTGGATGGTGCCTGGCACGCTTTCGTCGTCCACCATCAGTGTGTAATCAGCTACGTCACCCCAGGGGATGCCGCTGCTTCCACCCAAACGCCACCAGCCCTGCTGTTGCGCGTAGCTCTGTTGCACGGT
>DPVW01000447.1 GCA_003529325.1 Candidatus Latescibacterota bacterium | reverse complement strand
GTTTTCATTCTTTGGTTGCCCGTCGAGCATTCGGTGTTGACGCGCCGTAATTCCCGATCACACGGCGTATCGCGTCGACACTGAACCCTCTGTTATTCAAAAACTGGGCGCGTGAGGCCCAAGTCTTGAAGCTCTCGACTGCAATCCCCCCATATTTCCGATCATAGGTATGGCGCAGACGCTCGTCCCAGTCAACTTCAGCCTCCTGCAATACCTTATCGACGATACCTTCAGCCACACCTCGATCGCGCAACTCCATGCAAATGCGAAGGGGACCATACCCCCGACTAGCGCGGTTAGTGACCATGGCTTCGGCATAACGAGTATCCGACAACAAGCGTTCAGTGATTAATTCCGCCAGAAGCTCATCCACTAAGCGCTCGCCATAGCCGCGCGCCTTAAGCTTTCGTCTTAACTCATACTGACTGTGCTCACGACGTGCTAGCAAGCGCAACGCCGAGTGACGGGCCCGGCCAGCACTGCCATCGTCGTTCACGCGATCGGAAAATCAGCCAGCCTCGAGGGCTTCGACTTCTCCAACCGCCTCTTCAGCTACCGTACCGGTGCTCCCTGCCGGCGCCGCGGTCGGGATTCTTGCCGCCAGGCCCACGCCCTCACGGACTGCGTTTTCTATAGCGTCAGCAATATCCGGATTATTTCTGAGAAATTCACGGACGTTGTCACGACCCTGCCCAATACGATCGCTACCGTAGGAATACCAGGCGCCCGATTTTTCTACGATGCCGTTTGCAACTCCGAGGTCGATCAACTCGCCCTCTTTTGAGATCCCCTGATCATACAGAATATCAAACTCGCATTGTCTGAAGGGCGGCGCCACCTTGTTTTTCACCACCTTGACGCGCGTCTGATTGCCCAACACCTCATCGCCCTTCTTGACTGCGCCGATGCGACGAATATCCAGCCTCACAGAAGCATAGAACTTCAGCGCGTTGCCGCCGGTCGTCGTCTCTGGATTGCCAAACATGACACCGATCTTCATGCGCAGCTGGTTGATAAAGATGCAACAGGTGCGCGAGCGGCTGATACTGCCCGTCAGCTTGCGCAGGGCCTGCGACATGAGCCGCGCGTGCAGCCCCATGTGGGAGTCCCCCATGTCGCCCTCGAGTTCAGCCTGCGGCACGAGGGCAGCCACCGAATCGAGGACGATGATATCGAAGGCGCCTGAGCGCACGAGCGTCTCGACGATTTCCAGGGCTTGTTCGCCGGAATCAGGCTGCGAGATGATGAGATTTTCGACATCGACACCGATCCGTCTGGCAAAGGTGATATCGAGGGCGTGTTCGGCGTCGATGAAGGCGGCTGTGCCTCCCGCCTGCTGAGCTTCACGGATGGCGTGCAGTGAGACCATCGTCTTGCCGGCCCCCTCCGGGCCATAGATCTCGACGATCCGCCCGCGGGGAAAGCCACCTATACCCAAGGCCAGATCGATGGATAACGCGCCGGAAGGAATGGACTCGACTTCGACGATGCCCCCTTCACCACCCATGCGCATGATGGAGCCCTTGCCATACTGTTTCTCGATCTGTGAAATCGCCAGATCCAGGGCTTGTTCCCGGCTCTTGTCATCCGGTTTGCCATTGCTGTTGGTCTTGGCCATGTCTCGTCTTGCTCCCCTTGGGTCGATATCAGCTGGCTGTGCTAAAGCAGGGCCAGGCCGGCGCGCAACAACAGGTTGCCCATGATGCCGGCAGCCACGTCGTCAAGAACGATGCCCCAGCCGCCATGCAATTTTTCCAGTTGCCGAGCCGGTGGCGGTTTGAGGATATCCAGGATGCGGAACAACAGGAATGCTGCGACCGTCGTCCACAGGCCGTGGGGGAGGAAGGCAACGGTGAACAGAAACCCCGCCGCCTCGTCGATCACGACCGGTCCGGGATCCTGCCGACCAAGGGCCCGGGCCTCGGCACCCGCGGCGACGACAGCAACAGCCGTGACCACCGCCAACAGCAGGACCCACACCAGTGGCGTCAGCGAACTGCCAAAGACGTACCAGGCAATGGCCGTAACCGCCGATCCCGCAGTGCCGGGTGCGATGGGCGCCCGACCAGAAAACAACACGGTCGCGACGGCGGTTCGCAGGAAGGCGACCCCCTTCAGGGAAGGCTGATCTGGGGGCCGATCGTCCAGTGTTATTCCGATCCAGTTTTAAAAAAATAATGAAACCCAGACATCAGGGTAAGTAACAGGACCCCTGCCATCAGGCTGTTGCTCAACAGTGGGAGCCAGGCCTTGGCGGTCAACACACTGGTCCACTGCTGATAACCAGCGATCTCCTGCAAACCCAAGAGCAGGAGGATGACGATGACGGTGACCAGTTGCACCGTCGTCTTCCACTTGGCCAGGCGTGAGGTCTCCATCATACGTCCCTGATAGAGGCCATACATCCGCATGCCGGTAATGGCGACATCCCGGACCACGATGGGCACGACGATCCAGGCATTGACGACACCGCGGACGGCGAACGCGACCAGTGCCGAGGAAACCAGGATCTTGTCGGCGAAGGGATCCATGAAGCGGCCGAATTCGGTGACACAATCACGGGCACGTGCCAGCTTGCCATCGTATAAATCGGTGAGGGATGCGAGAAGAAACACAATCACAGCGCCGCCACGCCAGTGGCCGGCTTCGGCGAACAGCATCAGCAGAAACAGCGGCGTGGCGAAGATGCGTGACACCGTCAGGATGTTGGGCAAGTTGACGATCGTTCGACGCCCGGTGCTCTCAGTCATCGAAATGTCGTACGTCCCTGCAGAGCGTGTGTCAGAGTCGTGCGGTCCGCCAGATCGAGATCGGAACCGGCGGGCAGGCCACGCGCCAGGCGCGTAACATTCGTGAGCCCCGCCAGCCGCTGGTGGATGTACTCGGCAGTGGCCTCACCTTCGGCGCTGGCATTGTGCGCAAGTATCACCTCGCGCACACCATCGCGCCGCACCCGCTCGACGAGTTCATCGATGCGCAGATCCGCCGGGCTGATCCCATCAAGGGGACTCAGGGCGCCGCCCAACACGTGATAGGTTCCCCGCATCAGATCGCTGCGTTCCAGAGCCAGTGCATCGCTCGCCTCTTCAACGACGCAGATGACGGACGAATCGCGGTTCGTATCGCTGCATACGTGGCACAACTCGTGGCCCCGTTCGGTAAGATGAAAGCAGCGTGAACACTGGCCGATGTTGTCGCGTGCCCCGCGAATGGCCTCGGCCAGGACCTCAGCCTCCTGCGGTGGGGACTTGAGCACATACAGCGCCAGACGCTGTGCCGTCTTGCGACCGATTCCGGGAAGGCGCGCAAAGGCGGTGACGAGATCTTCAAGTGGTTGCGGACCCATCAGACGATCTCGCCATCGATCGCATCTAGGACGGCCCGTACCGGAGGGGTGAGATCTTTCTTGTCGCCGCTCTGTGCCTGTTGCGGCGGACCGGTGACGGGAGCGGGGGGCTGGACCTGTGACTTTGGCGGTTGGGGTGCCGGCGTTGGGTCCTGGCCAGTTGCACCGCCACCGCCCTGGTCCGGGCTGCAGCGGACCCGCAACTGGTGACCAGTGATCTGTGCGATGGCACTGGAGACGGCCTCATGGGCCTTGCCCACCTGACCCATGCCGAACCGTTCCTCTGGCGCGAAAAACAGGGTGAGGACGGAACCCTCAAGCTGCATTCGTGTGACCTCCTGCAGGAACGTCCCCGCTGATGGCTGAGTCTCGCGCACGACGTGCGTGACTCGAGGCCAGTGCGTCTGCAGTTCATTGACATCAATTGGTCCGGCAGGTGGCGGTGTGGGCACCGCTGACGACGCCTCAGCCTCAGGCCCCTCCTCGCGTATCGGCGGCGGCACTGGGGGTGGCGGCTGATCGACCGCCTCTGCCCGCTGGCGGGTGGCTGGGGCGGGGGACTGAGCTGTAGGAGATGCGGGGGATGTTGGCCGCCGCGGCGGCACCCGAGTGCCACCGGCGCCGACAGCCGCTTCGAGGCTGGCGAGGCGGCTCAACAGGCGACCCACGTCTACGGCGTTTCCCATATGGGCGAGCCGCACCAGCGCCAGCTCGGTGCGGAAACGGGGCTGCAGCGAGTTGCGCAGATCGGCATCGAGCTCCATCAGCGTCTGCACGATCCGTAACAGGTCCTGCTCAGCGAGGTCGGCTACCGCCTCTTCGTAGCGGACCCTCTCGGTATCTGCCACTTCGAGCTTGTCCGCCGACGACTGCACCTTGGTAAACAGCATATGACTACTGTGCTCGACAAAACCGCGGACGAACTCCTCGATGTCCCCACCCCCGTCGATCACCGCAGCCACCAGGTCCAGCAGGCGCGCACCATCCCCGGCGGCGATCGCCTGGGCGGCGTCGAAAAAGACGGTTCGATCTACCAGCCCGAGAACTTCGCCGACAGTCTGCGCCGACACGGCGTCGCTGAAAGACACGACCTGGTCGAGCAGACTCTCTGCATCGCGCAGCGCACCGTCAGCGCGGTGGGCGAGCAGATAGAGGGATTCCTGATCGGCGCTGATGCCCTCCTCGTTGGTTATTTTTTCCAGATGCGAGGCGATCAGAGTGGTAGGAATACGACGAAAGTTGAACCGTTGGCACCGTGACAGGATGGTCTCGGGGACCTCCTGCACCTCGGTCGTAGCAAAGACGAAGACGACACGAGGTGGCGGCTCCTCCAGCGTCTTGAGCAGTGCATTGAAGGCCGCCGTCGACAACATGTGGACCTCGTCGATGATGTAGACCTTGTAGGCACCCTCGGTGGGGATATAGCGCACGATTTCGCGTAATTCGCGCACATCGTCGACACTGTTATTCGACGCGCCGTCGATCTCGAGGACATCCATACTCGTACTGTCGGTGATGGCGACGCAGGAGGGACATTGGCCACACGGGTCAGGGGTTTGACTGCGGTCTTTACAATTGAGCGCCTTGGCGAGAATTCTCGCCGACGTCGTCTTGCCGACGCCACGGGGACCGGTGAACAGATAACACTGCGCCACACGGCCAGAATGAAGTGCATTTGTCAGCGTCGTCGTGATGTGCTGCTGACCGACGACTTCGTCAAACCGCTGTGGCCGCCACTTGCGGGCGGTTACCTGATAGGCCATGTGTTCCAACGCCAATTCAAGCGGACGAAGAAAATAGGTCGTGCACCCATCTTCGACCCGTTACCTAACATCGTTCGGTACCCTCGGGCTCCAGTCAGATATTTCCACGGCACACGCATCAGCATTCTTACCGCTGCTACCTTCCGGTCCTGACGGAGTTCAGAAGCCTCACGTTGCGTGGAATCCGGCCTTCAGCGCCCTCGGGTCCAGCCGCTGTATTGGCAAAACGGGCCTCGGACGGGAATTCGATCCCGCTAGAGCGGATTGCGGGTAACAGGGCACCGCTACCTCCCCATCTAGCACGACCCAGTACAAATGCGGGAGCCCATCGACAAAGGCGCTCATGTGTTGGGCCTTTCACCGACGGGCTCCTGCGTGATAATGGTGGAGCAGATGGGGATCGAACCCACGACCTCCAGATTGCGAACCTAGCGCTCTCCCAACTGAGCTACTGCCCCACGGAAACAACAAAAAATGGCGGAGAGAGTGGGATTCGAACCCACGGTAGCGCTATAAACGCTACACACGATTTCCAGTCGTGCACCTTCGACCACTCGGTCACCTCTCCACCTCGACCGTGTGCGAGGTGAATGGCGGAGAGGGTGGGATTCGAACCCACGGTGACTTTGCAGCCACAACGGTTTTCGAGACCGCCCCGATCGACCACTCTGGCACCTCTCCGACTACTGACGCCGACCCCTCAGGCCGCCGAAGAAGCTCTGGAGCAGGCCGGCACATTCTTTGTGCATCACACCACCGATGGCCTGGCAGGTATGGTTGAGACGCGGATCCTGAACAACATTACGCAGGGTGCCACAGGCCCCGGCCTTAGGATCATAGGCACCAAATACGAGCCGTGGTACTCGGGCCAACACGATGGCCCCGGCGCACATGGCACACGGCTCCAAAGTGACATACAGGACGCTGTCTTCGAGACGACGCGACCCCATGGCCTTCGCCGCCTGGCGCAAAGCCACCATTTCGGCGTGCGCCGTCGCATCCTGGTCTCGCTCCGTACCATTCCACCCGGCACCCACGATGGCGCCTTTACATACGAGCAGAGCACCGATCGGCACCTCGCCCTGTTCAGCAGCAAAACGCGCCCGCTGCAGGGCATGCCCCATCCAGAAGCGATCACTTTCAGTTGCTCGACGCTCGAACATCAGAATATACGGTGGATTTCGACCCGATCAAACCGAATCGATACGCTCCGCCTCAGAACTGGCGTTCGAAGTGATGCGGGGCAAGTTGTTGCTCGTCGCGACGAAGCCACAGGCTGCCGCCATCGGTACTGGTCCGGCGGGCCCGAGCGAAATCCCGGTCACCGAGAGGATCACGACGAAACAGTCGCATGAGCAGGCCGATGGGGGTAAACATCAGATAGAACACGAGGGCCAGCAACAGATGACTGTTGACGAAACCCAGCACCCGAGCCAGCACCATCCACGGCCACCATACCGGCGTCAGCAGCGATGGCAGCAACAGACTCAGCAACAGGAGTACGGCGCTGATCGCCGCCGGCACCACGGCTGCGTCGAAGCCACGCCGCCAGACCAGATATGCGGCCAGCACTGCAGCCAGCAGCCCGAAGAGCAGACCAAATTTGCGCAGGTCCTTGCGGGTGGGTGCAGGCGGCCTCCAGAACGGCAGATCAGTGGTCATGGAGTCTCCGTCTGGCGGCGTCAGTCAAGTTCAAACTCTTCCTGCCAGCTGACTTCCTCCTGCCACGCGGGTTGGTCGCGTTTGTCGAGCAGGAAATTGCCGAGCACGAGGTAATCCATCTCGGTGCGCATGAAACAGCGGTAGGCGTCCTCCGGGGTGCAGACAATCGGTTCACCACGGACGTTGAACGACGTGTTGACCAGTAGCGGACAGCCTGTCAGGCCATGAAAGGCCGTAAGCAGGTCGTAATACGGTTCGTTGACCTCGCGGCGCACGGTCTGCACCCGTGCCGAATAGTCGACATGTGTGACGGCGGGGATGTCGGAGCGTGGCACATTCAACTTGTCGATGCCGAACAAGGCCTGTTCGTCACCGGTCATCTTGATCTGCCTCTCCTGTTTCACGGGCGCCACCAGCAGCATGTAGGGCGAATCGCAGTCCATCTCGAACCAGTCGGCCACGTGTTCGCGCAACACACTGGGAGCAAAGGGGCGGAAACTTTCGCGATATTTGATCTTCAGATTCATCTGCGACTGCATGGCCGTCGATCGCGGATCCCCAAGAATGCTGCGCCCCCCCAAGGCGCGGGGGCCGAACTCCATACGGCCCTGAAACCAGCCGACGACTTTGGCGTCTGCCAGAACTTCGGCAACCCGGGCAGACAGCTCATCAGCGGTCAAGCTGGTTGCGGGTGCCCCCTGAGCCTGGAGGAAAGACTCGACCTCCTCTGCCCCGAAGGCAGGTCCCAGGTAGGAGCCGGACATGCTGTCCTGTGCAGGATCGACCTGGCGCGGCTGCTCGAAGTGGCGATGCCAGAGGGCCATCGCGACACCGACGGCACCACCCGCATCCCCTGCGGCGGGTTGGATCCACACATTGTCGAAGGGTCCTTCCCGCAGAATCCGGCCATTGCCGACACAATTGAGAGCCACACCTCCGGCCAGACAGAGGTTTTTCATCCCCGTCTCCCTGTGTGCGGTATTCGCCATACGCAGAAGGACCTCTTCGGCCACCTTCTGACAGGATGCGGCGATATCCATCTCCCGCTGCGTCAACGGACTCTCGGCCACCCTGGCTGGACCGTCGAACAGCGCGTCCATGGCGCTCGACGTCATCTTCAGTCCCGCCAGATAATCGAAATATCTGAGATTGAGGCGGAAGGAGCCGTCCTCGGCGAGGGCGACGATCTCATCGAGAATTCGATCCACGTATTTCGGTTCGCCGTAGGGCGCCAGTCCCATCAGCTTGTATTCACCGGAATTGGGTTTAAATCCGGTGAAGTAGGTGAAGGCC
>DPVW01000436.1:1205-4266 GCA_003529325.1 Candidatus Latescibacterota bacterium | reverse complement strand
CGGTGCCGGAATGGACCGGTGTGATGAGCGTGATGTCCGGCAGGTGTGACCCCCCAAAACCGGGATGGTTGGTGATCGCCGTGTCCCCTGGTGCCAGCTCCAGAGTGGCGGCGACTGCGCGCACGCAGACACCAAGCGCCCCGAGGTGCACGGGGATGTGGGGTGCATTTACGACGAGGCGCCCCTCCGGGTCCAGCAGGGCGCAGGAAAAATCGAGTCGCTCTTTGACATTCGTCGACAACGCTGTCCGTTGCAGCAGCGTGCCCATCTCGCGGGCGCCATTTTCCAGCGCGTGCGTGAACAACTCCAGACGCACCGCATCTGCCTGTGGCAGGTTGTCGGCAACTGCCGTCATCGACACCTGGCGCCGCAGCACGAGGGCGCCGCGGGCATCGACCTGCAATCGCCAACCTTCGGCGACCCATGCGGCACTGTGTTCTTCGAAGATGAGCGCCGGCCCATCGACCGTCGCACCGGTGCCCAGTTCTTCGCGCTCATATGTCGGCACCTCGCACCAGAGGGAACCCGTCCACACTCGGCGCTGACCCGATGCCTTGCTGACACCCTCTGGTGCCTGCTGTATCGTCGTCGACGCCGGCGTCGGCACACGGGAGCTGGCGACGACGCGCACGGACTCGACTTCGATGAGGCGTTCCTTCGTCGGACGATGTCCATACACCCCCTCGTAGGCATCGGCGAATGCTGCAGGCAAGGAGACGCCATCGTCGGCCTCGATGGTGAGGCAGGACTCCTGGCCACGAAAACGAAGGTTGACCATGCGCCGTCGAATCTCGATGTCATCCGCAAGGATCCCCTCTGCGACCACCTCCGTTCGCGCCGCCTCCCCCAACTCACGCAGCCACTGAGGCAGCTCGGACGCCACCTCGGCCAATGGCTCAAGCACCTGTCGCTGCGCAAAACGCTCGACCACGGCGGCGCCTAGTCCGTGAGCGGACAGCAGACTGGCGTCCACCGGTACGATGACGCAGTCGATGGCCAGGCAAGATGCCACACCACATGCATGCTGGGCGCCGGCGCCGCCGAAAGCTACCAACCCATGGTCGGTTGGATCATACCCTCGTTCCAGCGACACCCGACGGATCGCCGCCGCCATGCGCTCGTCGGCGATCTGCGTCAGCCCTGACAGTACCGCCTCCGCGGTACTCTCAGCAGCGTGCTTTGCCATAACCGCGAGCAATTCGTCGAGTCGGCTCCGCGCTGCCTCAACGTCGATGGGGATGCCGAAACGCGCGGGGTCGAGCCGACCGCATAGCAGGTTGACATCGGTCACCGTCAGGGGACCACCGGCGCCATAACAGGCCGGCCCCGGATCGGCGCCGGCACTTTCTGACCCCACCGTGAGACGACCTTCGAAAAACCGGCAGATCGAACCGCCACCGGCGGCGACCGTCTCAATCGCCAGGGCTGGTGCTACGAGATGTGCATCGCCGACACGATGCTCGAACTGATACTCGAAATCACCATCCCAACGAGCGACATCCGTGCTGGTTCCACCCATGTCGAAGGAGATGATCCGCTTGTCGCCACGCTCCCGGGCCACCGCCGCCGCACCGGCAACACCCCCCGCCGGGCCGGATAGCAGACTGTCGGTGGCGCGATACAGACGACCTTCGACGAGCCCACCGGCACTGGTCATGGCGTGCACGGTTCCGGCAACAACCCGGGAGTGGACTCGCTCGAGATAGCCCTTGATGATGGGCCCCAGACAGGCCTCGACCACCGCCGTCTGTGCCCGTGGAAGAATCTTGATCAGTGGCGCCAGATGCGCCGACACGGAGACCGTGGAAAAACCCAACTCGCGCAGAAACGCTGCGACTCGCTCCTCATGTTCGGCATTGCGGTAGCTGTGCATGAAAGCGATGGCGGCAGCGGCTATGCCACGCGCCTGCAGACGCCGCGCCTGTTGAGCAAGACCGGTGAATGACAAGGGGCGCACGACCCGGCCCTCGGCGTCGAGACGCTCGTCCACCTCGATGACATCCAGGGTGAGTGGTGCGCTCTTGCGCACGTCCACGGCGAACAGATCAGGCCGGCGCTGATCACCGATGCGCAACAAATCGGCAAAGCCACGCGTGACAAACAACGCCGTGGGTACACCCTTGCGTTCCAGCAGGGCATTGGTGCCACGCGTCGTCGCCAGGCGCAACTCCATCTCGGGTAGGGCTTCGTGCAACGGCGTGTCGGTGACCAGTCTCGCTGCCAGGATGGGCGCTTCCTCGTGGGCGAACACTTCGAAGGGGGTGCCGGATTCGATCGGCGCCATCGGACCGTCCACCGTGAGTTTGCCGAAGCTGTCGCAGGCGACGATCCGCCGGCTCTGTGTCGCTGGCTGATCACCACGCAAGAGTCGCAGTTCATAGCCGAGAAGAAAGCCAGCAGACAGCTGGTGTGGCATGTCGGTTTGCAGCGTGTCCTTTGCCGAATGGCCGGTGACACGTCCCCGCAGTGCACTGTTGCTCAGGACTTTGGCGCGATGCTGGTGACCATGAGGATCGATGGCGAGGCAGTCCGTGAATGTGCCCCCCGTATCGACCCGAATCTGCCACCGATCCATCAGTGTGGCCGCGTCGTGACGTCCACCTTGAGAAACCAGATCTCGTACAGTGGCACGAGAATGCACAACAGCATCGTCGCCCCGAACAGCGCCGAGTTGACCGGCGCCAGAAGGCCGAAATCAGCCGCCACGTATCGCACCAACCACGGTTTGGCCACGTCGAGGGCGGCGTAAGCGAAGGCGCTGGTCACAACCACCCCCTTCCACCGACGACTCCACGCACTCATGAGGAAGAGATGGCCCACGGTAAGAACGATGACGGGGGTGATGAACAGGTGGAAGTGTGTCGTCTCGATCAACTCGAGATGCTCCTTGGCAAACATCATGCGCGCCTCGTCACCGCGATAATAGGCGGCGGCGCCATCCGTACTGAGACGGGTACGCTCCCACGACATATAGATGGAGAAGGCAGAGGCGGCCAGCATGAACACCAGGAAGTAGGTGATGATCAGCTTGGTATTGAGATCCATGCGAGCAAGCATGGAA
>DPVW01000436.1:0-820 GCA_003529325.1 Candidatus Latescibacterota bacterium | reverse complement strand
TGGAAGGCGGTTTGGACGAGAAGCAAGGACCGGCGCACCCCCGCATTCAATGCTCGCACTGACAAGGTCGCACCCGTAATGTTGATGATATCCTGATTGATGCGGATGGGATCGGCGACATCCATGCCGCGATACTGACGCAGGAACCGCTGACGGCGAACTTCACCACCCCGACTCTCACGGTACACCAGTATCGCCACCCCGGACACCTGCCACTGCGGATCGACAGCGACAAGATAGGTGATCGGTCGATACTTGCCGATCTCGTCACCGATGACGGCGTATCCCAGCAGCCTGTGAGTCGAGTCGCGGGCAATATAGACGGCCACCGAATCAGCGCCAAAGGAGCGGGCCCCGCTGTCGCGCAGACGCTGGCGCAGACTGTCCGTTACCGACAGCATGTGACCGTCAAAGGAAGAGGCCGAAGGGTAGGCGCCCGCCAGCGCCTGCTCAGGTGACAGAAAGACCTGCACCTGGCCGATCTGTTGAGCCGTCGGCGCGGCGCCCGCCGTCGCTGCGAACAGGGCGGCGGCCCACAACGTCCACATCTGTTTGAGCATGTCAGAAATAAGAGGCGAGTGACAGAATCAAGCCGCTTCGATCCTCGTCCCGATCATAGATCTCGTAATCGAGTTTGATCACCGTCTGCTCCTCCGGCCGAAAGTTGAGCCCAACGGTGCTGCGCGTTTCCTCTCTCCCCCCAAGGTCGATGTGACCATATCGCGCCGTAGCGGTGAACGTGGAGTTTGGAAATAACAGCTTCCCTGGCAGAAAGTGATACGCCACCTGCGCGTAGTATCCGGAGCGACCTTCCTCGACA
>DPVW01000054.1:12300-21122 GCA_003529325.1 Candidatus Latescibacterota bacterium | reverse complement strand
TGGGCCGTGTAGCCATGGATGAAGGTGGGCATGACCAATACGTCGTTGGGGATCAGCTTTGCGGCCTCTTCGGCCATGCCTCGTGGGCAGACGACATCCACGTCCAGTGGCAGGTGGGGACCATGCTGTTCTGTTGAACCGACGGGTACGATGATGACCTTGTCGGCTTGCACAGCATCGTTGATATCGGGCCAGGTCAGTTTCTCGTAACGCCAGGGCTCTGCGGCCATTGTTATCCTCTTTCCAGTGTCGGGTGTGACTGTCAAGTCAGTGCCTACGATGATTTGTGCCATCGAGTATTCCACTCCTACCGTTGATGAAAGCCAGATTGGCGTGCCCGGTCCAGCCGCTGCTTGCCAGCGCTTTACTCTGGAACAAAAAGCGCTCACCTGCTGGATGGTTTACTCCATTCTCGATCGCTCAGACCAGGCGTGAAAAGCTGCACACTCGTTCACCATAGGCAGGCCCATCCATGACTGTCACATATCAACTTGATCGCTCGACCATCGAAGCTGCCGCTCCTGTTGAGGTTGGTCACAAGACCGGCCAATTCTGGTTCTCCACCTTGCACCAGATCGGCACAGACACTCTCGTTTGCTCCGTCGTACGAGTCGACGACACGGAACAGGGTCAGTGGCCGGGCGAGCTGTATGTCAGCGAAGACGGCGGCGTTTCATGGCGAGAGGATCTTGCCATCGAGTCGTGCGGTCAGACATCAGTCCGTCACGATGAGTCGAGCACGCTTGTGATGCCATATGAATTGTGGCCCGCTTCACCTGGGAGCAAGACAGACTGCGTCGCGCCTGGCACCCTGCTCACAAAAACATCAGACGGTTCTATTGCGGCAGCAGCACGGGATGTCCGGTTCTCCAACTTTCCTTCTCTGGCACCATATCACCAGGATGTGTTGTGCCTCCTCCACAGCGGCAATCTCCTGCGACTTGCTGACGGCTCACTGCTGACAACGCTGTACGGCAAGCTGGAACGGGACGAGAAGAAATGGCTCATTTTTGCCGCCGTCAGCAACGATGGTGGCTTTACCTGGCACTATCATAGCACAGTCGCCAATTGCGACGACGCGCCCGAAGCTGAAGAGGGGCCCAACGAATCAGCCGTCCAGCTTCTAGACAACGGTGACTTGCTGTGCGTCTTACGAGTCAGCAGCAATTCAGATTTTTACAAGAGCTATAGCCGAGACGGAGGTGTTACGTGGTCAAAGCCGACCCACATGGAAGGCATGTGGTCGGTGCAACCGCGGCTGGCGCGACTCGGCAACGGCGCTCTGGTCCTCACCTGTGGGCGCCCCGGGCTTTTCTTGTGGCTATGCACGGATGGCAAAGGTGAGAAGTGGGAAACCTTGAACCTGGGGACCCACCACAACGAATGCACGGAGCATGAACCGCACCGCTTTTCAGAAGCGTTTTGCAGAGGAGAAAGTGACGGGGACCCCGCGATCAGTACTACCTACACCGGCATCATGCCCTGGAAGTCGGATGGACTCATCGTCACCTACGACCGCCTGGCCAACGGCTGGTCTGGCGCACCAGGACCGAACGGCGACTTCGATCGCGTCTTCAGTGTCGCGCTGAAGGTATCTGTCTAATCGAGCGTGTCGGCGTTGTGCAGGATGGCGATCGAGAGGTCTGCGCCTGACAGGTTCATTGCTTCGTCAGAGGTCGCGCATCACGTGATTGCCCACCTGACCCGTGAAGAAGTCGATGACCAGCCACAGACCGCTGACAGAGACAGAGCCCAGAATCATGCCAAGGAAGAAATGGCGGCTCCGGCGGAAGAGAGGCGTGCCTCCGTATTTGAGCACCATGACCTTGATCAGCCAAGCCAGCATGACACTGAACCATATCTGGTCGGTGACGCGAGTGGCCATGATGGGGAATCCGATCGGATGCAGCGGCCACCACATGAACCGACTCTTCATCCAGGTGAAGATCGTCATGGCGATGGCGCCGATGCCGACGAAGCCGATGCCCTTCCAGTAGACGCCGGCGGGTTCCAGCGTCGTCACTGTGGTCATGTAGATGATTTTCGGATAGTGCAAGAAGAACCATCGATCGGCGTTGTTGCCGCCGCCGCGATAGGTCATCTCGAGTATGGCCCAGGTCGCTCCGAAGAGGCCGAAGAAGACGGCCACCACGATCGCCCAGAACACGAGGCGACGGCTCCTGGTGTCCATGCCCTCGATCAGCTTCAATCCGTTGGCAACGACACCCATGAGAAAGACACGCACGTCGGCGGCGACGGGATAGGTGAAGGCGAAATTGGCGATGGACGTGCTGCCCAAGAGCTTGGACCCGAGGCCGAAGATCATGAAGTCCGGCGCGCTCAGGGGAGCGAGGACGATGGCGATTCCCGCTTCGGCGACGATTCGCGTGACCGCGTAGTAGATGACGAGAGCGAGGCCGACGAAGGTAAATCCCGCCCACAGTGGAGTCCCCAGATACCAGAACCAGAGGACCATGACCACGGCGCCCCCGAGCAGTCCGAACACGGCAGCGCGATAGGACATGATCTCGTCGTCGTCACTCAGGTCGGACTCCATCCACAGCGCCTTCCTGACGACCTGAGTGAGGTGTTCACGCGCCATCCACAGCCCAGAGCCAACGAAGACGAGCAGGGCCCCCAGTCCCTGGTAGCTCATGAGTTCAGAGACGCCGACCGTCCACACCCACTGGTCTGGCGTAGGGCCGCTGTGAAAGACGAAGAGCATCTTCTCCAGCTTCGACAGGAGCACGAATCCCCAGACACCGGCGGCGATGGTCGGGCTGATGAGGTAGGAGAAGCCCATCACGGTGAAGCTGATGAACATGTTCAGCGACTGGTGGCCGGGCAGGGGGATGTACCAACCGGTTGTGATCGTCGGAAAGCCGCCCAGATAGTTGTTGAGACCGTTGAGTGAGCCGACGATGAATGGCAGCGCGGCGCCAATCCACATGGCTCCGCTCCTGAAGAAGGGGTTTACAACCACCTCTTCCCGCTCATCCCACATCATGGCCTGAGGCATCTGGACCAGAGGATAGGCCAAGCGTTCGTGCTCGACCCACTGGCGTCTGACGATGACGGGAATGCAGATCATGGTGAGGTAGAGAGCCAGCAGGAACACGCTCCAGACCATCAGCGGACGGAACCAGATGCCGTAGGGGACGCTGTGGTCGGGACCGGGGAAACCTTCGAAGAAGAGCTGATTGTGATTGCCGTCGTTGACGACGAGATCAGTAGGCAGGTGCGGGAACAGCGTCTCCGCCCAGTTGTTGCTAGGATCGGCATAATAGAACATGCCGCTGATCGCCGGCAGCAGGGCCTCGCAGAGGCTGGTCGCCAGCGACGAGACCACCATCAGCATGACGTAGACGACGATGAGCTCAGAGCGGTTGAGGGCGAGCGTCTTACCCATGGCGATGAGGACGATGTTGAGCGCCAGGACGCCGACCATGAAGCTGCCGAACAGCACGCCTGGAGAGTAGGCCAACATGTCATCGAAAGGGGCGTAGTTGGCGGCATACGATACTGCCACGAGCACGAAGAGGGCAATTGCCAGCCACAACCTCCCGATGGTGAGCTTGAAGAGGATATTGAGTCCCCCCACCAGAACCAGAAGGAGCAGGATCGCCCCCGTCGTGCTGAAATGCAGGGATAGATAACTGCCCCGGATGATGATATCGGCGTAGTTCGCGGCAACGCCGAGAAAGAAGCTGAGGAACGCTCCGATGAGGAGAGCTCGCAGGTGTATGGACTGGTGTTCGGATTCGCCCTCACCGATCACCGAAGTGCCCTTACCTGTGAGATAGCGTCTGAAATCCTGGGGAATGCCGAGGCTCATGATGGCTCTGCCAATACGTCTGGGGCGGTTGCAGCGGGGGAGAGGCCGAGGCTTTCGAAATCGACGGTGAGCCGGCGTCCCAGGTCGGCGTGCTCCTGTCTCAGATCTTCGCTCATCGTCTGCCAGATCAGAAACTGACGCCGCAGCTTGATGGCGAAATCCTGGTTCAGGCGGTGCCAGTGAGCCAGCGGGCCGCTGAGGCGCTCGATGTAGATCTCGACTTCGTTGATGCCGCGTGTGTCAGACGGGTACATGGAGATTTCCAGGTACTGGCTCACTCCCAGGTCGAAAGGCGCCAGCCAGAGTCCCAACTGAACCGAGTGTATGGGACCATCTGGTCCCCGACGACGAACGATGCGGGTCAGGTCCGCGTACAAGTCGCCGATGGACTCGTCGCTGTAGGAGTCGAACATGGAATAGAGGAATCCGCACAGGCTGTCGACGGCGGCGGCATTGGCCGTGAAAGGGAAGATGAAACGCCAGACGTTGCCGTCCGGTGCGGGCAGCTGCCACCGTCTAACGACATCCGGCACGGCCATGCGCGAGGCAACCGTGGCAGGATAGACGGCGGACAGGAGCACCAGGACGATAACGATGCTCGCCGAGGCCACGGCTGCCGTGGAAGAGTAGTTCAGGGAAACGCCGGCCAGCATGTCGAAGCCGATCAGCACCTTGGAGGTACCTTGGCCCAGAAGGTACCCGAAGACGACGCCAAGCACGGCGTACACGCACGCCTCGGCCAGAAACAAGAAGGAGATGTGAGCCGGCGCCAGGCCCACAGACGAGTAGATGCCGATCTCTCTGAAGCGTTCGTACACCGAACCCATCATGGTGTTGAGCATGATGAGGGCAGCCAGTATCGCAGGAACGACGAGCCTCGTGAGCCCTTCAACGGAAGTGATGCCCAGGGAAGTGTAGGTCATCGCCTGGAGCTGGCCGGAGTCGCCGGTCACGCCCGCGTGTAATGTATTGGCGCTCCGGGTGAGGAAGTCCCTGATGACCCCTTCGCCCTCGACCCCATCGTCGAAGCGCACGGCGATGGTGTAATCGTCAGCGCCGATGGCTGCAAGCCTGCTGTGCGGGACGATGATAAGGCGCCGCGCCGGCAGGTGGCCGAACTTCGCGGCGGCAAGCTGTTCGAACTCCGTGTTCCCCTGCTGACGGTCCAGCTCTCTGCCGGGAGTCATGAGCTCGCTGAATTCCTGCCGGACCGGGGTCAGTGGCTCGTCATTGAGGTCGTGGATCTGTTCGAACGTCGCGGCATCGAAAAGGCCCCTGACCTTCCAGTCTCTCCCGAAGAAGGTCAGAGTGGATCCGACTGCGGTTGATTCGCCATCCTGTGATCCCATACCGAGCTCTTCAGCCAGCGTCTGGGAGATGATGACGCTGCTCTCCCAATCGTGCTCGAACCAGCTGCCGGAGACGAGACTCCTGTCAATGTGTGTGACCAGCCGCTCGGCTGGGGAGAATCCGAGCACGGCATCTGCCGCCGCCGAACCCGTCACTGCCATCAGCGGTATCTTGCCTTCCAGGTCTCGGTGATTGAAGCGCCAGGTTCGAGCGACCACCGTGCCGACGTCACCGAAATGGGAGCGCACGTAATCGATGGCGGGGTAGTCCCAGGCCCACCAATAGGGGTCCTGAAGCAGCATCCCGGGATAGGCTGGCTCCCAGTCGGAAGCAGTGCTCAGTACACTGATGGAAGGGATGAAGGAGGTGAAGGAGAGTACCGTAAAGGTCAACAAGGTGATCGTCGTCAACGTGAGCGTCGTGCGTAGAGCACGCCGCCGCATATTCGATATGCCCAGCGCGAAAGCCGCGGAGAGCGCCCCCGAACGGTTCATTTCAGATGCATCCGTGCCGCCCTGCCGCAGCCGGTGGGCAAGCATAAATGCGTTGAAGCGGCCCGCCAGCAAGGCGATGACGAACAAGCCTGTCACACCGATCAGGATGGCCAGCAGGATGACCATCGGATTGGCCAGATCGAAGGCCGGGTGCACCTGTGAAAGGACGACCCAACAGACCAGGAAGATCACAGCCAAGAGCACGAGCTGGCGATGGATCTGTGTCGATGAGAACAGAAGCTTTTCGAGGAAGACCACCGCGGGCAGCAGAATCGCTACGAAGAAGACGAGCCCGGACAACACGTCGTTCTGCGTGCCCTTCACCTCAGGGTAGGCACGGTATTCCTTCGCCAGCGCTTCGCGGGCGAACTTGGCGTAGAGTCCCCACCGCTTGCCGCGTCGTGCCTCCTCAGCCCTCCCGATGAGCAAGCGAGCCGACTCGTGCAGACCCTCCACCTTCGGATTCTCGATGGAGAACGCGCGCAGCTGCTGCAGGCGCGATTCGTCGAGGACCCATATGTCTTTGGCCGACTGCAGCGTGACGTGGGGCATCAGCCGCCGTGCCGACGTAGAGAAACCCGAGCCGGTTGCATCTTCGCCAGGCTGGCTGGCTGCGTTCGCCAACAGCATGACGGATCCATCTACGAGACGCAGCGAGTCGCCGGGGGCGCCGAAGAGGACCATGGCTTCGTCGCCAAACTCGCCCACCGAGTACCCGTAGGTGCGCGGCGAGATGCCGCGCTGATCCATTATCTTCGTATCCCAATCGCCCATGGTGAAGAACCTGGACGCGGAGATGCGCTCGTAGAGGTCCAGGGAGGCGGCCGGGAAGAGCACCGTCGTCCAGTCGGTTTCGTTCTTGGTGAGGCTCTGCTGAATTAGCCCGATTTTCTGCGCCAGCTCACCCCTGTCAGTGGCGTGGGTGATGTCGCCGGTGGGCGGGTCGAGGAGGAACCCGTGCACTTCCAGGCTCATCGGGGGCATCCCCGATATGCGGTAGTGCCCCTTCTCGTCCGTCATGGCCAACCAGGGACGCCAGACATGAACGCGGTCGGGCCATAGGGAAGCGATCCCGAACGGTACGGGCTCACCGATCCTGGCGCCGTGAGCGGCCGGGCGTCGCAGTGAACCATGGATGGTCCGCTGCTGGTCATGGATGTTCTGATCGTGGCTCGCCCGCAGGCCCACCGGGTCGTGACCATACAATTGGTGATCGCTCAGTGCACGGTGCAGGAGATCATTGATCAGCTCGCTCTGTCGACTGAGGCTCTCGAAGTCGACGAACTCGACCCGATCCAGCGGTGAGTCGAGACGCAGACGTGGGTCTTCGACGGTGCGCAGTTCGAGCGTCAGGATGCCGACGCTGCGGGCGATGGCCCCATTCGAGATGGCCTCGCCGCCAGAGAGATAGCTTTCGAGTGTGCGCCCTCGCGGCGGGCTGATGCCATTGACGAGCGCGGCTCGCGGCTTCCCGCCTCGAGAGTGCTGTCGCGCTTCCTCCTCATAGCCAATGAAGCTGCGTGCCAGCGGCGCGAAGACCCGCTGAAACTGCAGCCGGTGGTTGGTGTTCCAGATCGCGACGCGGTTGCTGTGGCTGGACAGATCGAGGCTGATGAAGAGGGCCAGGTCGAGGCTGTCCGGTTCGGTGTACAAGCCCACGTCTTCCGTCTGCAGACCGATTCGGGTCAGTTCATAGGACAGGTGTGGCAGGTCGAAGTCGGCCAGCTGAAGCTTGCCGGCCGCATTTTCCAGGAAGACGAGTCCGAGCGAGTCCGCGCTGATTCCCTTCTCCTGCAGCAGGCGTTGCACCTCGGCCACCTGGATGCGATCCCTGTCCAGGCGACGGGCCATGCGTGTTTTGAAGAGCGGCGTCTCCCGTGCGTGACGGTTGACGAAATCGACGATGCCGGCTTTCCTAACGAAGTGAGCGCCGCTGGCGAGGAGGACGACTGAGCGACCGGGGGGATGCTCACGCAGAGAGCGGGCGAACTCGATCAGTGCCGCTATCGACACCGCGGCCTCAGCCGAGGGATTGAGACCCGGGACAACAGAAGTCCCGTCGTAGTACGTCTCAATGGCAACCAATTCACCGCTCAGCTCTGGGTCCGTTCCGGGAACGATCCCCCAGATGTTCCAGGTCGTGTGTCGCTCCAAGTCCATGCGGGCCTTAAGTCGAACCCGGACCGGCCCCTCGTTCCTGACCCGCTCCCTCAACTTCTCTGCCGCTGGCCTCTCGATCCAGAACCTGGGCATGTCGAGGGGTGCAGCGCTCCACTTCTTGCGGGTCTCCTCTATCGTCGTTTCGTCGGGCTCAAGGAAGACGATGGCCCGTGCCCCGAGCGAGGCTGGCGTGCGCCACCGATGAGCGGAGTTGAACTCCATGAGGACGATGCGGTCGACGACGTCCTTGCCCTCCAGGTCCTCGTAGCGACCGTGACCGCCGTAGATGAGCTCCGCTTCCACGCCCGCTGGCGGAATCGTGCTGGTGCGCACCAGGTTGGGCCACAGCGACCACAGCTGCAGTACCGTACCGTCCGCCAGAAGCTCCAGGGAGGCTCCCTTGTCGATAGGCACGGTGACGTCCAACGGCTCCCGGCGAATGTCCTGGACGCCGGCCGCTCTCAGTTGCTGCTGGACGTAGTCTGCCGCAAAGTCGTCCCCGGAGTAGCCCGGCATACGCGAGCCGTGGCTAGAGAGTTCCACTACTGTGCGCTGCAGTCCCTCGGGGTCAGCGTCACAAGGAACGCCGGAGATCGCTATGGCGAATGTGCACGCGAGGGAACGCACGGCTGCACCGATGGCAGTCATGGGAGCGTGCAAATCATACCCTCAGGTAAACGAAAGTGTGCATGCGTTGCCAAGGGTCTCGAGCATCGCTGCCCTGCAGCTCGAGCCGAGCAGTACCACAGGGGAAAGTCACCTGTCCAGATCGATGGAGATGTGATCATTTTTGCGCCATCTCGTCCCTGGATCTCTCTCGTGAAAATGAACGGCCCTGAGTCCGTCGAACGTCTCCACGATCGTAACCTCCGTCGCTGGTTGCCATTGGCGCGCAAAGATGCGGTGGGTGTGTCCGCGCGAGTCCACATCTACTACGAAGAGGGGTGCGGCTCGCGATCTGGCTTGCGGTCCCCCCCTCATCA
>DPVW01000054.1:10069-11990 GCA_003529325.1 Candidatus Latescibacterota bacterium | reverse complement strand
TCGGTCCCCCCCTCATAACGGGTTATTTGCCTTGCAGGCAGGGACAGGGCCACTCTGGAATAGATGGAACTCAACTGGTGCAAATCCGACTCAAGGAAGGGTAGTCCAAAATGGCTGGGAACGGAAAAGTACAAATCCAGATGATCGGCTTCGCGACCCTCAAGCTGACCTCGCCGGAGGGCAAGGTTCTGCTCGTCGATCCCTGGCTGACCGGCAACGCGTTCTTCCCGGAGGGGAATCCGGCCGTACCTCAAGCATACAAGGAGGACGTCGGTGCGTTCGGGAATGTCGATATCATTCTGCAGACGCACGCCCATTTCGATCACTTGAACCTCAACGACCTCATCGCCATTTCGGAGAGGTTCGACCCGATCATCCTGACCCCTGTGGAGACGGCCGTCTACATACGCGAGCACACGAATATCGAGAACTTCTGCAACAACGGCTGGGGGATGAATCGAGGCCCGCTGCCGCCCATCGACGGTATTTCGGTGTCCGGAGTGCACTGCGAGCACACGTCCTCCGAAATCGTGCAGCTGGACGGCGGCCGCCTCAAGGGGCGTGATGTGGGTGATCCTATCGGCTTCGTCGTGGAATTCGAGAACGGCTTCAAGGTGTACATATCGTCGGACACGGGGCTGTGCTCTGATCTGAAGCTCATCATCGGTGACTACTACAAGCCCGATCTGGCTATTCTCAACATCTGTGGCGGCGGCTTCACCGTCGGCGGGGACAGTGCGGGTTACGCGGTGAAGATGATCAATCCCAAGTACGTCATACCCGCACACTACGGTGTCTTCGACGTCATGGACCAGACACCGGGCAACTTTCTGGCGGCACTGAAGACGCACGCGCCGGACGTGCAGCCCTTTGTACTGGAGCCCGACGAATCGGTCGAGTTCTGAGGTGGGCCGACGGCGCTAACCAGGCGGTCCAGCCGCCGTCAATCGTCATCATGCTCTGTCCGAAGGCCCGATCAAGATCCGTGTACCGTGCCGTCGCGGCAGACGGGAAGGCTCGGTGCCGCCGGCGTTGCCCCCGGTTCGGGCATGGGCCAGGGATCGAGGCTGGCGCCGCCGGGGCGTTCGCCTGAGGGTCGCCGGCTCGAAGTGGGAGACGGAGAGTAGGTGATCTCCAGGTGGGGTGTACTGACGCTCTCTCCGCCGTTGCCATGGGAGATCATGGCAGCCTCCAGCACGCCCGTGGTCAGATACGTGCGCTCCAGTGGCGTGGGCGCCCTGCCCGTCAGCAGGAAATCCTCGACGTTCAGGCCCAGGTAGCTGAACAGGGCGAGGCTCGGCCCACTGTCGGTGTAGTACCCAAGGCCGGTGGTCGATTCGCCGCTTCTCTGCGCGTAGGCGAAGCCGTTGACGTACCCGTTGTCGCCCAACATCAATGCCGCCCCATTGAGGCCGTCGCAGTATTCGACGAGAAGGACATGAGGGTTTTCGACCTGTTCCGGGACCAATTTTCCGGGGCCACTCGCAAGGGCCTCCACGGCGCGATCGGCGAGTCGTCTCGACCAGCGCTTGCCGCTCGCTTGCCACACGGCAGGGCCCGACAGGCATTGGACCGAGCGCACCCCGGTTTCACCGCCTCGGCGCCGTTCGACATTGGACTGTAGAACCTCGAGGGCGTGAAATCCGTAACGCTCCAACATGTGATGGCCAACGGCAAGGGCCTCGTCCACCGGCTCGTCGAGAGGGTGCTCCCAGTTGGGGCTACGCCAGGCCAGGGGCATTGCAGAGCCCGCCCACAAAGGGATCTCCAGCCTCCTCGCCGTTTCGTACATCCACCGCGCATCCTCCCAGCGATAGGCCAGGAACTTGTCGTTGGATACGGGGATCGGGCGGCCGGCCTCGGCGATGACGCCGCAGATCTGCTCGAAGAAGTAGCGGCGGGGAAGCATTTCCTGTCCGAG
>DPVW01000054.1:3421-9768 GCA_003529325.1 Candidatus Latescibacterota bacterium | reverse complement strand
GGGGAAGCATTTCCTGTCCGAGCTCGGAAACGGGATAATCGCCGTGCTCACCGATGAGCAGGACGCCGTCGACGGCCAATTCCGGACCGCCAAGGGTCAGGGCCGCACGAATGCTCTCGTATACAGGCACGTCGAACTGCTGGGCCAGCTGCAAGCCGACGTCGCGTTCGTGGATCTGGTCGATGTAGAGGGATGCCAGCTGAGTGCGTGGGGGAATGAGTCCTTCATCCGTCGGGAAGCCACGCAGGAACTTGGTCACCAACACGCCGGCGTGGCTCTCCGGGAAGAAGGTCGTGACGATGGCGGCAACACGAAACGGATGCTTCATTGAGTGGACTCCAGAGCGGCAGGCATCGTCGGCGATGCCCCTTCGCGATGGAAAGAAGCGCTCGACGCTATGTGGTACACCGTCGTCACATTATCCTATTACGCCGGCACTGCCAGACTTAACCACAACGCCCCAGACCACCAGGAAGGATACCAATGGACAGCTGTCGCATCGTCCAACACGATTTTAGAGACTACCGGAGGGACCGCTTCGTCAACGCCCAGACCAGCGCCAGCGCGAGGCTGGCTCCGACCCTGCTGCTGACCAACGAAATGGGAGTCAGCGGCGACATACGCGAGGAATTGGGTGCAAACGACTGGGCTCGAGTCGAGTTTGACGTTCCCTCCGCCCACGTCAAGAGCGCCGATGTGCTCTTCTATGTCAAGGGGCTGGACGCCACCCAGAACAAGCCCGTGCGTCTGCTCGTCAACGGCCATCGCCTGAACCACCACCCGAAGCGCGAGCGCATGCTGTCGGGGGGTTGGGATCGGACGCGGATACCGGCTCGCTATCTCAGGCAGGGGGTGAATGAGATCGTCTTCTGTAGCGGCTGGCTCTATATCGACCCGGATCAAGGCGGGCGGAGCAGTCGCAGCTTCGACGGTGGCCAGACCTGGCATGTCAATGCCCTTGGTGTAGATGGGGGGACGCGGGGCGAATACCTGGTCCGCTTACGACTCAAGGGATTCGCTCCGCATGGCGAGCTCGTGTCACCGGTCTTCGACCTGGCCGATCCTGAGAGCGCCGGCATCGCGCCGCGCGTCGATATCCGCAGCGTGCGGTTGACCCACGAGAAAGAATCGCCTCGGGGGACGCGCATCGATTTCGAGATGCGTTCGGGGTCCACGCCCGCCTTCTCACCCAGGGAATGGACTTCGTGGGAGGGCAGGACGGTGCTTGAGAGCCCCGGCCGGTTTGCGCAGTGGCGAGCGGTGCTGAGCTCGAATTCAGCAGCCGCGACGCCGGTGCTGAAGAGCGTGATACTGAGAATCGACAGCGTGGAGGCGCGCGGTTCGCTGAGAGGCGTTGAGCTGCTCGAGGTCGATCAACCCGACATCGCCTACAGCTCCTACGACTTCGAATACCTGACTCCTCATCACCGCGTAGACCGATTGCTCAAGCAATACCGTCTGGACGAGGTCATCGCGGCCGGGACGACTGACCTGGGGAAGTTCGCCCTGCTGCGCGACTGGGTTCACAGCCAGTGGCTTGGGTGGCAGGCACATAAGTATCCACACTGTCCGACATGGGATCCGCTGGACATTCTCGAGACCACCAAGGGCAACTGGGGTTTCGGCATGTGCACGCACTACGGGGCCCTCTTCGCCGGCTGCGCGTCGGCGTTGGGGTATGTGGCCCGCGTCCTCATCGTCGACCATCATTGCCTGGCCGAAGTCTGGTCCGACGAGCTGCAGAAGTGGATTCTCCAGGATGCCGGCCCCAGCAGAGAGTATGACGCGACCTATGAGAGTCGTGGGGTGCCTGTCAACGCTATGGAGTTCCACCGGCTGCACGAGAATGGCACGGCGCATCACCTGACGATCAACAAGCTGCCGCAGGACGCGAAGACGAAGATGACCAAATCCTGGGGCAGCCTCTTCGCGCGCTTCGGGATCCCTCTGCGCAACAACCATCTGGTCCAGGCCGAACCCGCCGAACTGCATCACGGCTACAGCCAGTATCACTGGGACGGCTACCTGTGGTGTTCTGTCGACATCGACCCGAAGTACGCCGAGTACTCTCTGCAGACATCGAGGGAGGCCGACTTCAACTGGTCGGTGAACCAGACCCGGTTGTACCCGCGCGCGAGGGCAGAAGCAGGGGTGCTCGAGGTAGACGTCGAGACGGCGACACCCAACTTCTCGCACTATCAGATCCGCATTGACGGCGGGGAATGGACGCAGGCCCAGGCGCCACCGAGCTGGTCACTGCACGAAGGGGCGAACGAACTGGAGGTGCGCGGCGTGAACACCTTCGGGCGAGCGGGCCGCAGCGCACGACTGAAGGTCGCCTACAGCGGGTGAACGGAGCCGGGTGGGGCTACTGGTAGTTCTGAGGATCCGCTCTGATTGCCGTCACGGTCGACGGGAATACTGGCCGCCTGCGGGTCGGTCAGCTCCTGGAGAGGCGGGGGGTTCTTCTTCGACTTCGATTTGACGGATCACTCGCCGTCGTTCGCGGAGGTTGCGCTGAGAACGCGCCATACGCCACGGTTATCTGGCCCCGTGCCGTCGCATCCCTCCCAGAACATGCGGTATCGGGGCGCCTGCCCCTCCGCCTGAGGAAGACGAATCACGGCCATTTCCGAGCACTTGACCGCATCGTAGGGCCCGCCCGGAAGGATGACGGGCTCGGGCCGCTTGCGCCACGTCAGACCGTCATCGGAGACCGCGGTGAGGATGCATGTATACGTCGGGTCTCGGTAGCCGGCGTAGTACATGCGGTAGCCACCACCTTCGATATGCAGCACCTCGGGTGCATAGGCAACGTGTGCTTCGTAGGCCAACTCGCGCACGATGCGACGGCCAGGCTCAAGGGTGAAGTCGTACCCGCCATCCTCTGACACGGCACTGACGATCCCCTCCACTTGGTCGCTGCAGTACATCCGACACCTGCCGTCATCCAATGGCAGGACGCGAGGTGCATTGAAGCTGCCGCTATGGCCGCCGAGTCGATCGCCGGGCTCCATGGTCCACTCGAGGCCGTCGGCGGAGACGGCGCTGCGAATGGTGCTGGCCTCGGCCTGTGTACCCGGACAGCACTCGAAGTACATCCGCCAGCGACCGCTGCCGTCGGGGATCGGCACGACCTCTGGGGCGACAACGCGATACTCCCCAGCGCCTCCCTTCTGCGGCGACAATCGCACACCCGACTCCGGGATCCACTTCGCGGTGTCGACTGACGTGGCGCTCAAGATGCGTGCCGTTGCGTTGCCGTAGTCATTGGCTCCCTGTGGACAACCGGGTCGAGGCGACACGTGGGTGTAGTACATGCGATACCCGCCACCCGGGATCTCAACGACCGTGGGTGCCACACAACTGTGGAGGCCTGTGCGCGTCGCTTCCGGAGGCCACTGCCCGGCGGCGGCTGGCGCAGTTTCCCCATCAGGCGGGACATCGATTGCGGGCGAGGGATCTCTGACCCACTCCGTGCCAGGATCGGTGGGGACGGCGTGGGGTCGTGTCTTCATGGCAGAGTCTCGTGAAGTGAGGGAAGTGAAATCTGAGCGGCGGAGTCCATGGGCCTAGTCGGTGACGACCGCCGCACCGGCGGTTGCCACGCAGACGTAGGCCGTTGGCTCGTTGCCGGTCTCGTGCCGGTACGCAGCACAGGTGTCCCGTGCCACCGACTCGGCGGCATCGGCATCGGCCAGGGCCACCGCGCAGCCGCCGAAGCCGGCACCCGTCATTCGCGCCCCGAAGCATCCGGGCTGACGACGGGCACAGGTGACCATCGTATCCAGGGCGTCGGAGGAGACTTCGAAGTCCTCACGCAGGCTTATGTGGCTGGCGTCCATCAACTCACCCATTCGCCGGGTGTTGCCAGCGGCGAGCACCGACGCGGCCTCGACGGTGCGCTGGCTCTCGGTGACCACGTGACGAGCGCGCCGGAGCGCCGTGTCGTCGAGCTGTGGCCCGGCGACGATCAGCGCCGTCGCCGTTATCTCCCGTAACGCTCTGACGCCGAGATGCTTCGCCACGGCCTCGCACTGACTGCGGCGCTCGCCGTACGCGGAGTCGACGAGACCGCGACGCGTGCCGGTGTCGAGGACCACCAGAGAGGCGTCGGTTGGCAGGCGCACGTACTCAGGTTCCAGGTTCCGACAGTCGAGAAGCATGGCATGTCCCGCCCGGCCGGAGGCCGAGATCATCTGATCCATGATGCCGCAATTGACGCCGACCCACGCGTTCTCTGCCCGTTGTCCGAGCTTGGCCATCGCAGCCGGATCCCAGGACAAGTCGCTGACCTCGGCGAAGGCGCGCGCCGTCGCCATCTCGAGGGCCGCCGAGGACGACAGGCCGGCACCAATCGGTACATCGCCGGCGACCACTCCCTCCCATCCCCGGAGCTCGTGGCCTGCATCCATCAACGCCCACGCCGTGCCCTTCAGATACTCGAGCCATCCCTTCCCGGCCGAAGCGGGCCCGGCTGTGCGAACCTGCTCCAGGTCAAATTCGCCGTCGGCGTCGAAGTCGTGGCTACCGACCCGAACGGCCGTGCCCTCCGCTGGTCGCAGTGCGATCCACACGGCGCGGTCGATCGCCATGGGCAGAACGAAGCCATCGTTGTAGTCGGTGTGCTCGCCGATCAGGTTCACCCGCCCTGGCGCCCGCACCAGATGCGTCGGTGCGGTCCCGAAGCGCTCTGTGAATACCGTTTTCGCGGCGTGACGGGGATTAGCATCGCTCATGATCGGCTCCGTAGTGAAGGAGGAGGGTTGGCCAGGCGTCCCGCCGCTGTCAGGCCAACGATGTTCGGCCAACCTCTCGAGGGGACCATGGATTCGCGGCCGTTTGCCAGAGCGCAACAGGGGCGGGGACAAGGGCGTGGGACCGCCAGTGAAGGACGTTTGGACGTCCGTAACTGGCTGTGGTGTTTGGCTAAGAATATCGTAACAGGGTCGGAGAAGCCAGCAGGTTCGCATCTATTAGCTGCCCGTGCCGGCCCTGCGGGTGGACGCGCAAAGCGTGCTCGATGCCTGGGACATGCTCGCCGTAGAGCTGGTGACGGATTCCGGTCTATCTGGCTGTGGTTACCAGTGCGGCTGCGATCCTGCCGAAGGCCTTGCAGCGAGCGCTAACGCTGGTCAAGTTTGACATCGCCTGGCTGGAGGAACCTCTCTATCCTTTCGACGTGCGCGGCCACGCTGAGCTGGCTGCAGCGATCACGACGCCGCTGTTGCACGGCGACAACCATGGCCAAGGAGAATCGGGATGAAAGGCGCGAGTGAGATGACGGAGTTCATTCGAGAGCGGCTCGAAGACGGCAAGCATCGTCAGTATGGCCAGGAGCCGGTGAGTGAGCTGGTGCATGCCCTGCAGTGCGCGACCCTGGCAGAGGACGAGGGGGCTGACGACGAGCTCGTGGTCGCCGCGCTCCTGCACGACTTCGGCCGCCTCGTCGTCGAGGATGGAGACCTCAGCGACTCGGTAGGAGGTGGTAGCTGGACGCCGCCCAAGCACGGTGACCACGGCGAGCTCGGGGCCGAACAGCTTCACGAGTACTTTTCGGATCGCATCCTGTTCTGCATCCGCAATCATGCCGAGGCGAAGCGTTACCTGTGCACGGCAGAGCCGGAGTACTTCGCCAGACTGTCGAAGGGATCGGTGGTCACCCTGGAGAAACAGGGTGGCAAGATGGATGAGGAGGAACGGGCCACATTCGAGAGCAGCCCGTATTGCGCCGACGTTGTCAGATTACGGCGATGGGATGACAGGGGAAAGGTCCCTGGGGCAGAGGCGAAGTCACTCGATCACTGGATGGCGAAGGTCGAACAGCAGATCCGCACCGACCGCTGATGTCTCGGCGAAGCAGACGACGGCGTATGTCGGGAACAAATCGTGGCGGGCGCTGTCAGCGAATCTCGAAGCTGCCCATCGCCAGCTTGCCGCTCACCTCGTGGTGGAAGCCGACGAGGGAGATTCCGTAGCTCCCTGCGGCCGCGAGTACGGTATCGAGATCGGCCATGATCGTGGGATCGCGCACCCAGCTTCGGTTCCACGCCGACTCGTCGCTTTCCACCGTGAAGCGCGAAGGCTCGTCCCAGCACCCATCGGCGATCTTCAAGGGCTGGCCCTTGCAGTGCCAGCGCGTACCGCGGGTATGGGCCCAAAAATAGCACGCGGCACCGTTTAGCTTGAGGCCATCTCCCCTGAGCTGGACCGAAATCTCCGTTTCGCGCAGGTCTATCGGGGGCTCTCCTACCCAATTGCGGTACAGAATGAAGGGCAGAATGGAGATGGGTTTCTCTGGTGCGTCGGTGCTCCAACGCGTGTGGTCCGCCCACACGTACCCCGAG
>DPVW01000054.1:2004-3037 GCA_003529325.1 Candidatus Latescibacterota bacterium | reverse complement strand
ATGATGCTGGCGTGATAGTCATAGGAGCACCAGCCTTGAGGGCCCTTCTCGAATGTGTTGACCACCGTCATAGGTCTCCTCCTGCTGGGTAGTTGGGCTACCTCGTCAGTGGACGAGCGGGGTCAGGCATCAGCACCGCACGCGTTCTCTCGGGCACCGGCTTGAGAGGTTCCGGCAGGGCTCAGTCGCCCAGGCGCCAGTGGGTGCCCATCAGACAGGTTGGCTCCCCTGGCTTGTCGATCTGGTAGTAGACCGTCAGGATAGAACCGTCCCCGAGCTGGGCCGAAGCCGGGTACCCCAGATCAGTACTGGTATCCGTGCACAGGACGATTTCATCGCTCCAGGTCTCGCCTTCGTCGTCGCTGACCCGAGCACGCTCGCCAAAGGGTGGTACGCGGACGCCGTACACGAGCAGGATGCGGTCGTTCGGCAAGCGGATCATGTGAGCCGGGTAGCCGAGAATGTCGGTTCTGATCGGCATGGTCCAGGTGCGGCCGACGTCGTGGCTCTCGGCCTGGTACATGAACTTCTCCTGCAGCTTGGATGTTCCGTAGCGGAACAGCCCGATGAGCTTACCGCTCTTCGCCTCCACCATGTAGGGCTCGCCCAGGCCGATACCCTCGGGCTGCGGGACCGTACCGATGACCTGCCAGGAACGTCCCTGATCCGTCGACTCCTCGACCGTCAGGCCGTGACTTTCGATGGTGCCGCTGCCGAGGTAGAGCAGGTGGCCGGCATCATTGACGATCGCTCCATGAGGTGTCGAACCCACCGACCTGACCGGTTCCTCCCAGGTCAGACCCGAATCCGTGGAACGCTGCGTCCAGTGCCCCTTCCAGCGATCCCGCACCTCTTGGCTCAGCGTCTCCGCGTGGGCCTTGTACACCGGGTTGTCGCCGAATTCCACTGACGTGAACCAGGACGTGATCAAGGTGCCGTCCGGAGTTTCGACCAGGCCGGCGTCGCGGTCATCGAGTGGTGTGTTGCGGATGACGACAGGATCGCTCCAGGTCTTGCCCTCGTCGGAGCTGCG
>DPVW01000054.1:0-1632 GCA_003529325.1 Candidatus Latescibacterota bacterium | reverse complement strand
TCGCGATCACCCGAGAACGCGATGATCAACTCTCCGGCCCGGGTCCGGATAATCGTCGGCCAGCCGATATAACGGCCCGGTTCCTTGCAGATGATCTGCTTGGACAGGATATCGGCGGCAGGTGCCATCAATCAGGCCTTGGCTTTGGCGGCGTGGGTGGGATTGTTCAGGTCGGAACTCCATCGCCACCCCGCACCTTTCTGACCCGGTGGCAGGGCCACGTTGCTCGATCCCATAAACTGGATCGTCGTGCGTCGCTGCCAATCGCTCCTCCAGGCGGTGGTCCCGTGCGCGACGCCTCCGAAAAACAGGACATCACCCGCCTTCAACGGCGGCTTCTGGACCTCAGGCAGGTCGATACTGGTGGTCAGACTCCGTGGAATCGGGTACTTCGCCTTGTGGCTTCCCGGGACGCAGAGGAACCCGCCGCTGTCCTCTCCGAAACCAGGAGACTCGTCGTGCAGCGCCCAGGCTACGTTCGTCTGCTCGACGAGCTGGCGTCCGTTGTACAGGGTATGACTGCCGGGATTCTGTCCGTGCAGCGAGCCGCCGGTCGTGCCTGTCGGATAGACGCAGCACATGGGCTCCGTCGACTCTCTGAAGCCATATCCCAGAATCCAGTTCAGCCGCTTGACGATGGCGGGGTGGCCGATCATCCGGCGGAAGGGGTCACAGTGCGGCGCTGGCAGCTGGTAGAGGCCGCCGATTCGGGGACGGTTGATCTCACCTCCCAAGCGCGGCGACGTGTCCTCGGGCCACTTCCAATCGTTCTCGCGCAGGGCCTGTTCCGGCACCTCTTCGATGCGACTCGGGTGGCCCTCGGGCAGGCTGTCCTGGATTTCCAGCGTGTAGTCGACGGCGCGGTTGGCCGCTGCCAGCCATTCCTCGTCCATGACCCCGCGCAGGACCAGGTAGCCTCGCACGTCCCAGAACCACAGTTCGTGGGGATCGGGCTGGCTGTTCTCGTCCAGGTTGTAAACCACCGATGCGGGTTGTTCCTCGACCTGCGCCACCCAGGTCCGCTCACCATCGGAGAGCACCGTGCCGCCGCGTCCGGTCGTCCTCGTGCCGACCACGGCCTGCTGCTCCGGCGTGAGCTTGGTTGCCCACTCAGGGGAGTCGACCTGAGGGTACCCGGCGGTCGGCCTCGTTCGAGCGCTCACATACTGAGCCTCCATGACCCGACCGAGCCGGCCGCGTACACCGTAGAGCACGGTCGCGGCGCAGATGAGTACATCTCCGGCCTGCAGTTCAGGCTCCTCGGTCATTCCCAGATCATCAGCGCCGGTGAGAAAATCTGCGGGCGGCTCCGTCGATCGGTTGTGACTGGCCGTGACCAGCACCACTCCTCCGTCCTTGCCCGTAGGTGCAAGAGCGAGGAATATCCGCACTCCCCTGCTCTCTCGAGCACCACTGTAGTTGGCGTACCGCAGGCGCCGACGATCTTCGGGCGGGCCATTCGTCAGCGGAACGACCGTTCCTTCAGGACCGTCAGCGACCAGTGCCGGTGGTCTGTCAATCACGAAGCCAGACCCACACAGCGCCTCCAAGTAGCTGGTCAGCACCGGGTGTTGCTGCAGCGCCTGAAAGGGAGAGCAATGGGGCGCAGGCCACTCGAGCATGCCCGCATCT
>DPVW01000376.1:6590-7749 GCA_003529325.1 Candidatus Latescibacterota bacterium | reverse complement strand
TGGAACACGACGGGAATCGCCCGCCATGTCGTGGTCGCCGGTATGGTACCAGAAATGCAACGCCGCGGGATCCACATCCTTGGACACGGCTGCACGGGTCGTGGCAACGATCAGATCCGCTTCGAGTTGGCGTCACAGATGCTGGATCCCAAAATCCAGGTCTACGCTCCCTGGCGGGATGATGCTTTTCTGCAGCAGTTTGGCGGCCGGAAAGAGATGATCGCCTACTGCCAGCAGCATGACATCCCGGTGAAAGCAACGCTGTCGAAGCCTTACTCCACGGACGCCAATGTTCTCGGGCTGACCCACGAAGCAGGTGAACTCGAGTCGCTGGAGACGCCGGCGAGTCGGGTGGATCCTGGTATGGGGGTATTCCCCGCCGAGGCGCCTGCAGATGCGCAGAGAGTGACAATTCGCTTCGACAAGGGTGTGCCCACCGCCATCGACGGTGAGCGCCTGGGAGCCTTTGATCTGGTTGTGGCGGCCAACAGGATCGGTGGCGCCCATGGCATCGGTATCGGTCTGCATGCCGTGGAGAATCGTTTTGTCGGGATCAAGTCGCGGGGCATCTACGAGGCACCGGGACTCGAACTGCTCAGTCGCTCGTACGAGTTCCTGCTGCAGCTGATTCTTGATCGACGCAGTCGCCGCTTGTACGATCAGGTCAGCACGTGGATTGCAGAACAGATCTATCAGGGCTATTGGTTCGATCCGGCAACACAGGCCTGTCGTGACTTCGTCGACCGCTTCAGTCAGCTGGGAACGGGGACCGTGACGGTATCACTGTATAAAGGCAATGTGCTCTATGAGAGCATTGTCGATGCCCCCAACTCGCTCTACAGCGAGGAAGCGGCGTCGATGGAAGACGTGGGCGAGTTCGACCATCGTGATTCGCAGGGCTTTGTCGGTGTTCTTGGTGTCAGCGCCAGAGCCCTGCATACGGCGGGACAGATCAGCGGCTAGGAGCACTCAACCCGGGGAGCCCTCCCGATACCGCTGCAGACCCGTCGCTGGATCCGGTGGAAACCCACTGACCCCACGGGACCGGTCGAACTGGTAGATCCGACGCAGGGGACGTTCTGCGAAGGGGAAACCGTGTAGATCTCCCGTCGCATCCAGAGCTGCCTCGCCGGCGGGGCCATTCAGATACGCCGCCGCC
>DPVW01000376.1:0-6309 GCA_003529325.1 Candidatus Latescibacterota bacterium | reverse complement strand
CCAGAGCTGCCTCGCCGGCGGGTCCATTCAGATACGCCGCCGCCGCAACACGCAATCGCCCAGCCACCTGAGCCTGTCTGATGTGCAACTGCCGTAACTCCTGGGGGTCTGCGTCTACATCGAACAACAATTCGCGTCCGCCATTGGCGAGGAAGATGTATTTCCACTGCCCTTCTCGCACCATGATCTTGAATTGTGGTGTACCCGGGGCGCCAAAGAGGCCGAACAACTGCTCGCGCCCCGGAATTTCATCACGTAGCAGACCGAGAACATCGCTGCCATCGCGCAGCTCCGACGCTCCCGCTGCGCCCGTGGCAATGCCGAACAGGTCGACGAGGCTGACCAGTTCATCGCGCCGCTCACCGGCGCCGATTCCACCTGCCGGCCAACTGACCAGGAAGGGCACGTGACAGGAGGCTTCGAAGAAACTCTCCTTCTGCCAGGCACGATGATCGCCGAGATGGTCGCCGTGATCGGCGAAAAAACAGATCAGCGTGTTGTCCGCGTCCTGTCTGGCCTCGACGGCGTCGAGGACCCGTCCCAGGCAGTCGTCGATGTAGGTCAGTTCACCGTAGTAGCGGGCTCGCAGCATTCGTGCCTGGGCATCACTCACATCCTCGGCCCAGACGCCGTAATTCATCCACGGGATCTGCTCATCGGCGTGATCGACGTCGACATCGCCACGCGTCGGTGACGGCATCCGGTCCGGATCGTACAGTCGATTGAATGGGATTGGCGGGGCCAACGGTGGATGGGGCCCGATGAAGGAGAGAAAGCCGAAGAACGGCTGCCGCTCTGCGCCGTTGTCTGCCTCGATCTGTTCGATCGCTCTGTCCGCTGCCCATGACTCGACGGTCAGCGCCGCAGGCAGGGGACTCATCTGCGGCATGTAATACATCTCCGTGCGCTCCCCATGCAAACCCTCGACGAAATCGTGCTGGGGATGGGCCTCGGCGATAAATTTGGCGTAGTCATCGTTCGCCCGTCGGTCGGGGGTGCCGAAGAGTTCTTCGGAATGCAGGTGCACGTCGTACCCCAGATCCTCGTCCCACGGATTTGAGTGGAACTTGCCGATACCGAATGTGCGATACCCCAATTCTCGCATCCGTGTGCCGACATAGGGGCCGCAACGTGCCACCATACCTTCCGGCTGACCCTTGGCAGGTGGCTGCTGACCGTTGCTGAAGACCCTCGTCGTCAGCGCCGAACGTCCCGTACGCACGGCATACCGCGCTGCCACACACACCGGCGTCGGTGTATATCCCTGAGTGAAGGCGGTGCCCCGAGCGACGAGACGGTCGAAGTTTGGCGTGTGAATGTGGCTGTTGCCGAGGGCGGCAATCGTATCGCCCCGTTGCTGATCGGTCATGACAAAAAGCACGTTGGGTTGTTTTTCCATCTGCCGCTTTCTCCTAGACTCTGTACAGGGACTCGACCTGCTGTAGGGCGGGTTCAAGTTCACGTCGATCGTCGTCGTCGATATCCGGCCCCGGCGCGCGCCGGGCGGAACTACCGATGATACCGCGGCGCTTCAAGACCTCTTTGTAGACAGCGACGCCATACAGTCGCTCGAAGACCATCAGCGGCAACATCCGCTGAAATGTACTGCGTGCCCCCTGCAACTCCCCCGCCTGCAATCGCCGCCAGATGTCGACGAGAACGTCCGTCGTGTGAGCACCGGGCATGTTGCCGACGGCACCACGCCGGAACTCGTCGATCAGATAGATACCGCCCTGGCCACCGAAGATGCCCTGACAGGCGTCTCCTACCGCCGCCAGCGTCGCCGAGATCATGCGCGGTTCCGGTGGTACTTCCTCCTTGATGTATTGGATGTTCTCGACTTCGCCGCACAGACGGGCCAAAGCAGAAGCCTTCATCGGCGTCCCGAGTGGGGCGGCATAATTTTGTAGAATGACGGGCAGCTGCACGGCACCAGCGAGATCGCGGAAATATGCGGCGCAACCAGCCTCGTCCGGCTTGAGAATCGGCGGCGGCATGGACATGATGCCATCGACGCCGACGTGCTGCGCATACCGAGCCAGATCGGCGGCGGCGTGGGCATGGCCAGAGGTGACGGAGGCGATGACGGGGACACGACCGTTGGTCTGCTCGACGACGATGTCGAGCCAACGGCGGCGTTCGTCATCGGACAGGGTGGCGAACTCAGAGGCATTCGCTGGCCCCACCACACCGGCAGCGCCTGCATCGACACAGAAGTCGACCTGGCGTCGCAGGCCTTGCTCATCAAGATCCAATCTCTCGGTAAAGGGCGTGATGAGGATTGAGAAGATCCCACCCCATGATTCGGTCATTTAAGTCATTCTCCGTGGCACACATGGGTGAATGCGGGCGATGATCTCGTAGTGAATGGTATCCGCCCACTCGGCGAACTGTTCGGCGTTGATCAAGGCGTCGGCATCCGAGCCCAGCAACGTGGCGACCTCACCTGCGCGGATCGGCGCGCCCGTTGCCGTCTCGACTTCGGTGACGTCCACCATCGTCAGATTCATGCAGACGCGGCCTCGCACCGGTGCCGGCAGGCCACGGACCAGGACGTGACCATGATTGGAGCGGGCCCTGGGGAAGCCTTCGTGGTAACCAACAGGCAACACGGCGATTCGACGCGCCTGCGAACCGCGGGCCCGCCATGTCAACGCCGGCTGCAGCTGCACACCCGGTGCTGCAGTCGCTGTCAGCCCTTCGATATTCGCAGAGGGCCACAGGCCATAGGCGGCGATGGCGACTCTGACCAGATCGGCCCGGCTTTCTGGCAGCACGAAGGCCGCCGCTGAACTGGCGGCATGCCATATTTCGACATGGATATCTGCCGCCATCAATCGTGCACGCGCCGTTCCGAGTCCGCTCAGCTGCTCGCGGGCAAAATCGTGATCTAAGGCTACGACCCGAGCCGATGGTCCGACGCAGCACTGGTACATTGGCACGCAGTGCGTTGTCATCAATTTCGCACCACGTCCCCTGCGTCGCTGCCGTTGCCACCTCAGTTCGCCTCGACGACCCACACCTGCTCGCCATGCCCCGCATACGGTGCGCCGTCAAAGTCTCCGGCCAACGACAGGATCTGGAAGCCGGCGGCAGCCAGCAAGTGCTCCATTTCATAGCGGTAGGTATAACGCAGCAGGAGTTCTCCGCGCTCGACGTCGACGACCTTGCCGGCCTCGAGGATCTCGTAGAAGAAGAGCTGCTGCAGGATCTGCTGCTCGACTGCGTAGCCGCGGCGATAGCGGACACGGACCGTCCGCTCCGAACCAGGCTCGACAAATTCCATGTCAACGGGCAGTTCGCTGACCTCATCAGACGGCTCCGGTTCGTTGAGCACGCGCACCATGTCGAGAGTGGGGTCGAACTGGTTGAGGACCAAACGGCCTCCCGGTGCCAGATGCTGGCGGAATCCGCGCAGCGCCAGGAGTTGGTCTGCCGGTGTCAGCAGATGCTGAAAAGTGCGATACGGGAGGCTGATCAAGGCATAGTTGTCGTGCAGATCCGCCGGCAACTGGCGCATGTCTGCCTCTATGAGCGTCACCCGGTCCTGGACTGCCTGTGGCAAGCCGGTGGCATGGTCACGCGCCTGCGCGATCATGGCAACAGATAGTTCGACACCGGAAATATCGATACCGGCGGCAGCGACGGGAAACAGCGTGCGTCCGGTGCCACAGCCGGCTTCGAGTACAGGGCCGCCGGAGGTGATGGCGTGCTCCCGATAGAATTCAACTTCCCCATCCAGACCGGTGAAGTAACTATCATAGAAACGCGCCTGCGCACCCGTGTAGCCAGCGGCCGGTCCGGGATGTTCGATCAGAACATTTCCTGCACGACGGTGCGCTCTTCCTGCAGTTCCTTTTCCGTCGCCAGCAATTTGCCGCGCGAGAACTCACTCAGTTCAAGGCCCTGAACGATGGAGATCTCCCCCTTGCCGTCGGAGCGCACCGGACAAGAAAAGATGAGGTCTTCGTCGATGCCGTAACTACCGTCACCCGGGATGGCGGCGGAGAACCAGTCGCCATCGGCGGTAACACCTTCGACACTACGCACGTGATCGAGGGCGGCGTTGGCTGCCGAGGCGGCCGAGGACAAACCACGGGCGGCGATGACGGCAGCTCCGCGCTGCTGGATGAGCTCGATGAATTCGCCCTGGAGCCAGGAGACGTGACCGATGACATCGCTGCAGGGACGACCATTGATCTTCGCATTTTCCGTGTCCGGATACTGGGTCGCCGAGTGATTGCCCCAGATCGTCATGTTGGTCACGTCAGCAACCTTGACGCCCGCCTTCTGTGCCAGTTGTGCCGACGCCCGATTCTGATCCAGGCGCATCATGGCGTGGAAGCGCTCCCGGGGGACGCCGCCCTTGATACCATGTTTCATGGCGATCAGACAGTTCGTATTGGCCGGGTTGCCGACGACGAGGATACGGACATCGGCGGCCGCCTTGGCCAGGGCCTGGCCCTGACCGACGAAGATCGGACCATTCTCGCGGATCAGGTCACCGCGCTCCATGCCCTTGCCGCGTGGCTTGGAGCCGACGAGGAGGCCCCAGTTGATGCCATCGAAGGCTTCCTCCGGGCTGTCGGTGACGCGGATGTCGTCGAGTAGCGGAAAGGCGCAGTCCTGCAGTTCCATCACCACCCCTTCGAGGGCGGGCAGGGCCGGTGTGATTTCGAGCAAGCTCAGCGAGATGCGTGTGTCGTGTCCGAAGACTTCTCCGGAAGCAAGTCGGGGCAGCAGGGCATAGCCGATCTGGCCAGCGGCGCCGGTGACAGCGATGCGTACCGAACGAGGCATTTGGGTGGCTCCTTCTCAGGTCATATGTAGTGTAATGCCAGTGCTTGAGAATCTGCTGCATCCGTGTCTCGATGACAAGCTGAGCCGCAGCTGGGCATCTTCCCCTCACCTTCGCACGAGCCTATACTTGCCGCCGCACTGCGAAACATCAAGCGCCCACACAGAGGGAGAAAAGACTCCATGGCGACATGTGACATACTCCTGCGCGGTGGACACGTCATCGACCCGAAGAATGACATCGACGGTCCAGCGGACGTGGCCATCAGCGACGGTACGATTCAGGCAGTCGGGGCTGGTCTCGACATTTATGCCAAAAAAGACGTCGACGTATCCGGATTGTTCGTCACACCAGGACTCATCGATATCCACGTCCATGTCTACGGTGGTTATTCCGGCTGGTTGTTTCCGGATCAGCATTCTCTGCCCAACGGGGTGACGGCCGTCGTCGATACCGGTGGTCCTGGTTGGAAGGACATCGACGACTGTATCGAGACCATCGTCAAACCATCCAGTACTCGAGTCTACATCCTCGTCAACATCGTCGGCGCCGGCATGATCGGCAGACCGGAGCAGGATGTGACGGAGATGATTCCGGAGAAGTGTGCGGAGGCAGTGCTGAAGTATCCGGAGCATTGCATCGGCACCAAGGCCGCCCATTTCGGTGGTCCCGGCTGGGAGAGTGCAGGTGGTGCCATCGAAGCGGCGCGTTTGTCGGACTCCATCGCGATGATCGATTTCGCCCCGCGGCCGACACGCTCGTACGAGGAACTGCTGGAGCGGATGGCACCTGGGGACATGCACACCCACCTCTATGCCTCTCACATCCCATTGCTCGACGATGACAAGAAGGTCAACGACTACGTCCGCAAGGCACGTGAGCGTGGCGTCCTATTCGATTGCGGTCATGGAGCTGGCAGCTTCTGGTTTCGCATCGCCGTGCCGGCCATGGCGCAGGGCTTTCCACCCGACACGATCAGCACCGATCTGCACAAGTCGAGCCGCATGATCCCGAATGCGACCATGCCCGTGACGATGTCGAAGTTTCTCGCCATGGGCATGAGTCTGAAGGAAGTCATCTACCGTTCCACACAGCGTCCTGCGGAGGTCATCCGCCACCCCGAACTCGGGCACCTGACGCCAGGTGCGGACGCGGACGTCGCCGTGCTCAACCTGAAGGAAGGGGAGTTCGGCTTCGTCGACTCGGGGCGTGCGCGCCTGTCGGGACGTCAGCGCCTGGAGTGCGAACTCACCGTGCGTGCCGGCCGCATCGCCTGGGATCTGAACGGACGCAGCCGCCCTGCCTGGGACGCCGCTGGCGACTACAAGAATCTGGAACGCGAAGAGGAGGAGGCAGCGTAAACCCCGTGCCTTGACAGTCACGCAGACTGCCTTACGTTTTTGGGCTGAGCTTGTTGGCAGGCGCTTAGCGCGTCGAGGCACGGGGAGATACTCAAGCGGTCAACGAGGGCAGACTGTAAATCTGCTGGCTTCGCCTTCGCAGGTTCGAAT
>DPVW01000171.1 GCA_003529325.1 Candidatus Latescibacterota bacterium | reverse complement strand
AACTCACTACTGCACAGACGGTTAGGTGTATAGGGAGTATTGGGACTACAAGTCCGTGAGCATCTCATAACCGGATGAGAAGATCAATTATGGTCTGCGGAGCACCGATGAGATGCAGTTCATATTCTACATCCACTACCCCGATTATTCGCCGGGGCCAGGGGCGGTACCAGATGAATGGCGCGAGGATCTGCTCATCCTGGACGAAGATCTGCTGCCGGACTGGAGGGCGGAGAGCTTCTTTAGTCTGGAATGGGTATTGGCTGCCGCGGACGAGGTCCATCGTGGGGAAGTCGCCGGCTCTTTCCATGTCGATGGCGGATGGCGCGTCGTGTTTCAGCCTGATGAGCCGGTCAATCCCGAGGCCTACACCGCCCTGCGCTTCGCCTTCCATCCCGGCGATGTCACGTTGCCGCTGATAAATCCCGGTTTCAGAGTATTTGTCAATCACGAACTGCCGGTAAGCCTGTTGGAAAACAGGGTAGATGTGACAAGGAAGGAGTGGCAGTTGGTGGAGATTCCCTTAGTTGAGTTCGGATTGCGGCAGGGCATCGAAACCATCGAACTGTAATCTCAAGGGCACCTTCTATGTCGATGACATCCGGCTTGTGGCAGCCAAACGCCCACTCGTCACCGCCGTCGTTGAATCGCAGGACGCCACCGGTCCCGAAACCTTCACGCTTTCACAGAACTACCCCAACCCGTTCAACCCCGAAACCACGATCCGCTTCGACCTGCCCCAATCACGGCAGATCGAACTGGCGATCTACAACCTGGCTGCGCAGAGAGTGGAGACACGGAAGCTGTTGCTGATGAGGTGAGTGCCCAGAGGACGGGCGGTCCGCTGAGTGTTGACGAGGTCCACGATCCGTGCCTTTCGTTGGGAAGCGAGATGATCCCTACGACAAGGAGCCGACCATGATCGTCGATTCCCACGCCTACTGCTTCGAACCGGCGGACAGTCCCGCCGGTTTTGCCACTGCCGCCGAACATCTCAAGTGGGTCCAATACGCGCAGGCCGCCCACCACCAACCGGCCTTCCGTCTGCGTGATCGTAGTGCGGGGCCCTCGGAGGTGGTCGCACCGGCGGGCAGCAGTCCACTGGGGGATCTACCCGATGTCGGCCTTTATATCGATCACGCCGCAGGGCGGGTGGTCTGGGAGTGGGAAGGGGAGCAATACAGCAAACATTTCTATCCACCCAATCTGCGCAATTGTGAGTTCACGCCATTCAGTCTTATCGGCGAGATGGACTACGCCGGTGTCGACTGGGCCCTGCTGCACAGCAACCCCATGCTCGGGCGGGGCAGCACATTTCTGACAGATTGTGTGCAACGGTTTCCGCTCCGGTTCAAGGCCATGGCGCCGGTGGACGAGTGGCGTATCGTGACTGAGACGGATGCCGTCATCGAGGAACTGGTCACGGCGATCGAGACAGACGGTCTGCACGCCATCAAATTCAATCCGCTGCATTACCTGGTTGGTGTGGAGGCATGGGATGACGGCCGTTTCCGCCCCTTCTGGGAGACTGCCACTGGCCTGGGTGTGCCCATCTTCTTCACCCTCAGTACGGGATCGGCCTTCGGAAGGGGTTATGTCTCGGATGAAGAACAACAGCAGGGGTATCTGTCAGAGCTGCGCATCCTTGGCCGCTGGATGGAGCGTTATCCGGAGGCGGTGTGCAGTATCACCCACGGTTTCCCATGGCGTCTGTTCGTCGAGCACGATCAGATCCTGCTACCAGATGAGATCTGGCAGCCATTCGCCAATCCCAACCTGAGTCTGGAAGTCTGCTTCCCCGTACGCTTGGGCGATTGGTTCGACTACCCCTACCGCCAGGTGTGGCCGACGCTGGAGCAGATGGTGGAACGCATCGGTGCCGATCGCCTGTTGTGGGGGACGGATATGCCCTTCCAGAATCGCTTCTGCACATACCGCCAGTCACGCGAGTGGATCGAGAAAGAGTGCGAATTCTTGAGCGCCGAGGATCTGCAGAAGATCATGGGCGGCACGGCAGCGCGCATCCTGGCGCTATAGGTACTGTGGCTACACCCCGGCTACAGCCAGTCCCGTCTGCACTGCTGACACACGATTCCATCCCGAACCTTTGAGACCTGCGTAGATCATGTAGTAGGTCCCGTTCATGGCAAAGACCTGTGGCGTCAGCAGGCCGTCACAGTCCCAGGCATCCGGATCGGTTGAAGGTGTGAAGATGGGATTGTGCGGGTTCGGTTCGAAGGTGCGGAAGTCGCGCGTACGGACGTGTCCGATGCTCCAGCGTCTGCCATCGTAGCCACCGTAGAAGATGTGGAAGAAGTCCGGACCCTTGAGGATTTCGGCTTCGCGCACACCGCAGCTGTCCCACGCCTGCCCCGAGCCTGAGAATACGGGATTGGCAAGATCCTTGGTGACCTGTGCCGGGTTGCTGGTCGGAGCCGTCGCGTGGCAGATGCTCGGAACATTGTAGAGAATCTGGCGCCTTTCAGCTGGCGCCGGTGACTCCCCTGTATAGACCATGTGAATCATGTCGTCCGCGATGGCTACGGACGGATGAGAAGCGCCGTGTTGTTCGTGTCGGCCCCCGACAGTGACGACCGGTTCGGTGCCGACGCGTTGCCACTGCCCGAAGTCCCCGTCGCCCACGAGCAGCCCTGTCTGTTTGAGGCGGGGTTTGCTATTGCCCTGCTGGCCGAGGTAGTAGACGTAGTATCGCTGATCGGCGGGATTCCAGAAGGGGAAGGGATACTCCACGTCCTGATCGTCGAACCCATACGCCGAGGGCAGCAGTGTGGGATTCCGTATGTCATCGGTTATCGCAGTAGGATCACTGGTTGGTGCTGAGCTGTGCATGTGCACCCAGGTGTTGTCCTGCCGCTTTTCTCCCCACAGGTAGTGCACGGTGTCGTCAACGATGATGGCATGAGCGGCAGCTGCCCACGCAGGTGGTTCGCGGTACAATAGTGGCTCTTTCTCGGTGATCCTCTCGAAGTGGGCGAATGCCTCAAAAGGGATGGTGTCGGTTGGCGAAATCATCCGACAAACCGTTCACGTCGCTGTAGCCGCAGCAATCCCATAAGGGTTGCCAGCACCGACCCGACCAGGAGATAGACGCGATTGTGAAATGTCGTCGCCTCATGAATCATGGCGACATAAGAGTCGGTCAGCTCGAAGGGGTTGTGGAACATATTCCAGCGACTGCCCTGCAGGACCTCCAGGCCGAAAATCCAGGCGAAGAAACAGACGACCACCAACGTGGCGGCAGCACCGTTGCCACTGCGGATGGTCGTGGCCAGCATGAATCCCACACTCCCGAGAAAGAGCGTGGGAAACATAAGATGGAAGAGCATGGCACCGACGGAGAAGTCCGCCAATGCTACCTTGCACAACATCGCCAGCAGCCACAGCATCATGGCGATGACGAGTTGTTGTACCACCTGCCGCGCCAGCCAGACTTTGTATCGGTAGTCGGGAATGCCGAACAGGGTTTCCAGCATGCGCGCATCTACATCGCCCTGCACACTGTATGCCGCTGGATAAAAGATCAGCATGATACCCGGGACCAGCAGGAAGTAGTAGATCGTCGCCACATTGGGCGGCACCTCCTGCTGGGCGGTGTGTACGACGACTACGATGCAGAATATGACCAGCGACAGCAGCAGGAAATAGATGAACTTGCCGGCAAAGACCTGAGATGCGTTGTAGCGGGCGAAAGCCAGCAGGCTGAGGGGTCTGAACTTCATGCCGGCGCCTTTTCCAGCAACCACAAGTACGAATCCTCCAACGTCGGTGTCACGCCTTCGGCATCCGGCAACGGTTTTTCACCAGCCAGGATGCGCACGCGGATCTGATCGCCATCGCGCATGTGGTGGACGATGCGTGCCGTGCGGCGCAATTGCTCGAATCGATCGGCGTCGATCTGAGCCTGCCAGACGGCACCACGAGTGAGATCCACCATGTCCTGTGGCGTGCCGTGGAAGCGCACCTCGCCATCTCCCAGCACGGCCAGGCGATTACAGGAACTGGAGATGTCCTCGATGATGTGGGTCGAAAAGATCACCACCCGATGGCGGGACAGTTCTGCCAACAGATTGCGAAAACGAATACGTTCACGCGGATCAAGCCCGGCCGTGGGTTCGTCCACCACCAGAATGCGCGGCAGGTGCAGCAAGGTCTGAGCGATGCCGACGCGCTGTTTCATGCCCCCGGAAAAACCACCGATCTTCCGATCCTGCGCCTCATCCAGGTGTACTGAAGCCAGCACCTGGTCCAGGACCTGACGACGCTTGTCACCATCCCACTCGCCTTTGAGCAGGGCCTGGTAATCGAGGAACTGGCGGGCCGTCATATTTTCGTAGGTGCCGAACTCCTGCGGCAGGTAGCCGATCAGTGCCTGCAACTCCTCACGCTGTTGCCCCAGATCGATGCCATTAACGCGCACCTTGCCCAGAGACTGATCGAGGATGCCGCAGATGACGCGCATCAACGTTGTCTTGCCGGCGCCGTTGGGTCCGATCAGACCGAACATACCGGTGCCGATCTCCAACGACACGCCACGCAGCGCGGTGAATGGCGGACGGCGTTTGCCGATGATGGGAATCGCCCCCACCGCCAGGTAGAAGGCGCGTCGACTGCGGCGGAATCGCCCGGTGATGGAGTCGACGTTGACCTCACCCCGATAGAGTCGGCGCGAACCTCGGTGCACGGCTGCGCCTAGATACCAACAAATGCCCAGAAAAAGCTGTAGTCCCCACAGATCCCACAGCGACTGGAACCAGGCCAGATGCGCCGCCGGCAGTCCCCATAACAGCAGGTGGTAGCACAGCCGCTGCCAGCGTGCGGTGCCGGCGGGCAGCCAGGGACGCACCAGCACGAGCAGGTGGACGTACCAGGCCACCGACAGCACAACGATCCAGAAATCCTGCCGTAGATACACGTAGGTGAAATAGGCGTGGAACAGCAGCAGGGGAAGCTGCCACACCAGGTCGGCGCGGCGCTGACTGGCGGGGGCGGCCTCGCCCTGTTGATGCAGAGACTGGCGGCGCCCGCGGTCCCACTGTCGGGCAAAACGGGAGCGTTCGTCGTACACCTTCACCACATTGACAACCGACACCTGCAGTGGTTCGCCCTCAGGGATCAGGTCGGCCTGACTACGGCGCAGACTGCTCTGCGTAAACCAGGCGAGGGCCGGCACCAATCCCAGCAGGGCGGTGCCGTCGGCGAATTGCCAGAAGGTGGACTCCACATTCTGATGAATGAGCCAGACGCCGAAGGCCAGGCCCGCCGCCTGTGCACATTGCAGGCGCCAGCCGAGGTCCCGCGCCCAGGTCACCGCCGTGGCGAGACCGAAATAGACCGTCGGTACCAGCACCAGGGTGAAGAGGGTCCCGGCGACGAGTCCGCCGATGACGGCCACGGCAAAAGGGGCGCCGATACGAGCCACGTATTCACCCCGTCCCATGGCCAATGGCAACATGGCCAGCATGGTGCTCAACGCCGTGATGAGGATGGGTCGCACTCGTACCTGGCCCGCCGTCAACAGCGCCCGTCCCAGACGGCAGCCGTCCCGTTCCAACTGGCGCGCATAGTCGATGAGCATGATGCCATTGTTGACGACCACCCCCAGCAGGATCAGGAATCCGACGAGGGCGTTGGCGTTGAACAGGGAGTTGCCCGTGGCGATCAGCCCCCACAGGGCGCCGATGGTGGCCAGGGGGAGGGCGATCATCATCGCCAATGGTGCCAGCAGGGACTCGAAGACGGAGGTCAGGATCATATAGATGAGGATCACGGAGGCGCCGATGAGGAAATAGAACTCGGACAGATCCGTCTCGTCGTGGATCACCTCCACCGACACGCCGGGCGGCAGGGCCAACTCCGCCGCCAGTTCATCCACCGCCGCCCGCGCCTCGTCGAGTAATTCCCGCGACTCGGTGATCTCATCGTCGAGCACGTAGGTGAGTTCCACCTCCTTCTCCTGGTTCACCCTCGTGAAGCCGCCAAAACCCTCAGAGAAGACCAGATCCGTCACCTGCAGCAGGGGCACGCGCCCACCGGAGACGGTCCCCACCTGCAATTGGCGCAGATCATCAATGCGCCGCTGCTCGTATTGTGAACTCTTCAGCACCACGTCGACCAGATCGACACCCCGTTTGAGCTTCGCTGTGGAGGAGACCTGAGGTTGGAAGGTGGACAGTTCGGCGGCGATGGCGTTGGCCTCGACGCCGAAATGGGAACTCGCCACGCGATCGATGAGCAAGTCGAGCTGCGGTTGACCCCGGCTGATCCCCGGGTTCGAATAGCGCACGCCTGGCAAGCGATCCAGATTGTAGCGCAGATCCTCCACGATGGTCTGCAGCAGGCTGAGGTCGGGTCCCCGTACGGCGATCCGCTCCGACGACTGCCCGATCCCCAGCAGGCGCTGAAATGCGCGGCTGCCGCCACGCCCGCCGCCACCTCTCTGGTAGCGCGAATCCGTGCGTGGTTGCGTCCATGAAAACCTCACCCCCCGGAAGGTCTCACGCAGGCGCCGGTGGGCATCCTCTTTTACGGCACCCAGATCGCGCCGCGCCAGCTCACCGAAATCCTCCTGTAGTTCGAAAGTGAGACGGATGGTTTCGGCCTGCACGTCCATGCGACGTTCGGCGATCTCTTCGATATCGGCGAGTCGGGCATCCATCTCGCGGGCCAGTTCGTCGGCCAGTTCCAGGGTGCTGCCACCAGGGAGGGAGGCGTACAGATCGAAGGTGGTCAACTCCACGTCCTCGGGACTGTTGATGCTCACCACGAGACTCAGCAGGATGCTGACAAAAAATGCGACGATGGCGACGACCACGGTGCGCACCGGGAACCTCATGCAGGACTTGAGCAGGAGGGTGTAGATCTGCACCATACGCTGGCGTTGTGAGACGGCGGTCAAGGCCGTCGCCGTTACGTGCCTGCCTCTGCTGAGCTGGTAGACGAATACCGGAATGAGCAGCAGGGCGACTACCAGTGACACCAGCAGGGTCGAGATGATCGACATGCCCACCTGCCGTCCCAGCAGCCGCACCAGAAAGTTCTCGGAGAAGACGAAGGGCAGAAACACACAGACCGTCGTCAGGGTCGCCGCCAGCACGGCCCGCCAGACCTGCGAGACGCCGACCACCACCGCTTCGGCCGCTTCTTTCCCCCGCGCCAACTGTCGGTACACACTTTCCAGCACGACGATACTGTTGTCGAGCAGCATGCCCACGGCGACGGTGATGCCCACCAGAGAGAGTGTATTGAGGGTGATGTCGAAAGCGTAGAACAGGTTCATGGCGATCAGTACCGATACCGGCATGGCGACTGCCACGATCGCCACCAGGGGCAGATTGCGCAGAAAAACCCACAACACCGCAATCGCCAGCAGTCCACCGACGACGGCGAGGGACTTGATGTCGCCAATATTCTCTTCGATGACCTCCGCCGAATCGCTCTGGATCACGAGTTGCACACCATCGGCGGCGAGCGTCGCGTTGAGCTCTTCGAGGAGGTCGCGGGTGGCGGCGGACAGGGCCAGCAGATTGGCCTGGCGGTCGCTGACCAGAGCGATGGAGATGGCCTCCATGCCATTGATGCGGGCAATGGTCTCGCGCTGGGCGCCACCGTCGATTACCGTGCCGATCTGTCCCAGGCGCACCGGCCCCTGCGGACGGACGATGGTCTCCCGGAGCTCCTCGAGTGTACCGTAGTCACTCGCAAGATTGACGAAAAGTAGCTGGCCCGCCTCCTCCACCTGCCCCAGGTATCGGCGCTGACGCGAGCCCTCGGAGATGCGTGAATTCACCTCGGACAGGGTCAGACCATGGCTGCGCAACACCTCCTCCGACAGCAGCACCTCCACCGACTGCTGTCGCCCTCCGTAGACGGCGACATTCGCCATGCCCTCCACGTTCTCGAGTTCGGGCACGACCTTCTCGTCCACGACGTGGCGGATCTGATCGAGGTCGCCCACGCCACGCGCCTGCAACGACATGAACTGACTGGAGAGCTGCTCGGTGTCGAGTTTGAACACCATGGCGATGAACTCGTCTCCCAAGCGCTCACGCGTCGCCGCCACGCGTTCTTCCAGCTTCAGAAATGTGTACTGCTGGTCGCTGTGCCGGGTGTAGTAGACGAACAGCATGGCCCGTCGTTGCTCGAGTTGGGTCTCGATGCGTTCGATACCCTCCAACCCGGCGATCGCACTCTCCAGGGGGATCACGGCCTGGCGCTCGATATAGTGTGGATCGGCGTCGCGCACACTCTGCACCTGCACGATCAGCATGGGCAATTCGGCGAAGGGAATCAGTTCCACCGACAACCGGCTGTACGACACCGTCCCCAGCAGGCACCCCCCGATGAGGAGCATGCAGACCAGCACCGGACGTCTGATGAAAAAGGCGGTCACTCCTGATCCCTTACCGCAGTCGATCCAGACGGGCCAGCAGGTGGTAGAAACAGGGGATCACCACCAGGGTCAGCGCTGTGGAGGTGACGAGGCCACCGATGACGGCCACCGCCATGGGGGTGCGTAGATTCGCCCCTTCGCCGAAACCGATCGCCAGGGGCAGCAGAGCCAGCATGGTGGTGGCGCTGGTCATGATGATGGGCCGTATGCGGCTCTGCGCGGCGGCTTCGATGGCCGTCGCCAGGGCTTGACCGGCTCGACGATTCTGGTTGATGCGGTCCACCAGAATGATCGAGTCATTGACGGCGATGCCGGCGAGCATGATGATGCCGATGAAGGACATCACATTCAATGGCATGCCCAGAACCAACAGCAGCAACACCGCCCCGACGCCGGCGAGGGGAATGGTCAGCAGGATGACGAGAGGGTGTATGAGCGACTCGAACTGCGCTGCCATTACCATATACACCAGGACCACCGCCAGGATCAGCGCAAAGCGTAGATTCTCGAAAGACTCCTGGCGCAGCTTCTCCTCACCGGTGATGGCGAAGTTGTATTCCGGTGGCAGATCCAGCGTCGCCAGTTCGGCTTGCACCTGGGCCGCCACCTGATCAAAGGCACGGTCACCACTCAGGTGGGCGCTCACCGTCATGACGCGCATCCGGTTGTTGCGGCTGATGGCTCGCGGCGATTCGGATGCTTTCAGCGTCGCCACCTCGTCCAGACGGACGCGGCGACCATCGGCTCCGTCCAGCAGGGCACCGGCCAACTCGTCGAGGGAGAGTCTGGGTCTGCGGATGACGATGTCGCTGTATTCCCCCCGTTGCTGTAGCTGTCCGGCATCCAGACCCGAGAGGATGGCCTCCAACTGTGCACCCATGGCATCGACCGTCAACGAATGCTGCGCTGCACGGGTACGATCGACGATGACCTCAATCTGTGGTCGTCCCGCACCGATGCCGGTCTCCACATTGGAGAGTGTCGACAGCCCGGTCAGGAGTTGGGCCACCTCTTCGGCCAGCCCGGACAGCACCGTCAGGTCGCGGCCTTTGATCTCCACGAGCAGCGGCGCGGAGGTGCGTCCCAGACTCGTCTCCAGGGCGGTCTCCTGCAGGGCGAACTGCGCCTCCACGTCGGGGAGCCCCGCCAGTTCACGGCCCAAAGGTTCCACCAGATCCGCCGCGTCCAGACCGGCGTCGGGTTTCAGCATAACGTGGATGACGGCGTTGTGTTCATCGGTCAGCACCTCTGCGGCGCCTGCATTCGCTCTAGTCCGACCGACGCGGGCGTACAGATGCTTGATGGCAGCGTCGAAATTCTGCTGCAGGAAGGCTTCCAGATTGCGCACCACGCCCTCGGTACGGTCCAGGTGGGTTCCCTGAGGCAGAGACAATTCGATGGACAGCTGGCCCTGGCCGGCGCGGGGCATGAACTCACTGCCAATCGTCGGCAACAGCGCCACGGTGCCCACCACCAGCAGTGCACTCGTGCCGATGACGATGAGACGGCGCTGTAGCAAGGCCTGGATCAGGGCGGCATATCGCGGAAAGTGGACGGTGTGCGCCGGAGCTTTCCCACGCAGCAGTCGCGAGCAGAGCATGGGGATCACGACGAGCGCCACGAACAAGGAGGAGAGCAGCGAGAAGGCCACGGTCCACGCCTGCTCGCGGAACAACTCTCCCGCGGCGCCGTGCAGATAAACGATGGGCAGGAAGACGACGATGGTCGTCAATGTCGAGCTGGTGATGGCGCCACCGACTTCGCCAGTGCCGGCAATCGCCGCCTCCGTCAGCGTCGCACCATCCTCCAACTTGCGGAAGATGTTCTCCACCACGATGATGGCATTGTCCACCAGCATCCCGGCCCCCAGGGCCAGTCCACCGAGGGTCATCAGATTCAGTGACAGGTCACCGAAATACATCAGGTTGAAGGTGGCGACGATGGAGATGGGGATGGCCAGGCTGATGACCACGGTCACACCCAGGCGCCGCAGGAAGAGGAACAGCACCAGCACCGCTAGCAGGATGCCGATGAGTCCCGTCTCTTCGACCTCGGTGACAGCGGCTTCGATGAATCGCGCCTGATCCTGTACCACCTCGATGCGATATCCTGGCAGTTCCCGCCGCAGTAGATCGAGTTGCTCGTGGATGCTGGTCGCCGCATCGATGGTATTGAAGCGGGCTTCTTTGTAGATCTCCAGTCCCAGGCAGCGTCGACCGTCGAGGCGGATGACGTTGTCCGCCTCACTCAACACCAGGCGCAATTCAGCGACTTCGCGCAGATACACAGGGATGCGATCGGCGACCGATTCAGAGCCCGGCGCGCCGCCGCCGAGGGCCGGCGTTTTCTGTGCCACGATGAGATCGCCGAGTTCATCGACACTGACGAACTCACCCACACCCTTGATCACATAACGTCGTCCCATTTCGACGATGGAGCCGCCGGACATGTTGCGATTGGCTGCCTGAATAGAGGCGGCCAGTCGCTCTGCGGTCAGACCGTAGGCCTCCAGCCTGTATGGGTCGGCCAGTACTTCCACCTCGCGCCGCCGTTCGCCCACCAACTCCACGGCGGCGACCCCGGGCAGCCGGATGAGTTCGGTGCGGATGATATTCTGTGCCGTCTGCCGCAAGGCATCGAGGTCTTCGATCTGCGGATGGTAGAAGGCGGCGACCACCACAGGCTGGGCATTGGGATCGTGCTGACTGACCACCACCTCGTCAGCGTCGGAGCGCTGTGACATGTCGGCGACCGATTTCTGCAGATCGAGAAATGCCTCGTCCATGTCCGTCTGCCAACCATACTCCACCGTGACCAGTGCCCGCCCCGTTTCGGCGATCGAAGCAACATTGACGACGCCGCGACCACGCGCTGCCGTCGCCTCCACACGATCGACGAACTGGCGCTCCATCTCCTCTGGTGGGCGCTCGCCCGCCGTGATCTCCACGAACAATCGCGGATTGTTCAGATCCGGGAACAGATCCATGCCAAGTCGTTGGAAGGAGATATATCCCAACAGCAGGATCGCCAGGATCAGCATCAACACCGTTGTCGGGTATCGAACCGAGAATCGCGCCAGAGCGTGCATGATGAACTCGCGCCTACCGCGAGGCGTCAGTGGTCTGGTTGGAGGCGAGTTTCACTTTCGACTGATTGCGCAGTGTCTCAAAACCTTCCACCACCAACCGGTCCTCGAGTTCGAGACCACTCAGCACTTCGATCTGCTCACGATTGCTCAACCCCGTCTCGAGATGGCGCTCCAGGGCAATGCCCTTCTCCACGACGAAGACGGCTTTGCTGTCCCCGCGGTCCAGGATCACCTCCTTGGGGATCACCAGGGCCGAGTCCTTTGCTGCTACCACGATGTCGATCTTGACGAACATGCCCGGGCGAATTGCCAAGGAGTCATTGTCGATCGTCAGCACCGCCTTGAACATGCGACTCTCCCGATCCAGTACCGGGGAGACCTGATCGATTCTGCCTTGCAGGGTGTCGGTGCCGGCGTCACCATAATGGGTGACCAGGGCTTGCTGTCCTGGTGCGATGCGATCGATCTCGTTGCCCGGCAGCGACACCTCGGCATAGAGCTCGTCGTAGTCCATGATCACCGCCAGGGATGCGCCGGCGTCGAGCAATTGGTCGGCGCGGTAGTGGGGGAGGTCGACAAGGCGGCCGGAGAATGGTACCCGCGCCTCAAGTTTTGTCAACTGGATGGTCGCATTTTCCAGAGCATATCGCGCATCGACGTAGGCCCGCTCCGCGGCGGCCAACTCACGCAGTGTGATGCCCCCTTTTTCCAGCAGGCCCTGCTGCTTTTCGAACTCGCGCTGGGCGGAGGTAAAGGCCAGCTGTTTCGACTCCATACTCACCTGATTCACCAACTCCGGGTTGACGAGCAACACCAGCAGCGCCCCCGCCTCCACCTCGTCGCCCATGACATAGGATGCACCGGTACGCGGGTTGGTCTGCAGTTGATAGAACCCCTGCTGCAGACTCTTGAGTTGTGCCTCCTGCCGGGCCTCCACGGTGCCTGTGGCGGTGACGTATTCGGCGATCGGGTGGCGGGCGACGCTTTCTACCCGCACCGGGATGGAGGACTCCACGTCGATCCGAGGGCCCTCCTCGGAACAACTGCAAAGCACCAGCAGCGTCGCTGCCATGGATCGACGGATCATCGGCGGGCCTCCTCATCGGTATCGAATTCGGTCACCGGTTGCTTGCGGGTGAAGTCGTAGAGTGTGCGAATCTTCAAATCGAGTAGGGCCAGCCGGTATTGGATCAGCACCCCAACCTCGTTGATCTGCTCTCTGGAGAGTTGATTCTGGTAGTAGGCGATATCCTTGGCCGGCAGGTCGCCATTGCGGTAGCGCTCCAGGTTGATCTCGTAGGTCAGGCGCGCATTCTCCACATTCTTCTCGGCGATCTCGATCTGTGTGCGCTGCGACTGCAGATTCCGATGGGCCTGGCGGATTTCGGCGACGATGCGTTTGCGCTCTTCGGCTGCGGTCAGTTCACTGCGTGCCACCGATGTCTGCGCCGCCGCCATGCGGTGCTCCTTTTCGCCCCAGTCAAAGAGCGGCACGTCAAAGGACAGAGTCACCCGCTGATTGCGCGTGGGCTCATCGTAGATGCGACTGAACTTCTCTTCGGTGCCGATGATGCCAAGGGTCAGATTAAGCGCACCTTTGAATTCGTTCCGCGCCTCTGTCGTGATCAGTTCCTGCATCGCGTTCTGGATATTGATGTCCTGCTGGCGCAGCTCCATGCGCCGCTCCAGACCGTGCCGTGTCGCCTGTTTCAGGTCTACCTCCACCAACTCCTTGCGCACATCTGCCGTCACCGACAACTCCATCTCGAATGGGAGTCCGAGTTGCACGCGGAAGTCATCCAAGGCGTTGGCGTATTGCAGCTGGATGCTCTCGAGGCTGGCCTGCGCATTGGCTCGTGTCAGGTCCTCCTGCAGCAGTTCCTCGCGGGCGCTGATCCCGGCGAGCACCTTGCCCTCGATGATCTCGTAGCGCTCGTTGGCATTGACCAGCTCCTCACGGCTGATAGCGACGTTGCGCTGCTTCAGATACAGGTCGAGGAACAGGCGGGTCACGCCGGATTCGATCTGCAGGCGCTGGATGGCGTAGCCCAGGCGGGCGTTCTCGAGGGCCAACTCGAGTCGCTCCAGGGTCAGCCGCGTGCGGTTGTATGTGAACAGGGGCTGCGAATATTGCAGATAGAGATTGCTGCTGTAGGACTGTTGGGACGAGCGGCCGCCCAACGAACTGGCGAGCGAACTGGAGGCTTCGCGCCAGTCCACCGATTGAATCATCGACAGCGTGGCATCCGTCATCTCGATCGGTTGCTGAATGGAGAAGCTGGCGCCGATGTGGGTCTGTTCCTGGGTGTTGTGCGCCGACAGCAGGTCGTTGAAAACCCGATCCTTGGCGAACTCGTATGGTGTCACCACGAGGCCAAAGCGCGATTTGAGGGCAGCGCGCTGGGCCTGCAGGTTGCGATGGCTGATCTCCAGATTCTGTCGCGCCCCCTGGATTGTGGGGCTGCGATCAGAGGCGATCTGCAAAGCTCGCGACAACTCCAGTTGCTCCGCCGATACGGCGTCTGCCAGCAGCAGCAGGGCAAGGAGTATCACATTTCTTGTGGGTCCACTCATATGCGTTCTACCCATTTCACAGCATCGGCAATGACCACCCGGCCCTCGGCCAGGTCGGTGAGTTCTATGTGGGCGGCGCCAGCACCCAGACGGAAGGTGCCCAGCAGGTTCCAGCCCTCTTCTGCGGTTTGTGTATCGAACTTTATCGAGTCCATGCCGCCGTCATGATAGACCTTGAGGTCCAGGCTGTTGTCGTTACGCCAGCGCGCCCCGCGACGACTCCCCTCGCGTAGTTGATTCAGGGGGCCGCAGTAGAAATAGATGTCGTACTCGCCGGCGCGGGCCAGCTCCGTACGCCACGACACCATGCTGCGCCCGTCACCGGGACGTTTGTAGTAACCGGACAGGATGAACCGACCGTAGAATTTCCGCTCCGTCGTCGGTTCCCAGGCGCCGGGTGCCTCCCATGGGCGCAGTGCCGAATAGGGGCTGCGGCGATCACGCAGGTTAAAGACCTCAACGAGCAGACGGCGCAGCCAGTTGGCCTGCTCCGACTCGTGTACGGCAAAACCTTCGTCTTCGTTGTCGACCACGTATTCAACCGTCTTCGCCTGTGGTTCGTCGGCGAGCAGGCTGACAAAAACGCCATCGCTGGGCGTAGCGCCACGGCGCAATTTCTGCTCCGCGAAGGGGATGTTGATGACGGCGGGAATATTGCGTGACACGTAGGTATCCAACACGAGTTCGGCCACCGGTTGGGCGGCCAGCACTTCCAGCTTGACGCGTGATGCCGCCGGCACCGCCACCACGCGTTGCACATCCGCCTGCGCCTCCTCAGGCATCCATCGAGGTTGCAGGTTGTCTCGTCGATAGCGCAGACTCACCTTCACCAGGCCGTCCACCGCGGTGGGATTGGTCACCTCCAGATTCACCTGCGTACGGGTGCGCTCGCCATCGCGGACCAGATAAGATTCGACCACCCCGACCTCGTATCCCGGGGTCTCGACGGTTCTGTACCAGCGATCCATCACAGCCTCAGGCTCGGTTACACCCAAAACCGTGATGAAGTCGATCAGTTCTGCTTCGGTGAGACCCCGCCAGCGACTATCCGTCACAGCCTGGACCAGGCGGGCACCGAAACGCTCTGCACCAGCAGCGCCCGCAAACAGCTGCAGCAGATGCGTGCCCTTGGCGTCCATGGCGTCCTGGCGCAAGCCCCGCTCCAACTCCTCAGCGCCAAGCAGTTCGACCAGGGGCGTTTTCTGTAGCGCTAGATTCGCCTTCTCGCGCGACGTCAACCCGTGCCAGTTGCGTTGCTCGGCATTCACCGGGGGAGCTACCCGCTCCCGGAAGTAGGCCTCAAATGCCGTATTGAGCACCGGCCAGCGCCCCGAGGACAAATGCGTCACATAGGACACGTAGTTGGGTAGCACCAGGTACCGGGTCTCCACAGAGGAGTTGTTGCGGATCTGGCTGAAATCCGATTGCTGCAGACCCGTCAGGTCCAGCGTGACGAAGGTGCGCAGGTATTCGCTCTGCAGATCCTGGGCGGTTTCGGCCTGGTTGGCCCGTTCCTGTGTGCGGCGGGAGCGCCGCCGCTGGCGTCTGAAATCGGCGCCCTCGCACACCGTGCACATCTCCGGCAGAAAGACCAGTTCGGGTTGCACCGACTCCTGCGCCACCGTCCACAGACGCTGGTAGGCGTACAACTGAATGGGCCCCTCCACGAGGGAAAAGTGCCGGTGCGGGTAGGGCAGCCCCAGGGCGGTCTCGTATTCGTTCTTGAGTTCTGTGATCAGTTCTGGCAGCACCGGGGCGAGCGAGTCCAGATAGGTATCGAAGTAGTTATGTCCCGGGTGGTATGCGAGCCGGTATGTGATGCCTTCCAGTTCGAGCTGACGGGTCTCGTAGCGGCCCATGGTCAGCGACACCTGTGGTAGTGGCGTGTCGGTGCGGAAGTGATAGGCACCGGTCACCGAATCAACCTGCGCTTCGCCCTGCGAAAAGGCTGTCCATCCGGACGGCACGCCGACGTCGATCTCGTAGTGGGCATACTCCCGATGCCCGGCTGCGGGGAAGGCGGTGCCCGGGGGCAATCCTCCCCTTGGATACCAACCGGATTCAGCTGTGAGATGGAGGAAGCTGGGTGTCACAACCGCATATGCCTTGGGTACGGTGTGCAGCCAGAATCGGTAATGTGCCTCCAGGCGCTGGCGCTCCACATCGAGGTAGCAGAATCGTTCGTCGATGGTCCCACCGTAGATCATCTGCACGCGACAGGAGTCCCCCGGCGCCAGTGGATGAGCGGGCCCTACCCGCACCACGTGCTGTTGCCGACGGTATGCCAGCGAGGCGCCATCTTCGGTGATGTCGTCGATGACGAGACCAGGGTTGAGCGTGAACACCAGCGTGTCCAGGGGCGCCGTATTGGCATTGATCACCACCAAGTCAGCTGTGACCACCAGCCGTCGCTCTATATGCTCGACCTGCAGCTGGCAGCGACGAATCGTCGGTGCCGCAAGAGCTGCCGCTTGTTCGCTGGTGGCGCGCATCGTGTCCCGGTATTGCTGCGCATCCCAACGGCTGTTCCAATAGGTCGTGGCTGTCCATGCGGCGCCTGTCAGGCAGGCGATGGCCGTCAGGGCGGTGGCGGAATTGGCCCAACGTGACTGTGGCAGGCGACTGCTGAACAGGGGGGTGATGGCAATACAACCCAAGCCGAAGAGCAGGTGGGTACCACGTACCAGCAGTAGCTGGTCCTCGTTCCCGACACCGATGAAATCCGACCACATGAGGGGTATGTGGAAGGCGAAGGTGTCGAAGAAATAGTGGTAACGATGTCCCAGCACCATGAGTGTCAGCATCCCCAGGCCCACCATGATGACGAAGACCAGAGCCTGGCTGCGCAACACCGTCACGAGTAACACGGCGAGACCCACGGTGAAAACCAAAGTGGGCAGGGCGGCGACGAAGATCGCCATGGCATATGGCTGCCACGACATCGGCGCCAGGGCGAAGAAGTATTGCAGCACGCCGGCGACGATGAGCACCACCACCTCGAGTGTGGCGAAGACGGTGACTACACCCAGCACCTTGCCAAAGACATAATCGAGATTGGTGAAACTGTGCACGAGCACGGTCTGCACCGTGTCCTGTTGACGGTCACGCTTGATGAACTCGGTGGCCAGGAAGGCGGAGACCACACCCAGATAAAGATTGAGCAGCTTGACGTTGCCCAGCGGCAGACCGCCGGGTAGTGCGATGAACACATGGGCGGCGTTCGTCCCCGGGGCATTCATAATGATGTTGTAGAAAAACAGGATGAAGACGGCGAAGCCGATGGACAGGCGGAAGGCCCCGGACCGCCACAGCAGACGGGCCTCACAACGAGCGATGGTGACGATAACGTGCGGGTGGATCACGCCTGGGCCTCGACGCCTACTTCCAGGCTCATGTCCTGACCGACGGACTGCATACAATGGATATAGGCATCTTCCAGATTGGGCTCGACGACTTCGGCGTCCGCCAGGAGTTGGGCGCCCACCGTTGGCGGCGCCTCGGCGACGAGACGTATTTCGTACCCATCCGCCGCCGGCACGGTCGAGACCACAGCGTAGCGTTCCTTGAGGCTGTCCATCTGCAGGTGGTCGGCCACCACCTTCCAAACCTTGCCTTGCGCCGCATGCGCCAGTTTGGTGGGTGAACCATTGTAGACGATCTCGCCCTCGTTGAGCAGGGCCAGATCGGTACAGGTGGAGGAGATGTCACCGACGATATGTGTCGACAGGATGATGACGATCTCACCTCGGGCGAGGTCGGCGAGGAGATTTCGGAAGCGCAGGCGTTCCTGTGGATCCAACCCCACCGTCGGCTCGTCGACGATCATGATGGCCGGGTTGCCGATCAATGTCTGGGCGATTCCCAGACGTCGCTTCATCCCTCCCGAAAGTTTGCTCGCAAGACGGTCCCGCACGTCGAACAGACCGACCTGCTCAAGCAACTCGTCGACCCGCTCCCGCCGTTCCCGCTTGCGCCGCAGTCCGGCAAGAGCGCCACCATAGTCCAGAAATTCCCAGGTGGCCAGTTTGGGGAAGCGACTGAAATCCTGGGGTAGATATCCCACCATGCGGCGGATCCGGTGACGGTCGCGTTGCAGGTCCATGCCGTCCACCGTGACTTGTCCGGACGTGGGTCTGAGCAGTGCCACCAGGATACGGATGAGGGTGGTCTTGCCGGCGCCATTGGGACCGAGGAGGCCGAACATGCCGTTGCCGATGTCCAGATCCACGTCCCGCAGGGCGTAGTGGCCCCCACGGTATCGTTTGCTCAACTGACGAATCTGGATGCGCGTGCTGGTCAATGGGACTTCCTTACCCAACAGACTCAAGGAATAGGTGGATCTTGTCCAATGCGCCACATGGCGATTTTCGGTCTCACCACCAGGCGATGGCCTCGGCGATCGTACCATGTCGGACACCATCCCAGGTGACGTCGACGGTGAGGGTCCATGCATGGGTCCGGCAACCATCCGGGAATCTGGCGGTCACCGGAAAGGCAGCCGTCTCAACGGCGGCGACGATGTCGATGGTCTCAGTCGAGAACTGCACGCCAGCTGTACCACACAAAACGAGGCGTCCCGCCCGGGTGCCGCTACATGTGCCCT
>DPVW01000258.1:7346-8247 GCA_003529325.1 Candidatus Latescibacterota bacterium | reverse complement strand
CCCGCCTCAAGCGCGCGGGTTGCACCAGCGCCGGACATCACGAGCCAGCCTGTTACCGATCGAAGGTCTGCGCAATGGCTTCTCTGAGCGCCTCTGGCCGCGTTTCAGCGTATCGGCGCGTCATCCCTATGTCACGATGCCCGAGAATGACCTGCACACGGTCCAGCGCCACGCCTGCATCCAGAAGAGTGGTGGCGCACGTATCGCGCAGTCGGTGTTGTAGACGATGGCGGCGTCCATCCTCGATCCCGGCGCGAACGGCGGCCCGGACCAGCACCTTACGGATGTCGCCGGCGTCACCGAACACGCGGAGGTCAACGACGCTGGAGCCTCGCTCGACTTCCCACTCCCGATGTCGCTCTTGCAGGATGCTGAAAGCGGCCTCGCTCAGCGGTATGGTGCGATCGTCGTCGTTTTTCGGCGCCCTCCTCGACAATCCCATCCTGGAACTACCCTCGCCAGCGCCAGAACACAGCTGAATGCAGATCGGCCAGGTTCCTTGCTCCAGCGCAGAATGCTCCTCCCCTGGCCACGCATCGGCCACGATGGCGACGATGGTGTAGGTCGGTTCTGAACAGTGTTTCGAGAAGGCGCTCCAGCTCGCCGTCGGTCAGCGCGTCGGTGGGAAGGTCCTCTACGTACCCCCGGATTCGGGCTTGAACAGCGTCTTGAGGGCCGCGAGGTATCGATTGCAGGTCGCCTATCGAGATTCCATCCTCGCGACGTCTACGGCTCAGGTGACGGTCGATCGATCGAGGGGTGACCTGGGTAAGGAAGACGCTGCCGAACTCTTCCTCAAGCCGTCTGAGGGCTCCAGATAGCCCTCGCCAGGCGACTGGCGACCAGCCGCCGAAGGTCTTGGCGGAACTCAGCGAGGAACGCACTGAACAGAGGTGTGGTC
>DPVW01000258.1:3936-6962 GCA_003529325.1 Candidatus Latescibacterota bacterium | reverse complement strand
CTAACCCCCTGACAGCGTCGGCGTGCCGGCTGGCTCAGGATGGTCACGCTGCCCACTTTTCTGTTGTGAGAGCGCGCCGAGCTATCTTTTTCTGGAAAAACCGTCGCCTATTGAGGGGTGTTTGCGGGAAGAAGGGAATGAGTAAAAATCGTAACTTTTTGGAAAAACAATGACTTACGGTTCAAAAAACATCAAGGCCATCCTGTTTGACATGGACGGCACCCTCGTCGATTCGGAGCGCCTCACCGAGCAAGCCCTGCTCGCCCTGCTGGCAGCACGAGGCATCCCGGCGAAGGGCCTCGACCTTGTGCAGTTTCACGGAGTCACCTGGAACAGCATCGCCGGCAAACTGAGACAACTGTTCCCCAGCCTTGAATCCGAAGGGCATCTAGCCGGCGAAATCGAAACACGTTTCCAGGCGCTGTTCCAGGACCACCCGCCGGACATGATCCCCGGAGCCCGCGACGCATTCATTGCGGCGTCCCATGCCTTTCCAGGGGCGACATCCATCGTTACCAGCAGTGAGGCTCGTGCCGTCGAACTCCTGCTCGATCGCGCCGACCTGCGGTCGCTGTGCACTGGCTACACCAGTTGCGACCAATACACGCGTTCGAAACCCGCCCCCGAGAGCTACTTGCTGGCCGCCAGTCGACTGGGTCTGTCACCCTCGTCCTGTCTCGTCTTCGAGGACTCGCTACCTGGGCTTGAAGCAGCCCGGGCAGCAGGCATGGCGTGCATCGCCATCACTCGGGGCATTGAGCAGCGCGTGCGTCAGGGCGAACTGCTTGCTGACGACGTCATCGATGACTTCACCGACCTGCCTCAGGGCTACTTCGCCTCGCTCTGCCATGCCTTTAACGGGTGACGTCGATCGACCAGTGGCAATGGCACACGCCGACCGCCCTCACGGTGGGACTGGTAGATGCCCAGAATCATCTCGAAAGCCATCCGTCCCTCGGCACCACTGCCGGGAGGTTCCACATCGGCCTCGACCGCCTGAGCAAAGGCACGATACATATGTACCATTGTATTCTGGCGTCCATTGACCTCACCAATGTCGACGGCCTGCCAGTCGCCAAAGTCGGCTGGCGAACCCTCCATGGTGCGTGGCAGATGCCACAAACCACCGGGTAAGGTGCCCGTCGCCCGCACAGCGAGTTGCCCTTCGGAGCCCAGGATGTCGACGCCATAGTTGTCGCCATTTGTCTTGTCATATCCGAGAAACTGAATCTCCCCCAGAATACCCCCGGCAAAACCGTATTGACCCAATGCCCGCTCGCCGACGACGAGACCGGAGTCACGATCCTTGGGTGACATCTGCTTCGCCTCCATGATATCCCCCACCTCCGCTGCACGCCCCTCCCATGTGACGGTGCCAGAGACCCACACCGGCGTGCCCCCCATGACCATCATCATATCCGTCACATGGGTACCCATCTCGGTGAATTCATTGCCTGACTTGCGGCCGTGTTTGTTGCGACCACGCACCATGATGATGTCGCCGATCGCACCGGCGTCGATCATCTGTCGGGCTTTGACGACGGCGGGATTGACGTGATTCTGCTGATTGATCGCCAGCTTCGCGCCCGATGCCCGCGCCGCTTCGACCATCTCGTCCGCTTCCACCAGATCGATGGAAATCGGCTTCTCGCATAACACCGATACACCACGCCGCAGGGCGGCTACCGTCGGCCCATGATGATGCCGCGTCTGCGTACCGACGACGACGATATCGGGCTGCGCTTTGTCGAGCATGGCCTCTATATCGGTGTATTGCCCATCGATACCATACTCCTGGCCCGATCTCTGCAACGCTTCGGTGGAGACATCACACAAGGCGACGGTGTCAAACCCTTCGAGTTCGGCCAATACCTGCAGGTGATGGCGCCCCATACCACCACATCCAACGACGGCAACTCTACGTATAGCGCTCATGTCTGCAATTCTCCGGCGGCGCGCAGCATCGATTCCTGCACGAGCAGTTCGTGGTCGAGATCACGGCTTGGCGATTTACCGTCCCGCACGACTTCGACAAAATCCGCGAGTTCCGCGTCATAACACTGCTGACGACTCCGGGTCTCCATCTCGACGACCTGTTCGCCCTCGGCAAATCCGCCACGGGCCTCGTCCAGACACAACCGGATGCGATTGCCAGGTTCGAAGGGCTCGACAATGATCGCCGATCCCTTCGAGCCGTAGACCTCGAAGCGGCGTGCCATGGGCCGGGTCTCCAGAGCGGCGATGTCCACCGTCGCCATGGCCCGCTCGAACTCGTATACGGCCAGACAGTTGTCCTTGAAATCGGGGACCTTCCCTGAGTCGTTGCGCAGGAAGGAGGTCACCTTCAGTGGTCGCCCCAGCATCCAGATGATCTGATCGAGCACGTGCCCACACAGATCGAAGAGGATCCCTCCCTGGTGGTTGGCGGCGATGATCTGTTGTGCCTCGGGCGGCAGAAAAGTCGACATGTGTGCGCGTACAGAGAACAGTTCGCCGAGAAAACCGGACTTCGCCCACTCGCTGACCTGTTGAAAGGCTTCATGATAACGCAGCATATAGCCCATCTGAATGTGGATCCCTGCCGCCTTGGCGGCGGCAAAGACGCGCTGCGCGTGATCCCAATCGTCGCCTGCCGGTTTGTCATACCACACATGTTTGCCCGCGGCGACGATGGCCTCCGTCTGCGCCAGACTCTCGTCATTGCGCCCCTCGGAGGCGACGGCAAGGATGGACGGATCGCCGAGTAGTTCTGCCTCGCTCTCAAACCAGCGTAGATCGGCGAATGCCCCCGCCATTGCCGCGGCGCGCCGTTCGGGATTCGGTTCAAAGACGCCGACGACTTCGACATCCGGGTTCTGCTGCATCGAGCGGAGTTTGCCCGATGCGTGACCGTGGGCGGTCCCATACTGCGCCATGTGAATCTTTCTGGCCCCCATCTTCCTCAACTCCTCCGTCGTCAGAACTGCGTTACGTGTGGCGTGCCGATATCGGTGGCAAAAGCGAGAGCGTCAAAACTACGTCGCAGC
>DPVW01000258.1:0-3558 GCA_003529325.1 Candidatus Latescibacterota bacterium | reverse complement strand
GAATTCCCCCGGGTCCGAGACCAGATCAAAGAGTTCTCCCATCTCTTGACCGTGATAGACACACAATTTGTGCTGTTCGTCGCGATACATCGTTGCATAGGTGCCACGAATGTGCGTGCGGTCCACGGGGCTGAGCGCATGATAGAACTCGCTGCGTACAGACGCCCTGTGTGTCGCCGGATCCGCAGCCCCATGCAGCAGTGCTGCCAGTGACTGACCCTGCATACGAACCGGTGCCGGTACCTCCGCCTCCGCCAGCAGTGTCGGCGCAACATCGATCAACTCTACCAGCGCGTCACTGACGATCCCTTCGCGGAAGTGCCCGGGCCATGACATGACGAGGGGCACCCGCACGAGGGGTTCGTAGAAGCGGCTGCCCTTGTGCAGCAACCCATGTTCTCCCACCATGTCACCGTGGTCAGACATGAAGATAACGATCGTCTCCTGCCGCTGACCACTGCGCTCGAGACTGGCCAGCATTCGTCCCACATTGTCATCGATCAAGGTGATCATGGCAAAGTAGGCGGCCTGCATCTGCCGACGACGATCCAGATCAAGGGGCGATTCCGGCACGGCAAAATCGACATCGACGAAAGCGGTCTGATGGGCGGCATCCCCGGCGCCCACCGGATAACCAGGCAGATTCTGCGCGTCATAACGGTCGAGATATTCCTGCGGGGGATCCAGCGGTGGATGCGGATCGAATGGATTGACGCTCATCAACCAGGGGGTCTCGCCGCGATCCTGCTCGATGAAGTCGATGGCCCGGTCCGCACACCATGCGGTCTGATGCAGCTGCGGTGGTACATCCTGCGGATTCTCGTTGAATCGCTGCAGATCATGCCCCTGCGCCCGCACCCAGTCGGCGTAGGCATGCCCCTGCGGCCACTGGTCCCGGGGATCGTGGCTCCAGTCAAAGACGCGGTAACCATCATCAGAGCGCGGTTCGATACGGCCGTGGGCACCGGCGAGATGCAACTTGCCCGCCAGGCCACAATCGTAGCCTGCATCGGCAAGCAGTCGCGTCACCAGCGGCGCCGCATCTGGCCAACGCTCGTTGCCATTGCAGCAGCCATGCACCGATGACGGATACATACCGGTGAGAAAGCTGGAACGACTGGCGGTGCAGATTGGACTCTGGCAAAACGCGTGTGTGAAGGCCACACCTTCACGCACCAGACGATCGACGTGCGGCGTCTGAATGTGTGGATTGCCGAGGGCGTGGATGGTATCCCAGCGTTGTTCGTCGGTGCAGATCCATAGAATATTCGGGCGTTGTCTCATGTCGGAGTGCTCCCCTGGCGGTTTGTCTGACCTTATGCGATAATGAAAGTCCCTCTACCCATCAACTGGGAGTCAGCCCGTGACGGATGTGGATACCCCCTTTTTTGCCGCCAATGGCTACGTCAATCTCGGTCAGGTTCTTGCCGGGGAGGCACTGCAGGAGGCCATTCAACTATTCGATGAAGATCGCTCCGCCAGCGGCTGGAACTGGAGCCTATACTCCAATCATCAGACCATCAACTGTGACACCCTGGTCACCTCACCCGCCGTCGATGGACTGATCCGCCACCCGCTGATTCTGCCCGCCATCGAGAGCCTGATGGGCGGTCCCGTCTGCTTTTCCGAGATCTGTGCGCGACACATGGCTGCCTTCGAAGGGGAGCCCTTCCAAGGCTGGCACCGTGATCGCCCTCGTTGGGACGACCATGCCTTTCGTATGGATTACATCCAGCTCATGCTCTACTTGAGCGACGTCGGCCCGGCAACGCACTGTTTCTCCATCTCGCCGGAACGACTGGACGAACCCCAGTTGGAAAAAGACGTGCAACTGAAGGAAGGGGGGATCGTCGATCTGCACGGACCGGCCGGCACCGCCGTGCTGTTCAATATATCTGTGTTACACACGGCGACCGTTCGCGTCACCGAGAAAGAACGCAAGACGGTGCAGGTCTACTACGGCCATCGCGATCGCCCCGCCTTAAGCAACGACTCGTCGATCCCCGCCACCTTGTGGCGCGATCACGCCGATGCCGAGACCCGTGCATTTTACGGAAATCTGAACGACAAGACTCGAAAGTATCTGGCCGCCTTCGAATAAGGCACCAGAAAGGTTACAGGCGTAGAAGCAGTAAATGGAATACATAAATAAAAAGCAGGGAACCCTGGGGAGGGTTCCCTGCTTAGGGAGTGCGTAGGACTTTCCGGAATGGCGATACGAGGCGGCCTATCGTCATTCCAGTTTTGGCCAACCCCGAAGGGCCGACCGTGGGAATGGCAGAACCTTACGGAGCGGACCTGCCTATGTCAAGAAATAGAAAGACCGGCGGGATCGCCTCCGTCCCGCCGGTCTCGTCTTCAACCTTCTCGCACCCCAGTTCACGTGACGGAGAAGTTTTGTGCCCTAATACTAAGTGGTTCTTCTATAACCGTCAAGAACTTAGATCTAGCTCTAGATGCTGTTTTTGCAGCGGTTGCGCCAATCTCTAGTCAACACTAGACAGGTTGCCTCAAGCCACTCGTTCCCACTCCTTGACCCCTGCCTGACGAGTGTTGCAGATGTCCACTGAGACCCGTCTGGCAGCCCCTCCAGTGGCTGTGAACCCGGCCTCGGCCAGGACCACTTCCTTTTGTGGACAGTCTTCGTCACTTGCCGCCAGCCAGCGATCCCGCTGCGGCAGATCGAGGGAACCCATCATCTGCCCGGCCCGATCCCAGAAGTCGGGGTGACAGTAGACATCGATCAGTCCCGAATTCGGCCACAGCGGGTGGTCTCCCGCGACGGCGGCACCGACGATGGCGCCGGACTCGGGGCGTACCAGGACGCTGCCCTGAAGGCCCCCATCGTGGAGCAGGTGCAACCAGCCAATCTCCGTCGAATCGCGCCCGAACAGACCGAGGGGGGCACAGCGGACCGATCCTGGAAATTCACCCGTAAACAGCGGCGCTGACGTGGGCCAGTCCTTCCACGAGGCGGCTCGAACCTCTACGTGGCCCAGTGCGAACCATCCTTCTCGAAAAGAAGCCGCTGAGGCGGCGTAGTACTCCATCGATCCACTTTTTGGCTCTAGACTCCGAAAACCTTCCGCCTGATAGATGTGATACGGTGCGGAATCGTATCCCGTCCCCAGAAACAGCGCCTGTCCCTGCCGTTGCCTGAAGTCTTCCATAAGCAGATTCATCAGAGTACTCGCCGCCCCTTTGCGTCGCTCCTCCGGTCGGGTGTAGACATGGCCGAAGTGCCCGACACCGTGCCCGGTGGCAGTAAGGATGTTGGCGAATGGCACGCCATCTCGATGCAACAGATAGAACCGGACATCGATGCCCAGATCGTTGCGCAGACATTCCGCATTGCCCCAGTTCCAGACGTCCCCTTTGTGACTCAGCAGGTCGTTGACCCGGTCCGCCCATTCCTGATCCGGGCCGATGACGAGACCCGCCTCGACCTGCTCCCCATCCTTCAATGACACGGTGCCCAGCGTTTGATACATGATCTAGTGTCCTGTCGCAGAGATAAATTGACAAATTATGGCGTGTTGACGGATCTCTACGACAGGA
>DPVW01000220.1:954-3617 GCA_003529325.1 Candidatus Latescibacterota bacterium | reverse complement strand
ACAACACGGTGGATGCGACACTCTGGTTCTTTGTCGCCGTGCATGCGTATCTGGCAAAGACCGGTGACGAGGAATTCGTCGGTGTGCTCATGCCGGTCCTGGATGAAATCCTCAAGGCCCACGAGCGTGGCACCCGGCACGGCATCAAGGTGGATGCCGATGGCCTGCTCGCCGCTGGGGAGGTGGGGGAACAGTTGACCTGGATGGATGCCAAGGTGGGGGATTGGGTGGTGACGCCGCGCCGGGGCAAACCGGTAGAGATCCAAGCCCTCTGGTACAATGCGTTGCGCATTTACGGTGCCCTGGCCCAGACCCTTCCGGCGGCAACCGCGACGGCCGATGTCGACGCGAAGGCAGAGCGGGCACTGACCAGTTTTGGCGAAAAATACTGGAATCAGGAACAGACCTGTCTATTCGACGTGGTCGACGTGGATGGGGTCGTCGGCCATTGCGATCCGTCGATCCGGCCCAATCAACTGTTCGCTCTCAGCCTGCCCTTTCCTCTGCTCGACGGTGAGCGGGCACGCCAGGTTCTCGACGTGACACGGCGGCACCTGGCGACACCACGGGGCCTGCGATCTCTGTCGCCTGAGGATCCAGCCTACCGTGGTCACTATGGCGGATCCCCTCTGGCGCGGGATGGCGCCTACCACCAGGGTACGGTGTGGGGCTGGCTGATCGGCCCGTATCTAAGCGCCTGGATACGCCATGGTGGCGAAGAGGGCCAAAGACTGGCCCAGGCGGCTCTCGACGACTTCTCCGAGCACCTGCAGGAGGGTTGTATCGGCACCGTCGCAGAAATTTTCGATGGCGACGGGCCACACGAATCACGGGGTGCGCCGGCGCAGGCCTGGAGCGTGGCGGAGTTGCTGCGCGTTCTCCATCAATTAAACACGGAGTAGAAAAAGCATGACCACCGTATCTCAGGAAACTCTCGATCAATTGCTCCAGTCGAGCACGGCGACGCTGACCTCCGCGCTTAAGGGGCACGGGCTGAATAACACCTTCATGCACGACGTTTCGCCGCTGAAGTCAGGCATGAGAATGGCGGGGCGCGCCTTCACGCTACGTTACATCCCGGCGCGGGAGGATCTCAACAAGGTGCCCATGGACAATCTGACAGATAAACAGCGGGTCGGCATCGAGCAGTTACAACCAGGGGATGTTCTCGTCATCGACGCCCGTGGGAACACACAAGCTGGAACGATGGGCTCCATCCTCGCTGAGCGCATGCATCAACTCGGCACGGTTGGTGTCGTCACCGATGGCGCCTATCGGGACAGTCCGGCGATCGCCGAGTGTGGCCTGGCAGCGTATGCGCGGGGGATGAATGCCCGCACGAACAAGACCGTACACTATCCGAGCGAGATTCAGGTGCCGATCGGTTGTGGCGAAGTCGCAGTGTTTCCTGGTGATATCATCGTCGGTGACGGCGAGGGTGTGGTCGTGATCCCGCCGCACCTGGCTGCAGATGTAGCGATCGCCGCGGCAGAGATGGAGCGAAAAGAGGAGTTCATTCTGGAGAGGATCCGCGCCGGGGCGTCGCTCGTCGGGACCTATCCACCGAATGAAGAGCTGATGGCTGAATTTCGTCGGCGTGAAGGCTGATTCACTGATTCCGGTGTTCCAACGCCGACCAACCGAAATCGCTGCGCGATTTCTACGGAGAGGCTGAATTTCGTCGGCGTGGATCGGCGTGAACGGGTGACTGAGTCTAGGCGACCAGCATGGCGGCGCCGAAGACGCCGGCGGAGTCGCCGAGTTCGTTGCGCACGATGCGGGTGTGTACCGTGTTGTTGAAAACCCACGGGGCCAGCGCCTCGACACCTCGGGTGTAGAGGGCGTCGATGTTGCTGACGCCGCCGCCGAGGACGACGAGGTGGGGGTCGAGGATGTTGATCACCGTGCCGACACCACGGCCGAACCATTCTACCAGGCGGTCGATGGTCTCGCCAGCGGCAGCATCCCCTCCGGTGACAGCCCGCTCAGCGATGTCGGCGAGGGGGAGCGATTGACCTGTCCTTTCCTTGTAGAAGGCCTCGAGGTGGGGACCTGACAGAAATGTCTCCACGCAGCCACGACGGCCGCAGTAACAGTCCCGCCCTTCCGGGTCCAGCACGATGTGTCCCCATTCTCCTCCGATGCCCTGGCCGCCATACAGGGTGCGCCCGTCGACGACGACACCGCCACCGACACCAGTACCGAGGATGATACCGAAGACGGTCGCCGCGCCGCGACCGGCGCCGAGGCGGGCTTCGGCGAGGGCGAAGCAGTTGGCGTCGTTCGCCAGTTCGACCCGACAGCCGAGATCGGCGGCGAGGTCGCGCTGTAGCGGCTGACCTATGAGACAGGTCGTGTTGGAGTTTTTCAGCCTGTTCGTGTGCGGGTCGAGCACCCCTGGCGTGCCACAGCCGATGGCCTCCGGTCGTTCACCCACCTCGTGGGTCAGGCGATCGACGAGGGTGACGATGTTGTGTCGCACATGTTCGTAGCCTTCATCCCGCTCGGTGGGTACGCGCAGGCGGCAGATCGGCTCCGTCGAATCACTGCCCGGCAACACAACACCTTCGATCTTGGTACCCCCCAGATCGATGCCCCAGCACAGTTGTGTCAAGGCTCGATCTCCTCCAACAGCGGCGCAGCCTCAATCACACGCATGCTCC
>DPVW01000220.1:0-599 GCA_003529325.1 Candidatus Latescibacterota bacterium | reverse complement strand
CGGAAGCGCAGATAGAATGTGCCGCATCCCGCCGCCAGGAATGCGCAGATGAAGATCCAGACGACAAATACGCTAGCGTCGAACAGTTCGACGGCGATAAGAGGAGGTACGACCATGATGCCTAGAGCCAGCAGAATGGAAGCGTACATCACGTAGCGCGTGTCCCCGGCGCCCTTGAGGGCGGCCGTCAGCATCATGAAACCCGCATCGAACACACAGTAGAAAGCGACGAAACGCAACAGCTTACGCGCCAGGTCACGGGCGGGGCCAAATTCCGGCCCCTGCGCACCGATACCGTATGGCATGAGGAACAGGTCGGGCAGCAGCACGTAGGCCAGTGCCATGAGACCCATATAACCCAGGGCGAGATGCAGGCCTGTCACAGTGCAATATTCGGCCGCATCCGGGTCATCCGCACCGAGGCGCTGGCCGACCATGGTCGACAGACCGATGCCGGCGCCGATGAGGGGCATGAAAGCCAGGCTGTTGATGTTGAAGGCGAGGTTGGTCGCCGTCAGCTCGAGTTTGCCGATCCGCCCGACGATGAGGATAAAAAGTGTGAAAGACATGATATCGAGCATGAAGTTGACGCCACTCGG
>DPVW01000170.1 GCA_003529325.1 Candidatus Latescibacterota bacterium | reverse complement strand
TACTTCGCGACCGTGGAAGACACGATCCATAAAGGCCAATAGGGCTGCGTAATCGTCGACCTGATGCGAGTGGCCGCCCTCGCGAAAGGCCCAACCCACAGCGTCAGGTGAGCCGAGAAAATCGTACACTCGGCGCGCCACCTGACAGGAGGCATACGATCCGGGCGGGCTGGCGCCGGGGTCTTCATACGCCTCGGTTACCAGCAAGTGCCTGGGTGCTACCAATGCGTGCAGGTAGTGTTGCTCGTATGGCAACTCACCGTCTCGATCCCGATGCTCGGCGAAGTCCTTGCCAAACCAGAAGATGTTACCGGAACGGAAGAAGCTCGCCACGACCTCCGCCTTTTCCGTCTTGCGATGATTGGGTGCGCTGCCACCGGTACCCGAATCGTTGGGATTGGTCATGGCGATCCGTTCATCCATCGCCCCTGCCAGTAACGTCGTCTTGCCACCACGGGAGTGTCCGGTGATAGCGATCTGATCGGCGCGTACTACATCGATCGTCGACAACGCGTCCACACATCTGTGGTAACCCCACGCCCACGCCGACAACACGCCGAAGTCGCCATGGGGCAACAATCGATAGAGTCCGGTATCGCGATAGTTGTCCTTGTTGTCCGCCGCCAGCGCGGTACGATCAAAGGAGGCGGCGATGTTGCCTGCCGCCACGACGCGGGCGACGATATCGTCGTTGAAGTAGCGCCAGCAACCGTCCCCGTCGAGTACTACGGGTTTCGGCCCCTCCCCACGGGGAATCCACAGATACATGGGAAAGCAGATCTCCCCTTCGGCGAGCACCACTCGGATCTCGTACGTGCGAAAGTCGATCTCCGTACCACGGATACCGCTGCCACAGCGCAACACCGTCGTCGTCGACAACGGTGGTGGCGGCATGCCGCCATACTCGTGGGGAATGATCGCGTTGCGCATCTCGTCACGCCGCCGGGACCAATCCGCCGGCGTAACCGGCACGCCATCGTCAGATGTGAGAGGATCGTACGATTCGTTGCTCATGAATAATCCTCCAGATCGATCTCGCCTGTAGCGATCTTCTGCAACGTCTTGGAAAAGAGTTGATGCTCCTGGATCAGTACGCGGGCGCCGAGTGTGTCAGGCGTATCATCTGCCTGCACTGGCACCCGTGCCTGCGCCAACACAGGCCCATTGTCATAGACCTCGTCGACAATGTGCACCGTTGCGCCACTCTCCGCATCCCCGGCTGCAAGCACCGCCTCGTGGACTCGCTTCCCGTAAAATCCCTGGCCACCGTGACGTGGCAGCAGACCGGGGTGAATGTTGAGGATACGACCGCGAAAGGCGGTCAACGTCCGCACTCCCAGAAGCTTCATGTAACCGGCCAGGCAGACAACCTGCACTTCGTGCCGTTGCAGAGCGTCGCAGATGGCGACATCGAGGGCTCTGGGATCTGCATGTGTGAGGCTGCTCAGGTGATAGCAGGCAATGCCCGCCTCGCGCGCCCTGGTGAGTGCGCCCGACTTTGAGTTGTTGCCGATCACCACCCGGGCGCTGGCGCTGAGACGGCCTTCATGACAGGCGTCGAGGATGGCTTGCATGTTCGAGCCCCCCCCAGAGGCGAGAAAGCCAAGACGCAATTCGGCCATCAGAAATCGAACTCATCGATGTTCTGGGCGGTAAATCGCATGGGCGGCCCCAGCAGGACCTCGCCCTCCCGCACGCGTACCTCCCCCAGTCGACCGGCTGCCAACTGCTGCGCCAGGACCCCCTTCTTGGCCAGCGTCGCCGCCGCATGCACCGTGAGGTATCCAAGGTCCACAGGATTCCACAACAGCACCGTTTCCACCGTGCCATCATGCACGTACGACTTCATGCCATTCGGTGTCGCCAAGCCAACGACGGCGATCTCGCCTGCCCGACCACTCTGGCGCACTGCTTCGGCAGCACCGGGGAAGGCGACCGAGGTGATGGCGAACAGCCCTCGCAGCCCTGGATGAGCCTTCATCAGATCCTGCGAAACCTGGAACGCTAATTGTTGGTCCTCCTGCGATGGCCGTACGGTGACGATATCCATTTCTGGCCAGGCCTCAAGCACCCGCGCCCGCATCGCCTCCATCCACAGATTCTGATTGGCCGCCGTCAGCGAACCGGTGATGATGGCCACCTCTCCGGCACGGCCGATCTGCCGCGCCATCTCATCCACCAATGCTGTGCCCACACCCTCGTAGGTCGCCTGGTTGACGAAGGCATCCCGACTGTCAGCATCGGAGTCGGAATCCCAGGTGAGCACCCGGATGCCACGCTCGCGTGCCCGACGCAGGGTTGGTGCCAGAGCATGGGGGTCGTTTGGGGATACGCAGATCGCATCGAGTCGTTGCGCGATCCAGCTGTCCAGCATCTGCGCTTGGCGCGTGACGTCCGCCGTGATCGGTCCGTCCCAGACCAACTCGACACCCAATTCCGCAGCCGCTTCCCGTGCGCCCTTTTCACTGGCATTGAAATAGTCGATACCGACGAGCTTGGGCATCATGCCGATACGCAGAACGCCGGCATCTTCAGTCTCAGATGCCGCGCACCCAGTCAGGATGAAACCGGCGATAGCCGCCACACAACGAAGAATTTGAGACCTCGATAGCGCACCGATCATGTTGCCGTTATCTCTCTGCTGTCGCCAGACAGACGCTGATTGAGAATGGCCGTCGCCACGAGTACGACGCCGGCGAGCATGGCCTGCCAGACGGATGACACGCCGAGCAGGGTCAGACCATTGCGCAGGGTGCCGAGCAGGAGTACACCAAGAAATGTGCCCCACAGGCTGCCCCGACCACCGGTGATTGGCGTACCCCCGAGCACGACGGCGGTGATCACCTCGAGTTCGAAGCCCATCCCCGCATCCGCCTTTGCCGTCGATACGCGGGCCGTGAATATAAGGGCCGCCACGGCGCTCGACAGGCCGGTCAGGATGTAGAGCAGCGTCTGTACCCGAACGACGGGCAGGGCGGCGAAGCGTGCCGCTCGCTCGTTGTCACCGATGGCACGCAGCCTGCGCCAGTCGATACTGCCCAACGCGGTGCGGGGATAACCGTGGCGAACCGCCAGATTCTCGGCGATGGTGAGATGTGGCAACAGATGGGAGTGCTGATGGACTACGGCAATACGCCCCGCACACCGAGGTGACCAGCGCAGGACCCCGGCGTCTGGGCGCACGGTACCGGCAAGAATGCCGATCAGGGTCGACTTGCCGGCCCCATTCTCACCGACCAGGGCGTGGATCCGGCCCGCATGCAGATCCAGATCGACACCCGCCAGCGCCTGCACGCCATCGTAGCTGCGAGTCAGTCCTGAGAGGGCCAGCAGTGGCACCGGTTCGACGGACGCCTCCTGATGCCTATTTTCAGGGCCTTGCATGCATCCCCATCAGCCAAAACGAGGTCAAGCGTGGATTGTCCCGTCACCGACAGCGACATCGAGTTCTACCAACAGAACGGTTTTATGCGGTACAAGGGTTTCTTCTTCAAACAGGAAATGGACCGACTCCGCGCCGCCATCGACGACGCCATCACCTCGCACCGTGACCGAATTCTCGGTGCCGAAGATGGCGGTCGTTCGTCCGAGGACTACGAGCGTGTCTTCAATCAGATGGTCAACCTCTGGGTCGACAACCCCGAAGCAAAGCAGTTTGCTTTCTCGGAACGACTCGCGGAAACGGGACGACGGCTGTGCGGTGCACGAAATGTGCGCATCTATCACGACCACGCCATGGTCAAACCCGCGGGCCAGCAAAGCAAGGAGACGAACTGTCACCAGGATGCACCATACTGGCCGATGGACCCGGTGGGTTCCTTGTCAGCCTGGATCGCAGTAGATGATGTCACCATAGACAATGGCTGTCTGCACTTCACGCCAGGGTCACACAAGTTTGGCAAACTCGAGCCGATCAAGTTGGGTGTCGAGGGGGAGAGTATCGTCGACAAGATGCGCGAAAAGGGCCACGATGTCGCCGAACCGGTTGCCATGGAAATGGAAGCCGGCGGCGTCACCTTCCATCATGGCTGCAACTTCCACTACGCCAATGCCAACAGCACGGACCATCCAAGGCGCGCCTTCGCCGTGATCTTTATTCCGGACTTCGTCACGTTCACCGGGGGCAGAGAAGCGGCCGGTGCGGGTGATGAGATGACGGCAGGTGCACCATGGGATCACCCCGCACACCCGATTCTGGCAGGGGAGGCCTAAACCAATGTCATACAGATTCGTCTTTCTACCCCCGGTAAATGACAACCACCGGCGGTGGGCAGAAAGTGTCCGTGCCGAAGTCGGCGACATCGACATCCTGTTTGCCGAGTCACGGGAGCAGGCCCTGACCGAACTCGCCGAAGCAAGGGCCGCTTTCGGCACGCTCGATGCCGAATTGCTGGCGGCGGCACCGGCTCTCGAGTGGCTGGCAGCTCCCGCCGCTGGCCCACATCCGGGGTTCTACTTCCCGGAACTGGTCGCCTCCAACGTGATCGTCACCAATCAACGGGGCATCTACAACGACCACATCGCGGTTCACATCATGGCTTTTGTCCTTGCCTTCGCTCGCGGTCTGCAGCAGCTGCTGCCACAACAGGTCGCCGGCGTCTGGGCCAAGGGCGGTGAAGGTTCGGCAACGACGATGTTTCTGCCGGAGACAACGGCACTCGTCATCGGCGTCGGCGGCATCGGCGGCGAGACGGCG
>DPVW01000334.1 GCA_003529325.1 Candidatus Latescibacterota bacterium | reverse complement strand
GATCTTCAGAATCCAGCCACGGTCATTCATATCCCGGCCGATGGCCATCAGATCAGGGATCAGACTCTCCCGGATATAGAAGACACGCTCGAGATCCCCGGCGATCTTCGACTCTGAGAACAACATCTCCACCCCCGATCCCGTCACGGCTTCCGGGATCGAGGCAAATCCCTCGCCACTCTCCTGTGTCGGCTGCTGCTGCATGGCGTGCAACAGTTCGGCGCTACGTTCCATATGGAATGTCCAGAACTCACGCCGGGCCTCTTCGTCAGGACGTGGCATCTCGGTCTCTACAGGACTCATCGATGATCCCTCTCCGCCAGCTGCAGAAAAATCGGATTCGAATAGAACCACAGATCCTGCCACGGATCTTCTCCCAAGACGTCCGCCAGCGGTTCCATCTCAGTGCCATTCGTACCTCGGACGCGCAGATAGGCATCCGCTGTCACATTCTTCCAGCTCCACGTGGCCGTGCGATACTTGCCTGCCGATGTCCACCGAGCCGCCGTGAACGATTCAGCCACCTTCGTGCTGGCACTGTCCGTTGCCATCTTGTCCGGTGGCAAAGGACCGGTCACAGTGCCCGTTATGATATCCACGCGTGACACCTGGGGACTGTCGCCGTTGCTGTTGGTGGTGCTCGGATCGAGGAACCGAACTGTCACGTCCACGGTGGCACCCGCTGGGATGGTGAGAGTTTCACCGATGCCAACCGCGTTGCCACTGCCTGCCACCTCGGCCGTGACGTAGAGTTCGGAGATCAGATCACCCGTGGTGACGAACACGTTGCCCCTGCGGAGACCCTGTAATATTGCCTCGTACTCCCTTTCCGCCCACACGTAGGTCTTGCTGTACTCACCGGGCCAGAAATCTGAACCCGGTGGATCGGTAATGTGCCTGTGCGAGTCAGACGTGGCAGTGATCCACCAATGGCGTCCTTCGGCCAGCATGGAATCCCAGAAGCCCCCACGCTTGGCAGCCAGCCGGTCGAAGCCGCCGTATGTAGGCTGCAAGCTGTATGAGCCTCGAGGAAGATTCCTGAGACCCCTGGCCTGGTGACCCGGAGCACCCTCCATGCCGACAGCGACCTCGGGTGCCGTGTCGTTCCAGAGGCGCAACTCCGCCGGATCATCGAGCCCGTACACAACCTTGCCGTTGACGATCTTGTTCTTGCGGGAAGCGTGATTGGCGATGAGTACGGGCTTGTCGCGCAGAGCACCCATGAACTTCAGGGCGGCGATCATGTGTTCGGGCTTGTCCCTGAGTGGATCCTTCGGTACCGGGTCATTCTTGGAGAAGCTCGATTCGATCGCAAAGATGACGTTGGCCTCGTTGGCCGTATGCGGCACAATGATGCTCGAATGATCTGCACCTGGGGAGTCCAGCTCCATGCCATAGAACTGGATCAGATCCGGAATCGCCTTGCGCGCTGCGATCAGATCCGGATAGGCCTGCAGGATTCTCAGATGACTCTGTCTGGGGCCGCCGTGATCGGTTGTCACGATCCAGTCGAGACCGTGCTGGAGGGCCATACGAGCATTCTGCTCGACGGGGTAGAAGCCATCGGAGCTGTGCAAGCTGTGGATGTGGTGATCCCCCGCGACCCACTCCGGGTCGGCGCCGGATGCGAGAGGAACCAACAGCAGACAGGTGACTACCGACCATCTATCTACCCCGTGTCTTGCGGATGTTCGTTCTGCCATGCCAATGTCCTCGTCGGTGGTGATCATACTCTTCATTCGTCCCCTAGCGCAGCCAGTGCTTCACCGGCGAGCATCATGGCGTGGAAGCATACGCGCGCTTACCCCTGCAACCCAAATGGCCCAGGATTACCGGCATCTCCGACCATGCTCCTTTGCAGGCGCCTCACTCCGATCTTGCATATCTTCCGCCTCGCTTTCCTGACGCCACCTTGCCAGAGCGGTTATCTGATGCAACGACCGAATATCCTCATCCTGTACACCGACCAGCAACGTTGGGACGCGCTGGGCGCCAATGGCAATGCTGAGATCCTGACACCGAATCTGGACCGCCTCGCCGCCGAGGGCGCCAATCTGGATCGGTACTTTGTGCAGAACCCGGTCTGTATGCCCAGCCGTGTCAGCTTTCTGACCAGTCAGTATTGCTCACAGCTGGGCATCCTGACCAATGGTGTACGCGTACCGGCAGACACACCGACGCTGGCGACGTATCTGAGCAACTACGGCTACACCTGTGGCAATATCGGCAAGCTGCACTTCTTGCCACATGCCAACAGAGACCACATGGATCCCCATCCACGTTATGGTTTCGATGCCCTCGTCAACTCCGATGAACCCGGTTGTTACGAAGATGCCTACCGGGCCTGGGCCCGAGCCCAGGCGCCAGAGGAAATGGACCGGATCAGTCTGGGCCTGCCACCGGCACGCGAACCATGGGAACAGATGATGGGCCGTGAGCCGATCGAACACCCGGTGCGCGAACTGAAGTGTGCCATCCCCTTCACCGGCGCCGACCACTTGAGTCACAGCGCTTTTGTCGCCGATGAGACCATGCGTTTCATCGGCGAGAATCAGCAACGACCCTTTCTCGCCATCGCCGGCTTTTATTCCCCCCACTCGCCCTGGATTGTGCCGCAGAAATACCTGGACATGTACGATCCCCGAGCGTTGAGCTTGCCCCGGATCCCGGATGGTTGGCAGGCTCCGCATGGTCGTGCTGCCATCGGTGAGGCCGAATTGCGCTCGGTACGCCAGGGGTACTATGCGATGATCACCGAAGTCGATGACTATGTCGGTCAGATTTTGGGCGATCTCGATGAGCGAGGGCTCACGGAAAATACCATCGTGCTGTTTGTTTCCGACCACGGCGAGTATCTGGGCGACTACCATACCTATGGCAAGGGTCCACCGGGACAGGACTGCATCAGTCGTGTACCGTGTGTACTTCGCTGGCCCGGTCAGATTCCTGCTGGTCGCACGGTGCACGAGTTGACCGAAGCTGTGGATGTCCTGCCGACCCTGCTGCAGGCGGCGGCCATACCGGTTCCCAAGGCCGTTCAGGGGCAGTCCTTCCTCGCCGCTCTGCGAGGCCAGGAGCACACACCGCGCACCAGCGCCCTGACGGAGTCACGCAATTGCCGCGCCCTCCGTACAGACAATCACCGCTATGTGGCACACATGGACGGCCGCGAGGAGCTGTTTGATCTGCTTCAGGACCCGGGCGAATACATCGATGTCAGCCACGACGACGACTACGCCACGACGCTGTCCGAGCACCGGCAGATGATGATTCAGCGCCTCATGGCGACAGATCTGCACCTGCGTCGGGAGTGGGCCTACTGATGGACGACGCAGAATTGTCTTCTCTCTCTCGAACAATCTCACCGTAAGGCGAACACATGCTGCTACAGGATCAGATCAACTGGAACGATCTGGACACGGACTGGTTAGACTTCCTCAGATCCATCAGCGTCGACACCATCCACCTGGAGACCCGGCAGATGGACATCACCGATGGTAACAGTCGGACGGAACTGTTCGAGAAGGCCCGTGAGAAGGTCGAAGCGAAAGGCATGAAGTTGAACAACGTCTTCTTCTCCTGTCCCAGAGAGATCCCCCTGGGGCTGGAAGGAGTGGAGGAGAAGATTGAGATCTGGATTCAGCTGCTCGAGTCTCT
>DPVW01000210.1 GCA_003529325.1 Candidatus Latescibacterota bacterium | reverse complement strand
CTACCCCTTCGCCGTGAAGGTCGCAACTGGGAAGATCAACGCGATCACCGGAGAAGCCTGGTGCGACGGCATCCACCGAGATCCCCAGGACTACATGGTGACCCCCGAGCAGCCGTGGCTGGACGGCTACTGCGTAGAGAAGGGCACGATCCGACAGTTTGTGGCGATGCCTCTGGGTGGCGGCTACACGGTCGAGGAACAGATCACGGGTGAGGCGGAGCACGGTGGCCTCCAGATCGTGGTCTACCCGATGAAGGCCGAAGCCTATCGAGATCTGTACCCCCCCGTCCAAATGGTGGACAATTTTCCCGCCGCGGAGATGGATATGATGGTGAGTGGTTGCCCGGCTAGCTATGACATGGGCCTCGCTCCGGGCGGTCGTATGAAGCAGGAAATCTATGACGACCGACACTCGTTTGACGTGTGGGATACGCGGGCGAGCAGTCGCTGCTTTGTGCACATCGCCAACTCCTTGGCGTGGAGGGCTGTGACCGGCGAAGAGCCACCGACGACGCCACTGACTGCCCGTGAATATGAGAAGACGGGTCTGCCGTGGTTCGATCACTATGGAGGGGACCAGACGGCGCTCGAGGGCGCAGCCGCGCTGGCTGAACTGAAGACGGTGAAGGAGATGGGAGAGGAAAAGGGGGAGCACCCACTGCCGGAGAATGAAACGGTGGAGGATCAGTTGGTGATCAACCTCGGCGGGGAGAGTGACGGTCGCCCGGTCCGAGAAGGTCCATTCTGACCGTCCGTTGGGCCACTCAAGACAAGAACGGCGTGCGCCGTACAGTTAGGACAACACGCCTCCCCCCCCGCTCCGCTGGATCAGCATGACGATCTTTGACGATATGGAAGCCGCCAGAAAGCTGGGCCGTGCCCGGTCTCAGCCGAACTTGGAGTTCGTACCGTGTTTGGGAGCACGTTAGACAAGTGGGGGACGAGTGATATCAGAATCAACGCTCAACCCCGAGCAGAGAAGTGCCGCCACTCACGGTGTTGGGCCTGCCCTCGTCCTGGCCGGCCCAGGTACCGGAAAGACGACGACCCTCGTGGAGCGATACGTCCACCTGCTCCGTAATGGTGTCGATCCAGGCCACACTCAATGAAATACGGATTCAAATGAGCAGGCGGATTCCGGGTAGCCGCGTGCTGGTCGAAGGAACCGTCATAGTCGGGGCCGTTCTGCTTGGGTTCCGAATCGACATGTGGTAGGACGGCTAGAGCGAGCGGCGGAAACAGTAGCGGAGTAGCGTTACTCGATTGGATGAATGAATCGTTCAACAGGGGCAACCATGGCTCAGTCTTTGACCAGACTATCAATCAACCGAACCCGACTTGGCTGTTGCAAGCTAGCGTTGCTGGCGCTTGTCATTTCCGCCTGTTCCGAGCCTGTCTCTTATGACCTTATCCTGCGCGGCGGGACCATCATCGATGGAACCGACGGCGAGCCGTATGTGGGAGACGTGGCGATATCCGGTGACCGCATCATCGCGATTGGCGATCTAGCCAGTGCGTCCGCTGTTGCCGAGATCAACGTGACTGGCCTCGTGGTCGCGCCGGGCTTCATCAATGTACACAGCCACGCTACTTCGACGGGGCTGCCCACCGCTATCAACATGTTGAGCCAGGGCGTGACCACGGAAATCCTGAATGCCGATGGAGGAGGTCCTCTTGATTTGAATGCGCAACTGAATGCGCTGCAAAAAGAAGGCCTGGCAGTCAACGTTGGTGGTATGATCGGATTCAACAGCGTCTGGCGTGAAGCCGTGGGCTTGGAGAACGTGAGACCGACGCCGGAACAGCTTCTCGAGATGCAGGATCTCGTTGAAAACGGTCTCGAGGCCGGTGCCTGGGGCGTGTCTGCGGGGCTCGATTATGTGCCCGGTCGTTTTGCGGCCACAGAGGAAGTGGTTCAAGTCCTGGAGCCGTTTGCCGAGTGGAATGTGGTCTTCGCCAACCACGACAGGGTGACGCCGGAGAGTGGCTACAGCTCCATCTCAGGAATGTCGGAGACCATCGCCATTGGCGAAGCTACCGGACTCATTCCGCTTATCACCCACATGAAAGTCCAGGGATGGGAGCAGGGTCAGGCTTCTACGATACTGGAGAGAATGACCGATGCGGAGACGCCGTTTCCTGGGGGCGCGGCGGCGGATGTGTATCCTTACCTGGCGGGGCAAACCGGGCTGCAGTCATTGATCATTCCGCCCTGGGCTCAAGCCGGAGGCAGGGACGCGATGCTGGCCCGGTTCGTCGACCCCGACCTTCGGGCACGAATAATCGAAGAAGCCAATGAGGCGATGCGGCTTCGATTCGGGGGCCCTGAAGGCGTCTATCTGCTGCAATCTCAGCGAGAGCTAAGCGATGTGATGGAGGAGTTGCAGATCGAGTCGCCTGCCGAAGCAGTGATTCAAATCCTGGAGGAGGCCAACCAGGGAATCATCGCCTCTTTCGGGCTGGAGGATGATCTAATCGAGATTATGCAACACCCGACCTCGTCCATCGCCTGTGATTGTGGCGCATCGACATCGGACGTGGGTCATCCACGCTCGTGGGGCAGTTACCCGAAGGTGCTGGGGGAATTCGTCAGAGAGAAGCGGGTCTTAACTCTGCAAAACGCCGTACATAGGATGTCAGGACTTCCTGCCAAGACCATCGGGTTGAGCGACCGCGGCCTGATAGAGCCGGGTATGGCTGCAGACCTCGTTGTATTCAATCCTGAGACCGTGATCGATCATGCTACCTATGCTGATCCTACGTTGATATCCGAGGGGATTATTCACACCATCGTGAATGGCCAATTGGCTTGGCAGGACGGTGCAGCAACGGGAGTACAGGCAGGAAGAACACTGACTCGACGAAAACCGTTTTAGCCTACTAAACAGAACACAGCCACCAAGCGCACATCCGATAACAAAACGGTGGCCGCCTACGCACGCTGCGCGCGCTCCGGAGTTGCGGGTCTGAGTGGGGCGG
>DPVW01000265.1:20837-22304 GCA_003529325.1 Candidatus Latescibacterota bacterium | reverse complement strand
ACCAAGGGGCACGAAGTCTGATAGACGCCTGGGTTCACCCCAAAGGGAGATGCCGCGGCAGAGGCGGCGACTGCACAACGCGCATCGACCTGCGACGCGTCAGTCCTTCCATGGCCGCCACCTTCCGCGCAATGGGTCCCAGGGACCGCGAACTGATCCGTTTCGATGAGGATGGCGAGGTGATCCAACTCTCTTTGCACTCTTCGGTATTCCGGCTACGGGACCGGGAGCACACCTTGGTCTCCATTTACGATATCGGCAGCGACCTCGACGATTCTGCGCCTTCATGGCGGCTCCATCTCCGTACGCTCCGAACCCTGACCGTCTTCCACCTGCGATTCTGATCAGCACAGACGCTAGAGAGATGCTGCGCGAAATGCTTCGATCACGTCATCCTCGATCTGGCACGCCGCGGCGGCGACATTGGCCTCGAGTTGCGCGGCATTGAGGCTGCCCACGGGATTGCCGTGAATGCGTTGCTCCCGTAAGCAGAATTGCAGTGCCAACGCCAGCAACGATGCATCATGCGTCTCGCACCACAGGCGCATGCTCTCCGCCCGCTGCTGGTCCTGGTTCCATTGGTCTTGTGGCGCGATCTGTTCGAGGGGTGTCCCCGTCAGCCAGCCACGCATGATCGACCAACCGTTGAGCACACCAAGATCAGCATCTGCAGCTGCGGGAAGCACACGATCAGCCGCTGACTGACGCAGCAGATTGTAGTCACTGAAGCAGAGCATGGCGTCTGTACGTCCTGAGTCGATGACGGCCATGTGGAAGTCGTGGGGATTCATGCCGTAGCCGATCCAGTCGACCCAACCTCGACTCCGTGCCTCCTCGAGCCCCGCCAGGGCGCCCCCTGGTGCCAGCGTCGGCTCGATCGCGGGCGGGTCATGGAGGAAGAGCACGTCGAAGCGCCTGACGCCAAGGATGGCCAACTGATCTTCGACGTCGGCCAGCACCCGCACCATGCTGTAGTCGGGCTCCCCGTCGCCATAACCACCCCACAAATTGCCACTGTGACAGCAGACCCGACCACTGATGATGATCTCATCACGGCGCACGACACCATCCTGAATGGCGGCACCGAGTTTGCGCAGACTGTCACCATAACAGCGGGCGCAGTCAAAGTGATTGACGCCGAGATCGACGGCGTGTCGGATCAGACGCTTCGCCTCGTCATCGCTGACGGGGCCAAAGTTATTGCCGAAACCCTGTGTACCGAAAGGCACGACGGGGATCGATAATTCTGTCTTCCCCCAGCGGCGACGGGGACAGGATGCCGAAATCTCCATTTCTACGTTTCCTCGCTTGTGGTTTACTATATTGTTTTTTGATGAGGCACCCCCCTCGTACATCTCCCAATCTAAGCTTGGCGGCTGTCCTGGCGCTGCTGACACTGGTCCTGCCACAGCGGGGGGATGCGGAATTTATGCCGCCCGTATCGTCAAGGTTATCATCTCCCACAGC
>DPVW01000265.1:749-20472 GCA_003529325.1 Candidatus Latescibacterota bacterium | reverse complement strand
AATCCGCCGTCAACAGAGGTGACATCGTCAATCTCTACCGCGAAAAGCGTTCGATGGTGATGGCGACCAGGACTACAACCAGGCGCTTTCAGAGCGACGAGCCAGTGCCGTGCGCCAGATGTTGATTGCCGAGATGCGTTCATTCTTCCCGGTATGCTGGAGCCGTCGGTTATGGCGAAGAACGACCCCTGTTCGACAACAGTACTGCGGAGAACAAGGCGCTGAATCGAAGAATTGAAGTCATGGTCTGGTGGGAGGATCTGGAGGAGCGGGCGGAGAGCGACGAACCGGAGGCGCTAACGCTGCAATAGACTCTTGACCAGGTCCACCTTCTCTCGTACCGTGATGAAACAAGCACTTACGAAACAATCACTTACGTCGACGTCGACCTAGCTGCGCAAATGGCCCTACCTCGACGGCGCGCGGCGTGGATCGTTGGCCTTCTCGTCGCCGCCGCCATCCCCCTGATTCCTGATCCTCCCGTGCCTGTCGAGCGCCCCTCGGAGTTTGATATCGAGTTGGTGCGATCAGCGGAGTGCCGTTATCGGGGGATTTCGGCCAGCTTTGACGAGTTGACTCGAGCCTACGCACTGACGGCTTTCACCGACGCCGAACTGAAGGGCTGGACGTCGCTGCCAAATCCAGAACATCCCGATACGGAGGCACTGATCCGTTGTCGCTTCACGGTCTCCGGCCACAAAGTAGATGCACCCGCTGCCTGGGGACCCGTATCGGCTGCAGGCCGTGCCGCCGTCGATAATACACTCGATGTCACGTGGAGGTTGAATACCATCGCTTCGGTGCAGGTTCAGCCCCACTCTCCCCTCGCTCAGGACGCCCTCGACGTATTCCGCTTGACCGTCGAGGGGTTGCTCGACCGTATGGTCTATGTCAACGATGAAGTCGCCCTGCTCGATGCACCCGATGGCATCAGCGTAGGCCGCCTCAGAGCCGGAACCGTTGTTCTTCGAGAGCAGAATGAGGGGCCATGGGCCTTCGTGCGGGTTCCCTCCGACACAACAGCGGGTTGGGTCCCCGGTGATCAATTGCGTGGCATCTCCGGCGCGGTAGGAGACTGACCGTGGAAGCTGTCATGATTGAGATGGCGGGGATTACCAAGACATACGACATGGGACCCACGCAGGTCCACGCTCTGAGTGGTGTCAATGTCAACATCCACCGCAATGAGTATGTTGCCATCATGGGGCCATCGGGATCCGGCAAGTCCACTCTCATGAATATCATCGGCTGCCTCGATGTGCCCACCGAGGGGCTCTATCGCCTGAACGGTCAGATGGTGAGCGAAATGGACGACGACCAACTCGCCGACATCCGCAATCAGGAGATCGGCTTCGTGTTCCAGACCTTCCATCTGTTGCCGCGGTCGAATGCACTGAAGAACGTCGAACTGCCCCTCGTGTATGGTGGCGTTCCTGCCCGCCAGCGTCGGGAACGCGCCATGCAGGCCCTCGATGCGGTGGGTCTCACCGACCGCATGGATCACCGGCCCAATGAGCTCTCTGGTGGTCAGCGCCAGCGCGTCGCCATCGCCCGCGCATTAGCCAATGACCCGTCCATCATCCTCGCTGACGAACCGACAGGCGCCCTGGACTCGCGCACGGGGATCGAGATCATGGAACTGTTCACGCGACTGCACGAGTCTGGCAACACCATCATCCTCGTCACGCACGAGGAGAACGTCGCCGCCTGCGCCCACCGCATCGTCCGCTTCCGCGACGGTGTGGTGGAGAGCGACGAGGTAAAACCACGAGCAATGGCGCCGACCCTTGCGGGAGAAGCGTGACATGTCACGCTTGAGTAAACGTTGGATCCTTGTCGGCGTCGGTTTCGTGCTCGCCGCCGCCGTCCTCGCCAGTGGCGCCCTGAGCCCTTCCAAGGCGGACAACGCCACGCCGACGCTGACTGTGACTCTCGGTGAGTTCCGGGTCACCCATGTTGAAGCCGGCGAGATCCAAGCTGCCCGCGATGAAAAGGTCGTCGCACCGCGGGTACGTGGACGGCTCAAGATCGTCCACCTGCATCCAGAGGGTGCTCGCGTCGAGGTGGGTGACCTCCTATTGCAGTTTGACCGCGAACTGCACGCGCAAGAGGTCAAGGACAATGCCGGGTCTTTGGAGCAGGCCAAGGCCGACCTGACCAAGACCCTGGCGCAACAGGATCGCAAACGCGCCGAACTCCGCATGCAAGTGGAACAGAAGACGGCTGAACGAGACCTTGCCAAGATCAACCTGCAGAAAGCGAAGTATGGCTCTCCTGTGGAGCGGGAAGAGGCGAAAATCAACATCGAGAATGCTGAGCGCGCTGTGACGCAGGCAAAAACCAATGTGGAAGCGCAAGCGATCATCGACCAAGTCGAACTCGCCAATCGTGACCTGCGGATCCTGCACCGGCAAAAGAACTACGATCGCGCCAAGTCCGACTATGAACGCCTCAGCGTCCATGCCACACGCCCGGGAATCCTGGTATACGAAGAGATCCGCAAGCGCGGGACCGAACGGCAGGGCAAGGTGACGGAAGGGGATGTCGTTTGGGGTGGCACCAGCCTGCTGGCCCTGCCCGAACTCGACTCGATGCAGGTCTACTCTCAGGTCGGCGAGATGGATGTACAGAAGATCGAACCGGGTCAGCAGGCCATCATTCGACTCGAAGCCTACCCGGGACCCGTCTTTGCGGGGGTCGTGCGCCGCGTCTCACCCATGGCCAACGAACTCGAATACGCCCCCAACGTCCAGGTATTCGACATGGTTGTCGACATCTCCGAACATGACGACCGCTTGTACCCGGGCATGTCTGCCGCCGTCGAGATTCTCCTTGAGTCGGTCCCCGACGTACTGTCGATCCCTCTCAGCCTCGTATATCGCCGTCAGGATCGAATCTTCGTCTTCCGCAAGACGGCGAATGGATTCGAGACCACCGACGTCACCCTTGGAGCCGACAATGGCCTCGATGTCATCATCGAGAGCGGTCTCGCCGACGGGGATGTTATCTCCCTCACTGATTTGGGTTTGTTATGACCGAATCCGCGACCCCGCCATCAGCAGCCGCTTCGAACAAGGGCCGCAAACGTCTACTCGTCGCTCTGCTGCTCGTGGTCGTCGTCGCCGCCGGCGTCGCCGCCTCTCGGGTATTGTTGAAGGAGGAAACTTCCGCCATCGCCTCCTTTCCAGTGCAACAGGGGAAATTCGTCATCACCCTCAATTTGAAGCAGGGCGAACTCGAAGCGGTCAATGCCGAACAGATCAACGCTCCAAACGTGCGTGGGCAACTGAAGATCACCAAGCTCTTCCCGGAAGGGGAAGTCGTCGAAGTTGGCGATCTCATCATCGAATTCGACCGGGTCGAATTTGAGAAGAAAGTCACAGAGGAGTCGCAGGAACTCGAAGCGGCGCGAGGGGAGTTGAAAAAAACGACGGCCAACCAGCAGGTCGAGATTTCCCGTCAGCAGGGGGATATCGAGAACAAGGAGGCCGCCCTACGGCTGGCGCAGTTGCAGATCGAGAAGATGAAGTTCGAGTCCTTTATCGACAAAGAAGAAGCCAAGCTGAAAGGCAAGCAGGCCGAACTGGCGCTCAAACAGGCGCACAAGCAGTTCGAAGCACAGTCTGTCGTCGACAGCGTCGAGTTGCGCAAACGGGAGCTCAACGTCGCCGAGGAAGAACGAGAACTCGACCGGGCAGAGAAGGATCTGGAACACCTGTCCGTCCTGGCTGAAAATCCTGGCCTGGTCGTCTACGAGAAGATCTGGAAGGGCTCGAGGCCCATAAAGATCCGGGTCGGAGACGAGATCTGGGGTGGCGCCACACTCGTCACTCTCCCCGATCTGTCGACCATGCGGGTCAAGACGTGGGTCAACGAGGTCGATGTCGACAAGGTCGAAGTCGGTCAACCCGTAAACATCACACTCGACGCCCTCCCGGGGCCCGTCTTCCACGGCAAGGTCACCAGTGTCGCCTCTCTGGGTCGGGAAAAGGAAGGGGACAAAAACGTGAAGGTCTTTGACCTGGAAGTAGAGATCGAAGAACAGGATGGTCGACTGAAACCGGGCATGACAGCCACGAGTGAGGTCGTCATCCAAACGGTGCCGCTGCGTCCTGAGTTGGAAGAAGACGAAATTTCGGAACCGGCGGAGGGCGACATCGCCGACTTGCCACTCTACATCCCGATTGATGCCGTGTTCGAAAAGAGTGGACGGACTCTCGTTTTCCGCATAGAGGGTGGTCGACCCAAGGAGCAGGAGGTCGTTCTGGGCGAGCGCAATGACAACTATGTCATCATCCTGGAGGGTCTTGGCAGCAACGATCGAGTCACCTTGCGAGATCCGACGACAACCCTTGAGGAACTAGGTGGTGTCCCCGTCGAAACCGAGATGGCCTCCGCCGGTTCCGGCCTGGAGTAGTCAACACATACATGGATATCCGCGAGACCTTGGATCTCTCCGTCGCCGGGCTCACGTCCCACAAGCTGCGCACAGTCCTGACGATGCTCGGCATCATATTCGGGGTCGGCGCCGTGATCGCCATGTTGTCCATCGGCGAGGGCGCCAAACAGGAGGCCCTGGACCAGATCAGTCAGATGGGCATTCATAACATCATCATCCAACACTGGAACCCGGCCGAAGAAGACGGCACCGGAGAAGAGGATTCGGGCACGAGCAATCTGTCGGCGGGTCTCACTCGTGACGACGCCCTCTCCATCGCTGAGATCTGCCCCCTTGCCGAGACCGTTGCCCCGCAGCGCGACATGAAGGCGAAGGCACGATACGAGAGCAACTCCTTTCAGACCATGCTCGTGGGCACCCGACCAGAATACCTGGACGTGCTTAATGCGCATATGGCCGAAGGCGTGTTCTTCTCTGAAGACGACCTGCTGGAATCCGCCCGCGTCTGTGTCCTCGGCGCCGATGCCAAACGCTCCCTGTTCTACTTCGAAGAGGCTCTCGGCAAGCAGATCAAGATCCAGGATCAGTGGTTTACCGTCATCGGCGTCCTCGCTGACAAAGGGGCAGCCGGTGGCAAGATCGGTGGCGTGTTGGAGGTGAGGAACACCGACGAGGACATCTACGTACCACTCAATACGATCCTGAAGCGCTTCAAGTGGGACCCGACAGATCCAGAACTGACGCAGGTTACGATCAAGGTCAGCGATCCCGATCGTCTGCAGGAAGCGGCCAACATCGTACGCGCCATCCTGCAGCGACGACATCGTGGTGTCGATGATTTCAAGATCGCCATCCCCGAAGAACTGATGCGGCAGAGTCAGAAGACGCAGGCCATCTTCAACATCGTCATGGGCTGTATCGCCGGCATCTCTCTCGTCGTCGGCGGCATCGGCATCATGAACATCATGCTCGCCTCGGTCCTCGAGCGCACGCGTGAAATCGGCATCCGTCGTGCCCTCGGCGCCCGTCGTGCGGATGTGCTGGCGCAGTTTCTGGTCGAGGCGGTTATGGTGAGTCTGTTGGGTGGCATCATCGGCATTCTTCTGGGTTTTTCCATGACCAAGATCATCACCCTGTACGCCCACTGGAAGACGATCGTCCAGCCGTGGACCATCGGTCTGTCCTTCGGTGTCGCCGCCGCCATCGGCGTCGGTTTTGGGTACTATCCCGCCAGGCAGGCGGCGATGCTGAACCCCATTGACGCCTTGAGATACGAGTAACCCCACGCCACCCACCTTCCTACCCAACTTCTACCAATCGAATCTCCTGCTGCCCGCGGCGTTTGCGTTCGTGCGGGTAGGCCAGCGGATTCTGTAGATATCTGACACCGTCGATGCACTCGTCCCACGGGATGTGGGTGTGACCGAAGATGTGAAGGCTGGAGCCGGCGGCGCGCAATTGCGCTTCGAGTCGGAGGGTGCCAGACAGACGTGGCAATTCCTTGAATCGCAGATGCTTGACGGGTGGCAGAAGCTCGGGACGGGGCAGAAAGTGTGAGAAGGTGACCACCCTGTTCCCGGGGGGAGGCGACAGATGCTGTTCGTTGAGCGCCGCGAAATGCCGACACCGCTCACCATCGTCGAACAGATCCGATGGCCAACGACAGCGACGAAAGTCTGCCCACCGACGTGAGATACGTTCCACTGGCGTGTCCGCGTGCAATGTGTCACTGAAGGCCGGTTCGTACCAACCATAAAGGGGCAGGATCCAGACCTCCTCGCCCACGGCGGCGGGCGCCATCTCGACCTCCAACCGCTGACACAGAATCTGCAACTCCCGGAGCCGATCAAGGGAGCTGGCACCCCCACCCTCCACATCGTTGTCCTCAACCCACAGATCGTGGTTCCCCGGAGTGAAGAAAACACGCGAAAAACGCTCGCGAAGTATTGTCAGCAAATCTTCCGCCTGATCCTGCTGATGGGACAGATCGCCGGCAACGATCAGGATGTCGTCCTGGTAGTCGGCGCTGGACAGGGACTGAACCTGCGCCAGATTCACCGCATAATCGACATGCAGATCAGAAATAGCGTGGATGCGCATGACGAGCCGAAACCCGTTGATGGACAGTGGCAGGCAGGTCACTTACAGTATGGGCATGACCTATCGAGCGGCCGTCATCGGCCTGGGACGAATGGGCAGTACCTTCGACGACGAGATCGAGCAGGGCGGTACCCTGTTCTTGCCCTACTGCCACGCACCGAGTTATGCCGCCCACGAGCACATCGACCTGGTTGCCGGCGCCGATCCGCATGACGAGCAGCGGCACCTTTTCGCCGAGCGCTGGGGTCTGGGTGCCAAACAGGTGTACGCAGACTACAAGGAGATGCTTGCCGTCGAGCAGCCTGACATGGTCAGCATTTGCACGACGGCACGTGTACGTCATCGCATCCTGCTCGACACCGCCGCCGCCGGCGTGCGCGCCATCTGGTCGGAGAAGCCACTGGCACTCACCCTCGCCGAGGCGGACGATATCGTTGCCAGCTGTCGTCGGCAGAATGTCACCGTCGCCGTCAACTGCGCCAGACGCTGGACCCCCTCCTTCGCCGAAACGCGTCGGCGCATCGACAGCGGTGAGTTTGGCGAGGTGCTGCAAGTCACGGCCTACGCGAATTGTGGACTGTCCCACAATGGTTCCCACGCCATCGACCTCATCCGTTATCTCGCGGGGGGTGAGGTGAACTGGGTCTTCGGCGAAATGGAATCGGACGTCGCCGCTGCGGGCGACGCCGACCTTGCGGGCAACGGCTACTTCGCATTCGACAATGGTGTCCGCGCCTTTTTGCGCTCCACGCCGACGGGACAGGCGTCGTGGGAAGTGGATGTGATCGGCACCGAACAGCGAGTGCGCTCGTTGGCGGGTGGGCTTGAGTGGGAGTTGTGGAGCACGGTCCCCGGTGGCCCACGCGGTCGAGGTGTGCCGGCACGTACTCCCTTCCCCCTGCCAGCGCGCATGCGTGGCATGGGGCTGATGGTAATCGATGACCTGATCGACGGAATCGAACATGGGACGAAACCTCGGTGCAGCGACACCGACGGACTCGCCGCCCTCGAAGTCGCCGTCGCCCTGCGTGAATCGCACCGTCAGGGTGGTCGGCGTGTCGACTTGCCCATTGCGGATCGCAGCCTGGGGATTCAATCCTCCGAGATCCGGCAGGACGATGTTCCGGCTCGGGTTCGGCGGGAACGCGCGACACAATAGAAAACTCACTGCGGCAGACGCAACAATTGACTCGCGTTCTGGTTCAGGATGAGATGCGCCGAGTCGGCATCGACATCGATGATCACCCGCGCCATCGCCGCCAACGGCATGAACAGGGGCGCGTGCGAGCCATAGAGGAGACGCGTCGCCAGCCCGGCATCGACAAGGCGCAGCAGGCTGTCCATGCCGTCCACCTGGGAGGTGTCGGCGTAACAGTTTGGTAGACCGAGAATCGCCGGCGCCAGATCCAGCAGATTCTTCCATGTAGCGCCACCGACGACGACGGTTACTTGCGGGTGCCTGCGAGCGAGGTCGACAACCTCGGCAGCCACCGTGTCGGGGACGACGGCCCGCGGGTGTTGGCGACGTGGATCCTCCAGGCGGGTCTGCACCCAGAGTATGCGACTGGCCGCGCCAGTCACGCGAGTCCAGTCGTCCGCTGCGGCTAGTTCGAAGCCGCAATAGGATGGCAACCAGCGCACCACGCGTGCCCCCTCGTCTACGGCGCGGCGAATCTCGTCCTCCCACGTCGCCATCGTCGGGTCGATCACCGGTGCCGCCAGCACTCGCTCGTCGGCAGTGGCGGCGGCATAGACAATATCGTTGGCGCGGTGCGCGTTGTGAGCCCACACCCCATCCAGTGGAGACAGCAGCAATACGGTCACCCCCACTTCAGTCACCGAATCGACGACCTCATGCACTTGCCCCGGTATGGCGAAGCTCCCCCAGTGACCTGTCCAGACACAGGTGTCGATCATAACCGGGCACGCTCCGGGAGCAGGCTCTTCAGGTTATCCCACAGGATGCGACGCTTGTCGGCATCGCTGATTCGGGCACCGAGTACTTTCGCCAGTGTCACCCCGAAGTGGCGGATCGGCGCATCGGATCCATATACGACACGATGCGCCCCGAGTCGTTCCACAGCGAGTTCGACCATGCCCGTCTCTGGATCCCCGCCAGACGTATCGACGTAGACGTTGTCGCAGGCACGCACGTCCTCGACACCACGGGGATTGCAGCCATTGAGGTGGGCCATGATGATCCGCGCCCGTGGATGCCGGCGCCCCATATCGGCAACATCGGCTGGGGTGGATTCACCCGACAGATTTCCCGTCGTCTTGCGCCACGCATGCTGCAATACGGGCACCCCCAGATCGACGGAGCGCTCCATGATCGGATCAAGTCTCGGGTCGCTCGCCCGTTGTGCCACCCACAATTTGATACCCACCATACCCGCACCCGCAACACAACGGTCGATCTCGGCGACTGCCGCCTCCGGCGTCGTGGGACTGACGTAGCAGAAGGGCAGAAAAAATCCGTCGGATGCGTCGCGCATGGCCAACGCATAGTCGTTGGCGGCGCGGAATTCATCGGCTGTGGGATCTCGGGGCGTGGTGCTGTGCAATGAAAACAGACAAGCCCGTGTGATCCCGGCGCGACGGGCGGCGCCACGCAATCGATCGACGTCGCCGGCGACACCATCGAAGTCGAAGCCACCGAAGTTGTCGAGAGGGTGGACGTGCGCATCGATCACGGGACCGCCTGCGTCTAGGCGATCCCGTATCGGCTGCAAAGGGTCGGAATCCGGAGAAGCCATGGCCGCGCAAGGTAACCGAACATCCGATTTGCGGCCAGATCCATCCGCCCCTACTTCAAGGCAAAGACCGCCGTGACGAAGGCCGTCACATCGACTTCACCGGGTTGCACCGGCACGGCGGCGGCATCCAATTCGGCCACACCACGAAAGATAGAAGGCACCGCCACCGACGACTCACTGAGGCTGAGCACACGCCCCACGCTGGCTCCCGCTGCGTCGGCGAGCGACTCGGCGCGTCGACGAGCATCCTGGACGGCGAGACGACGGGCGACATCTTCGATGGAATCTGGATTGGACACCGTGAACTGCAGGCCGTGAATCTCGTTTGCACCAGCTTCGATCGCGCCCTGGAGGATGGCGCCCACGGTGGTCAGATCACGCACCGTCGCTGAGATTGAGTTGCGCACCCAGAAACCGGTGATCGAATCCGGTCGATCCTCGGCGTAGGCCCTTTGTGGTGAGATGGAAAAACCACTGGTCTGCAGATCTTGCGGCAACACACCCAGTCCTTCGAGGCTAGTGATGACGGCGGCGACACGCTCGTTGTTCACCGTCACCGCGACAACGGCATCCGCCTCAAAGGTCTGCACACCAATCGTCGTCGCCGCCACATTCGGTGTCACCTGGACACTTGCGGTCCCCGAAACCTGTACGCTCTCTGAATTGTCTGCCGCCGTGCGCACGATGGTATCCCCGGTGCAACCCATCAACAGCACCACCACTACTGTCATCGCTCTTCTTGGTTTCATGATTCTTCACTCCGTCAGTTCGTAGATAACCTGCAGGTGGGCGGCGAAGGTCAATTCTCCAGCGCTCACGGTGGAACTCGAAGTATCCATGGCTTTCATCATCATCGCCTCCGGCCGTACAGCGCGCACACCGGACTCGGAGATGCGCAGTACTTTGCCCAGTCGCGCCTCGTGCAATTGGGCCAGATGGCTCGCTTTGCCACGCGCATCCGCAGCTGCCAGCTCCCGTGCCTGCAACGCCAGTTGCTTGTCGTTCTGCAGTGAGAATCGGATTCCGCGCACTTCATTCGCCCCAGCTTCGACAAGCCGGTCCAGCAGCTGGCCGGCACGGTCGATGTCGCGGATCGTCACCTGCAGCAGGTTGCGTACGACGAAGCGTTCCTTGGGCTCCCCAGCACCGTCACCACGTCGCTGGGGCTGTACCCTTTCGCGGTGGATACTGAAGTCCGATGTCAGCACATCCCCATCCTCCACTTCATTTTCGCGCAAGGCCTGTCGCAGGGAGGCGATGGTGCGGCTGTTCTGCGCCATTGCCATCGTCGCCGTCTCCCCGTATGCGGTGACCCCCAGATCGGCGATGGCAAGATCTGGCCGCGCCCGTACACTGCCCCCACCATTGACGGTGATGTGCCGGCCCGCCAGTACGTCCTGGGCCACCCCGGGACTGGCGAACAGCAATAGGCCAAATCCAAGAGTGGGCAGTATCTTCACTCGGTTCATCGATTCCCTCGCCTTCGGAGTGTTGTCATTGTTTTTTGTCATAATCCTGGTCTTGCTCACCACCGCCTACGGCTATCCTGCGTGGCGTCTGCAGTCGGCGCTTGACCCCATGCCCTGGATCGCCTGGTTGTGGACGGCGGCCACTGTCATTGCCGCGCTGCTGCCGATCGCCGTGCTGGCCATCCTGCGGCGGGCCGACACCCCCGCGCGCTGGCATCGTCCCGTCGCCTGGATCACCTATCTCTGCCTCGGTGGAACCATCATCCTCTTTGACGTCGTTCTATTGCGCGATCTCTGCCTTGGCGCATTCTGGCTTCTCGAACGATTGATCACCGTCGACCTGGCGCTGGGGCAGCGCACACAACTTCTCACCCTCACGGCCGGTCTCTGTCCCATCGTCGCCTTCGTGATCGCCGCTGTCGGCGTCCATCTGGCCCGGCGCCGTCCCCCAATCCACGAGGTCACCATCGATGTCGCCGACCTGCCTCCGGATCTTGAAGGCCTGCGCATCGCCCACATCTCAGACCTGCACGTGGGCGCAACGATTCGCAGACCATTCGTCGATGCCATCGTCGACGCCGTGCAGGGACTCAGGCCCGACCTTATCGCCTTCACGGGAGACCTTGCGGACGGGACGGTAATCGACCTGGCCTCCGAGGTCGCACCCTTTGCCCGGCTGTCGGCTCCCATGGGCGTGTGGTGCTGCACGGGCAACCACGAGTACTACTCGGATCCACAGGCGTGGATGGAAAAAATCGACGATCTCGGCATGCACAGATTGAGCAACAGCCACGAAGTGATCAGACGTGGCGACGCCTGCCTCGTCGTCGGCGGCCTGCCGGATCCAACTGGCGCCGAGATATTTCCCAACGATCCTCGGCATACACCAAACCCCAACGCAGTCTTCAATGGGGCGCCCGAAGAGGGTGTGCGCCTGTTGTTGGCCCATCAGCCGGCGGCGGCTGTCTCTGCCGCGCAGACCAAGGCGGCATTGACCCTGAGTGGCCACACCCACGGAGGCCAGATCTTTCCGTGGCATCTGCTCGTGCCCCTGCAACAACCCATCGTCGCGGGTCTGCGGCGCCGTGCCGGGGGAGATGGCTGGATCTACGTCACCTCGGGTGCCGGATACTGGGGCCCGCCGATGCGCTTCGGTGCCTCCTCCGAGATCGCCTGCCTGACATTAAGACGCGCCTTGAGCTGACGACACCAGCCTACTCACCACCTTCAAGAATTCGCGACAGATGCTCGTGAAACACGCCGATGCGCTCCTGGAACACCGCCTCCACGTCCCGCAGTTGTTGCGCCCGTGCTCTCAACTGCTGGCCCTTCAGTAGCCACGGCGCTTCCATCGGGGTTGTCGCCGAGTCCCCACGAGCCGGCGCGCGGGACCGAGCACCCCGGGTCCGGGGCAATTCCGCACCTGGACGCACGATTTCGGCACCAGGCCCTTCCGGTCCATCCACGACCCGCATTCGCGTCATTTCGGTCTCGGTTCCATGCAGGCGGATCATCTCCTCCGCCAGATGCCAGAACTTCTGCATGGTCATGACTTTTCGATCAATCTGGCGGCACTGGCGAGCGATTTCACGCTGTTCCTCCTGCAGAGCCGCTACTCGATCCTGGGCATATTCGATCTTTTGCCGCAGCTCTTCTGGTCCGTCCTCCGCCGAGATGGACAGTTCGTGGTCGCCATCAAAGCGATAATGGGAGGCGCGAATGGCAGTGCCCAATGCCTCTCTCTCATCCTGAAACACCAGAAGTTGCCGATAGAGTCCCTCGTCCCAGCCCTCTTCCGTCAATAAACCGTGGAGCTGACCGATTTCCCAGTCGTAACAGTCCCGTAGATCCGCATCGAGGGAGTCACCCTCCGTCGACAGACTGTCGAGCTGTTTCTCGATCACCTGCAAGTGCGCGATCAGTAGCCGGGAGGCGGAGCGCACACGCAGCAACTGCGTCGACTCAGGATCCTGACTCCACAGACTCTCTGCCTGCTGCGACAGCGAGTCTCTTCGCGACACCAGGCGAATGCGGACCGACATGAGCGAGTCGGATCGCTGGTTCAAGTGCGCACGCCGTTCCTGCAGGATCGTCAGATCGCGAATCTGCGCCAACGCCGAACTCGTCACGGTGAGCAGCGGCAGGAGGAAGATGAGGGTGTAACGGCTCATGATTCTTCGGCGTATTCGACGCCGTACTTCTCCAGTTTGTAGTAGAGGGCGCTCGTCTTGATGCCCAACAGCTCAGCCGCCTGGGTTTTCACCCCCCGCGCCTGCTGCATGGCGCCGTGGATGAGCTCCCGTTCCAGCTTCTCGAGTTGCTCTGTCAGAGGCGTTTCACCAGGCTCAGGCGTCTCACCACGCTCGTGCGCCAACCCCTGTCTGCCCTCCGGACTGGACGGCACGCCTGTATTGCCATCGAAGGGTATATCCGCAGGGCCAATGGTCTCGCCATCACTGAGAACGATCGTCCGCTCGATGATATTTTCCAGTTCGCGCACATTCCCCGGCCACGGATAATCACACAGCAGCTGTAGTGCCTCATCCGTCAGACGCCTGAGGGGCACGTTGATTTCCTTCGACTTTTTCAGCAGGAAATGTTCCACCAGCATTGGGATATCACCCTTGCGCTCGCGCAGGGGGGGCAGCTGCAGGGGGATCACCTCCAATCGGTAGTACAGATCCTCGCGGAAGGTGCCCTCCGCAACCATCCCCTTCAGGGGTCGGTTCGTCGCCGCCACAACCCGCACATCCGCTTTCAGGGTGGTCTCGCCGCCGACTCGGTCGAACTCCTTCTCCTGCAGCACGCGCAACAGATTCACCTGTGTGTCCAGAGGCAGGTCGGCGATTTCGTCGAGGAAGATCGTGCCCTTCTCGGCGAGTTCAAATTTCCCTTTGCGCTGGCGCACGGCGTTGGTGAATGCCCCCTTCTCATGGCCGAAAAGATCACTCTCTACCAACTCCCTGGGCAGGGATCCGCAGTTGACGCGCACGAAGGGGCCGTCCCGTCGAGGGCTGGAGCGGTGCAGGGCGCGCGCCACGAGTTCCTTGCCTGTGCCACTCTCACCGTAGAGCAGAACCGAGGAATCTGTGCCTCCCACTTTCTCCACCGCCGCCAGCACATCGCGAATCTCGGCTGAGTCACCGACGATGTCGCCAAAACGGTCACTGATCTCCTCCCGCAGATATTCGTTTTCGGCGCCCAGACGGTCTCGCTCGGAGCGAGCCAGCCGATGCTCAAGAACCCGCGAGACCTTGATCGGCAGCACCTGATAGAGGTCGGTCTTCTCGACAAAGTCGGCGGCACCATGCTGAATGGCCTGGACGGCGACCTCGATACTGCCATGAGCCGTTACCATGATGACGTCCGTCGTCGGCCATCGTTCCTTGGCCGACTCCAGCAACTGCAGACCGTCCATGCCCTCCATGCGATAATCGGTGACGATAAGATCGAATTCCCCTTCGGAGCAGCGCCCCAGTGCCTCGCGGCCACTGCTGGCTGTTACCACCTCATGGCCAAGACGCTCGACCAGTAGAGCCACGCCGGTGCGTACCGATTCGTGATCATCGACGACGAGTACGCGACTCATGTGGGCACCGCCGGCAGCACCAGACGGAAGATCGTGCCCCGTCCGGGTTCGGAATCGACCTCGACGTGACCGGCATTGGTCTCCGCCGTCTTCTGCACGATCGCCAGACCCAGTCCCGACCCCTTCTCTCGGGTCGTGAAGAATGGCTCGAACAGACGCAGACGCACCTCTTCGGGCACACCGGGGCCGGTGTCTTCCACTTCCAGGGCGACTCGATCTCCGGTGTCACCAATGTGCCGGGCACGCACCGTCAGCGTGCCACCTTCTCGCATGGCCTGGACTCCATTTTTCATCAAGTTCACGACAGCCCGTTTCACCTGCTCCGGATCCGCATGCACACGGACTTCCCGGGGGACTTCACCTTGGAAGGTAACACCTGCCGCCTCCATCTCTGGCGACAGGAGAAAGGCCGCGTCATCGACGACCTGACAGAACCGTACATCTTCGGGTTGCGGCGACGAGGGTCTGGCAAAATCGAGAAACTCGGAGATCACCAGATTCAAGGTGCGCACCTCGGCACTCACCTTCTGAATGTGCACCTTCCGCGGATCACCCTCCGGCAGTTCGTCAGCGATCAGACCGGCATAGATCTCGATTCCACTCAGTGGGTTGCGAATTTCATGCGCCACACCCGCCAGCATCTGCCGTAGCTGTGCATCCCGTGCCTGCAGTTTGCGCCGCATCTCTTCCATCGTCTCACCGAGATAACCGATCTCGTCGGTCGCCTCGACGTGAATCTCGCGCTCGAGATTGCCGCGGCCGATCTCCAGCGCTGCTGTCACCAGCCGCTGCACCGGGCGGGTGATATGACGGGCCACGCCGATGCCGACAAACAGGGTCAACAGGGTGCCGATGCCGGCGAGTAGATAGATGGATCGTTTGAAACCGACGATGGCATCCATATACCCCGCGCCGATATCGATGCCGACACCGGCGACGATATCATCGCCGTTGTAAATCGGTGCGTACCCCGTCATGTAATGATCGCCCGTATCCTCGTCCGAAAAGCGCTCGGTGTGCACCACTTCCCCACGCCAGACCGCCTCCAACTGACGCCTGTGAAAGCTGAGCAGGTGCACTTCGCGGCCGATGCGAGTCCCCGCTTCCGTATCGACGAGACTGCGACCATCAAGGTCAAAGGCATAGATCCGGCGCGCGCGAAGGGCGGCCTGCGTCGCCCGCAACTGGTCGCGTAAGTATCTGTGCAGATGGGTATGATCCATCCCTGGTTGCAGCCGCGTGACATACCCACGCTCGAGACCGGAGGAGACCAACTTTGCCTCGGATACAAGGTGTGCTGCCAGCTGTTCCTCGAGGCTGGCCAGCGCCTGGCGATACAGCACCCAGCCACTGCCTCCCACGCCGAGCAACGCCAGTGTGACAAAGCTGAAGACGAGTCGCCGTCCCAGACCGCCCTGGCGACGGAGTGGGATGCCACCGACGACGGGTCCCTGAACACCTGTCACAAGCACACCCGCGAGCGAAACTCCGGCAGACCCCGAACGCCGGGTCGCAGACGAAACAGGGCACCGGCGCCATCCCCCTCGGCGGCGCGATCATCACCACCGGCAGTGGTCACGTAGAGGTCGTCGAGACCGACGCCGCCAAAGCCAGCGCTGGAGACCTTGCGCGCAGGCAGTGCGACACGGCGCTCTTCGACACCCTCAGGGGTGTAGCGCACCACACAGCCACCACCCCAGCGAGCGCACCAGAGAAATCCCTCCGCATCGACGGTCATGCCATCCGGCGTGCCCTGTTCCTGCGTGGTGTCGATCAACACCCTGCGATCCGTCAGTTCTCCCGTCGATTCCTCCCAGTCGAAGCGCGACACCTGACGCGTCGGCGAATCGATGAAGTAGAAGGAGCGGCGGTCTGGTGAAAAGCCCATACCATTGGAACACCCGATGCCTTCGAGCAGTTCCGTCAGCGACCCATCCGTGTCAAGCCGATAGAGCCGCCCACCGACACCGCCGCTGGCCATGGTTCCGCAATACACGCGTCCCACGGGATCGGCGATGACATCGTTGAAACGTGAAGACTGCTCCACCTCGATGCCGTCGACGAGGACCTGCAGCCCCTCTCCCTGGCGCCACACGGCGATGGCACCCCTGGACATGAACAGCAGCAACGAATCATCCGCTTGTACGGTGAAACCACCGATCGCACCTTCCACCTCGAGCACCTGCTCGTAAGCACCGGCTTCCGGATCGAAGCGGTAGAGCTTCCCCGCCGGGATATCCACCCAATAAAGACACGACTCGCCGGCGTGCCAGAGTGGGCCCTCGCCAGTCCGGCATCTGCTGTCGACGACTCGCTCCACCAGCGGCGTAGCGATTTCCGGTCCCCGCCATGGCCGAGCGGTGAGCTGGATCCGCTCCTCTTTCCAGGCGCCCCAAGCCGAGCGCAACCGCCGCGTCAGGTCCCGCGGTCGTTCTCCGTAAATGCGTGTCCCCAGGTTCAGGGCCTCGCGTTGCAGGGCATGGCGACGGTGACCGATCAGGACCAACAATGGCTCTGTCACGAGCTCCTCGGTAGCCCCTGCCCGCAGGGCATCGGCGAGTACGGCCAGATCGTGATCGTCACCGAGAAGATCGCCCAGACGATCGAGTTCGGCGTGCCACGCTTTCATCATCGTCGGCCACAGAGGACTCAGAATCTGTGTTTGGTAGTACAGATATTTAACCCGCTTACGCCATTGGTGCAGACGCTCCACCGACGGTCGCCAGCGGCACTCGTCAAACTCCTGCCGACCGCGGCGATAGACGCCACCGACGCCAGCATCCACCATCTTCCAGCCGCCCTTCAGCCGCCAGGCATCGACCCTGGTATCGACAGCCAGAGTATGAGCGACGACGTCATCGATGGCCTGCTCTCTGGCGGCGCTTGTCGTCGCGTCCCAGGACCTGCGACGACGGGCCTCCAGGGCCTCACGCCAGCAGGCATTGGCCCGTTGCCCCTCGGCGTCGAGATCTTTTGTCAGGGAGTCGAGCGTTGCGACGACGACCGTGGCGTCCCGCAGACTTGCCAGCTGCCTGGCGGCATCACGGCAAGCGACATTCTCCAGCAGAAAGTCCCGCTCACCCAGGTCGCTGCGGATCAGTCGCAACAGACCACGCATCCGTTTCATCGCCTTGCGCGCAGAATGGATGTCGTCGTCCACCTCCCCTGAACCCTCCGTCAGGGCGTGGGCGGCAGAGGTCAACTGTTCGTGGGCGATCCGGCGAATCCCATCAGCCAGGGATTCTGCGGGATCCAGACTGAATGGCATCGGTGGAATGGCAGTCCGTTGGTGTTGGCAGGACTCTCGAAGCATACAGACGGGACCCTTACCTGTCCAGCCTAACAGTCAGTGGCTACAGGCACTTCCGGCCGATCTCACCAAGCTCAGACCGAAGTGGTCGTACCCCGCAAAGCCTCAGGCTTGCCCGGGGGACGCTGACATCGGAGCTTTGCTGCAACCTTAGACAGGATCATTCACATGCTGCTGAACAGTACTACCACGGACCAGCCATCATCTATTGCGCCGGCGGCTACCGTGGCATCTCGGCGTGGACAGCAGCAGGCCTCCCCCATGGGTGACGTCATCTGGCATGACGCCATGCAGTGGCCCTTTGAGGGCGCGGGCTGGACTGACACTGCCCGGCGCTATGACCGACTGCCCGCACGCGCGGAGTCACTCGTCGATGACGCCGTCTGGCACCTGTCGCGCATGTCGGCGGGGTTGTGCCTGCGCTTCACCACGGATGCTACGTGCATCCACACACGATACGACCTGCTCTTCGAAGAACTCGCCATGGTCCACATGCCAGGCACCGCCCACTCCGGGCTCGACCTGTATGCCGAGGATGGCGCAGGGATCGATCGCTGGGTGGGAATCACTCGCCCCACGGCGCGTCATGTTGAAGCACCGCTGGCAGAGGGGCTGGCTCCCGGCAGGCGCCGCTACACGTTGTATCTGCCGCTGTATAACAGTCCTGAGTCTCTCGAGATCGGTGTCGAAGCAGGCGCCACCGTCGAACCGCTGCCCAAGCGCCAGGAGAAACCCATCGTCGTCTACGGAACGTCCATCATGCACGGCGCCAGCGCCGCCCGTTGCGGCATGGCTTTTCCAGCCCAGCTGGGGCGTCGCCTCGGCACGCCGGTGATCAATCTCGGCTTCGCCGGCAATGGCCGTATGCACCCCGAAGTGGTTGACCTGCTCGCCGAACTCGATCCGTCGGTTTTTGTCATCGACTGTCTGCCCAACATGGCGGCTGATCTGGTGGCTGAGCGCACGATCCCCCTGGTGCACCGCCTGCGACGCGGCCATGCCGACACGCCGATCCTTCTGGTCGAGGACCGCACCTATGGCAACACCCGCTTCTTCCCGGAAAAAGCGGAACGTCACCGGACCAGTCGTGCCGCACTGCGTGCCGCCTGGCAGGAGCTGGTGCTTGCCGGTGACGAAGAGCTCCACTATCTGCAAGGCGACGATCTGTTGCCCGCCGATGGTGAGGCGACGGTGGACAGTTCACACCCGACGGATCTCGGCATGGTGAGTTATGCCGATGCCTATGAGCGGGCGCTGCAGCCGATCCTGCGTCAGTACTGAATCGGCACCATGACTCGGCTGCGACCGGTGCACGACGCAGAGCTCGCTCTTTGACACCTAGCTGGATTCCGGGTAATTCCCGAGGTGCCTGTGCTCGCACCCGAGCAGGCAGCGATCAGATCCGGTTTTCACCGCGGAGCAACAAGCAATGATCCGAAATTTCTATCCCTCGATTGTGCTGGCCATAAGTCTATTGTCATGGTCCGGTGCCGATGCGTCGTGCGGCACCGCCGCCTGCCCCCTCGACATCAATGGTCTCGAGTCGTTCGACGACTCAGCGTCAGGTCCCCGGTTACAGTTCTCCTATGAGAGGATCGACCAGAATCAACCGCGTCACGGGACGGAGGATGTGAATTTCCAACAACTCCGTCGACCTGACCATGACGAGATCGAAACGGTGAATCGAAATTTGAGTCTGCAGGCCAGTTACCCTTTGGACGAGCATTGGGAGATGGGCGTCACATTGCCGATCTTGCACAGGCGACATAGTCACGTCAGCGTCGCCGACCACGATCACGATGACGATCACGGCGAAAGTGAAGAAGTCGACGACCACAGCGGCATCGACCACTGGAATTTCACCAGCGTCGGCGACGTCGTTGTGCGTACCGATGTCAGGCCCTTCGACAGATCAGTCACCGATCTTCGCATCGGCATCGGTCTGCGGCTGCCCACAGGTTCCACGAACGTACGAAGCTCAGAGGGTCTACTCGCCGAACCCGCCCTGCAACCAGGGACGGGCGCGCTGGGAGTCGTCATCGACGTCGGTTATCACGGCCGACTCAACACAGCCGGGCGCGATCTGCGTTGGTTTGTCAG
>DPVW01000265.1:0-564 GCA_003529325.1 Candidatus Latescibacterota bacterium | reverse complement strand
CAGATCCCCGCCTACGAGAACGTGAATGGTGTGCAACTCACGGCAGACCGCAACCTGCGACTCGGCTTCAACTACGAAATCCCACTATGGGATTAAGAGGATGACGATGATCCGCCCCTACGCCGCTGCTGATCTGGATGCCGTCATCGCCATTGCCAACGCAGCATGGGAAGAGATCTACGTCATGTTTCGCCAGACCTATGGCGAGGCCCTGTTCGCCGCCATCACACCGGATCCAGCCACTGCCAAGGGAGAACAGGTGCGCAACACCTGTGAGACCCACCCCGAGCAGGTCTTCGTCTGCGAGCAGGATGGGGTGTGCGTTGGTTTTGTCACCTTCAGCTTCGATGAGAAACGTAGCATCGGCTCCATCGGCAACAACGGCGTCGCCCGGCAGTGGCGGTCGCGCGGCATCGGCCAGCAGATGTATCAGGTCGTTCTCGATCACATGCGCCACCGCGGCATGCGCTTCGCCAAGGTCCAGACCGGCCTCGACGAGGCCCACGCACCAGCGCGACGGGCGTATGAACGCATCGGCTTTGATATCAGCCACGAGGACGTCAA
>DPVW01000227.1 GCA_003529325.1 Candidatus Latescibacterota bacterium | reverse complement strand
GGCCCAGCATGCGACCACCATGGTCGCCGCTCCCCTGCTGGGACTGGCTGTCAATATGGCTCGGACGCAATCCGTTGGTGGAATGTTCATGCTGTTGAGGGAGAGAAAAATCACGACTGATCCTGACCTGCCGCCGGTCACCGAAGGCCGTATCGGTCTGCGTCACATGTTCACCCGCTCCGCCCGCTACAGGAACATCAGCATCTCTGTTCCCGAATGAACGGCGGACCTGTCAGCATCCCTTCGGGTGTCACCGCACGGGCTGTGCTACTGGGGCTCGGACTGGTCCTGCTGATCTGTCTCGGGGCACCCTATTCCATCTGGATGGTGGGCACCTCGGAGATCACCTGGTCGTTCTTTCCCATCGCCGTGGGACTGCCTTTCATCCTGCTGCTGCTGCTCAATGGCGTCGTGCGCAAGGCGCGCCCTGCCTGGTCCCTGCATCCAGCTGAGTTCGCCACCATCATTGCCATGGGCCTGGTGACCAGTGGCATCCCCATCTTCACCGCCGGTCTGCTGCTGGCGATCCCTAGCAAACCCTACTACGGCGCCACCCAGGAGAACGAATGGGCTGAATTCATCCAGCCTTATCTACCGGACTGGGCGATTCCTGGCGATGGAGGGCGGGCGATCCGCTGGTTCTACGAAGGGTTGCCTTCGGGGGCACCCATCCCGTATGACGCCTGGGCGGGACCACTGCTGTGGTGGCTGAGTCTGATCTTCGCCGTCTATTTCGTCAGCTTTTGTCTCGTCGTGATCCTGCGGCGGCAGTGGGTGGAGCATGAACGGCTGGTCTTCCCGGTGGCCGAGGTGCCACGCTTGCTGACCGAGATGAAGGACGGTTCAGCGCTGCCACGGATTTTTGCGTCGAAGGCATTTCTTGTGGGGTGTGCCATCCCCCTGACAGTGATCCTGTTCAATACGATCGGCTACTTTCGGCCCGGGTTTCCTCAGCTGAACGTGCACACGGGTCTCGAAGTATCCTTGTTCCAGGGAGCGCCGACGCTGGTGTTGAAGATCTACTTTCCGATCATCGGCTTCGTCTATCTGATCGGCAGTTCCATCTCCTTCAGTGTCTGGTTCTTCCACCTGCTGATTCTGGCCGAATCGGCGCTGCTCAACTGGCTCGGCATCGCCGCCCTGCCGGCCTCCTTCGTTTCCGGACAGATCGTCACCATCGGCTGGCAGTCGAGCGGCGCCTTCATCGCCATGGTCCTCGTCAGTCTGTGGATGGCGCGGCGTCACCTTGCCGCCGTTGCGCGAGCCGCCTGGCGCCGTGGTGCGGACGCCCATGACGAACAGGAAATGCTGTCGTATCGGACCGCTGTTGTTGGGGCTGCCCTGGCGACGAGCTACATCCTGGGTTGGCTGTGCATGTCCGGCATGCACCCACTGGTGGCGCTGCTGTTTCTGACTGGAGTCATGCTGGTTTATCTGGGCATGACCCGACTCGTCGTACAGACGGGTGTGCACTACATCACCAGTCCGCTGAACCCGCAGAATCTGGTGCTGGCACTCGGTGGTACGGCGATCGGACCGCACAGCCTGGTGGCGCTGGCCCTGTCCTATTCCTGGTGCAGTGACATTCAGTCGATCTTCATGGCTGGTGTCGCCCATGGTGCCCGCCTCGGGCAGGGACAGCGCTCACCACGCCGCCTGGGTCTGGCGATCGGGTTGGCCGTCGTCGTCGGTTTCACCAGTTGCATCCTGTGGATTCTGTACTTGGGCTACACCTACGGCGCCGGCAATTTCAAGTCATGGTATTTCCAGCCCGGCGCCGGCGCCGGCGGTCGTGTCTTCGACCAGGTGAGCTACTTCATGGCCAACCCGTCACCGCCGGATGTCTCCCAGTTGTCACTGTTCGGTGTGGGAGCACTGGCCTATGCCCTGCTGGCCATTTGCCAGTACCGCTTCGCCTGGTGGCCCCTGCCACCCATCGGACTGGCCATGGCGTCGCTGTGGAATGTGCGCCTGATCATCGCCTCGGTCTTCATCGCCTGGCTGCTGAAGATTGTCATCCTGCGTGTCGGCGGTGTTTCCCTCTACCGGCAACTTCGGCCGCTGTTCGTCGGGCTCATCGTCGGCTTCTTTCTGGGGGTGGGTCTGTCATGGGGGATCGACGCGATCTGGTTCTACGGCAAGGGACACCCGATCTTGCACGGCTAATACAGCTCCTGCCACGCACGAAATCCAGTCACTGGGAGAAATTCGATGGCACGCAGACCCATTCGCATCGGCGTTGTCGGCGTCGGCCGTGGCCTCAGCATGGGCGGCAGCAATACCGCCTCGGGCCTCGAACTGGTCGCCCTCTGTGACACCTGGCAGGAGCGTCTGCTCCGGGCCGGCGAGCGTCTCGGTGGCGACGTTCGTCGACTACGACGAGTTCCTGTGGCGTGTCGCCCTGGTCGAGGCCGTGGAAAAGAGCGGAGAAGGTCAATGCTTTCGTTGTGCCCTACGACACGGATGACCCGACGCAGACACGCACGGCCAAACTCTCCGACACGGCGGCGACGATCATCTGCCGCATGGACAATGGTGCCGTGTTGAAGTCGTTGCACGGATCTCTGCGCGGTCACGGCAATTACGTTCGCATCCACGACAACCGGGGTCTCATGGTCTACTCCGCCGATTTTCCCGTCCATCACGAGCGCGCGGCACTGCCCGGTCTGGCGCCCAAGGCTGTCACCTCCGGCAGCCGGCAGATCTTGCTCTCCACCAGCTATTGGTGTTATCAACCTGGTTGTCGATCTTCGTGTTGAAATCGACGGGTGGCTTACTCGCCTGCGTAGGCGAACGCACATCTTCGCGGACTACTTCAGCATGGACGAACACCTGAAACAGCGGGGGCTGGAACTTTCTGCGGGTGTGGAAGTTGCCCAGATGGAGGGCGTTCGGTGTGTTCAACGGCCATGCCTGGCACAGAAATCGTCACTCCGCTGCTCAACCTCGGGCCTTGTTGAAACGGTGAGCTCGAGAATTCCCAATCTTGGAAGGCTCGTCAGCTGTGAGGTAGCCCTATGACCGAAGGCAGACCATCTGGTCGCCACCTCCTGCAGATACCGGGCCCGACCA
>DPVW01000182.1 GCA_003529325.1 Candidatus Latescibacterota bacterium | reverse complement strand
CGATGGCGGTGCAGACGCCGGCATCCATGGCCAACACCCGCATCCAACCACGATATCGTTCCCGCCACTGTGAGCTGCCATCGTCGGGACCGATAAAGCGTGGATACCCCTTCTCACGCACCCAGTACGGGTACATGAACAGTTCGACGGCGGTGGCCCCCACCGAACCCATCAAGGCGAGGGCGATGAAGGCGCCATCCGGGGGCATGGCGAATGTGAACCCTGAAGCGATCTCGGTGAGGTCCATGGCGTGGGGCGTGCCCTGTAGTACGGCAAGACAACCGATGACGACAAGGCTGAAGGCCGCAACCAGCACGGTCACCATCTTCTCCAGGTCCTGGTACAGCCCACGCCACAGCAGGGCGACAACGAGAAGGAACACGAAAGCCGCCCAGATCTTGTAGTGGATGGCCGGCAGAACCGACGCCAACAGGCCACCGACAGAACCGAGAATGCCGATGACCGCTACAAAGACCGAGAAGTAACCGATGGCACACAACCAGGCCACCCAGGAGGTCTTCAGTAAGCGGGGACCGGGAACACGATCGAGGGCGGCGATCGTCGTGTCGTCATGTAGCAGACACTGACGACCCAACTCGAGCTGGATGAAATACTTAACGACACTGGCGACGATGACGCCCCAGAGGAAGACGAAGCCGACGTCCGCGCCCATACGCGTCGTCACCAGCAGCTCCCCAGAACCGACGACGGACCCGGAGACGACAACACCGGGACCAATATTGCGCAGCAACCCACCGATGCCGGTCGGTGCCGGCCGCGTGAGACTGCCCTCCATCTGTGCACTCATGCAATTGTTCTCCCAGTTCCGGTTTACGATCAGATCAAAGTAAGCTCTCGGAGCCACACCGACTCAAGTGGGCTGTCGTTACGCCGCGCCTGGGCTTAAGCTTGCAGCATGTCGAGTGTCACGTACGCAAAGTCGATTCCCGTCATCGCCGAACCGGACGTACTGGTCTGTGGCACCGGCCTGGCCGGGCTCGGCGCGGCGGTCTCCGCCGCGAGACAGGGGGCATCGGTGTGGGCGGTGGACCGGATGGGCTTCGCCGGCGGTTTCTTCACCAACGTCATCGGCTCCGCCTTCGACGGTTTCGTCTACGAGGAAACCGGGCGACCCGTCGTTGGCGGCCTCGTCTTCGAGATGCTCGAGCGCATGGGAGTCATCCCCCCCGGCTCCGGTGGCGACCACGCTTACAACGTCAATGGTGACTTCACCGAAGTGGAGAAGCACCCCGAGCGGCTGATCCCGCGCTGCGACCCGGAGCGCTTCAAAAGAGCGGCGGACGAAATCCTGCTCGGCGCCGGGGTACATCCGTTGTTCCACACGCAGGTCGCCGATGTTCTGGTCGAGGCTGGCCGCATCGATTCGGTGATCCTGAGCAACAAGGCCGGCCTCGTCGCGATCCGCCCGAAGATGGTGATCGATGCCACCGGCGACGGCGACGTCGCCGCCTGGGCCGGTTGTCCCTACGAGCAGGCCGAGTCGCTGCAACCTATGGCGCTGCACTTCCGCATCGCCTATGTGGAACTCACCTTCGAATTGCGTCGCAAGTGTGCAGCCGTCCTCGAACGGGCCCGGACAGCGGGGCGCATCGGCTTGTACGGCGGCCCCTGGCCGGCGACCTTTTCCGGACGCGACATCTACTTCAACGCCGTGCGCACGCCCGGGGATTGTACCAATCCGGAGGATTGGACCCAGGCGGAGATCCGCGGTCGTGCCGACGCCTGGCGCATGTTCGAGCTCTGGCAGCAGGAGTTGCCAGAGTTCGCCGACGCCTACTTCTTCACCAGCGGCCCCACCGCCGGCGCCCGCGAGTCGCGCCGTATCGTCGGCGATGTCACCCTTACGGTCGACGACATCCGCCAGGCCCGACGTTTTGACGATGTCATCGTCCTCGGTGCCTGGCGCCTCGACCGGCACCCACAGGACGACGCCGGCTACCATGAGCAGCCCGTGGTGCCCCCCTACGACATCCCCTATCGAACATTGCTGCCCCAGGGGGTGGACAACCTGTGGGTTGCGGGACGCTGCCATTCGGCCACATCTGAAGCCCTGGCCTCGAGCCGGGTCACGGCGAACGCCATGGGCATGGGACAGGCGGCGGGCACGGCGGCGGCCCTCGCCGCCCGTGGCGGCTACGGCTCTCGCGAGGTGCCCATCGTCGACTTGCAGGACCGCCTGGTGCAGGCGGGGTGCATTCTTGATCCCACGATATCCACGCAGTCTCACACAGGAAAGGTCCTATGACAGCAACATCAGCAGGCCGCGTCAGCGGCAAAGTCGCCATCGTCACGGGGGGCGCCTCCGGTATTGGCGAGGCCACCGCCAAGCGTCTGGCCCGGGAGGGCGCCTCGGTGGCAGTCGCCGACGTGGATGAAGCCAATGGCAAACGCGTCGTTGCCGAGATCGGCGCTGCCAACGGCGAGGCGTCCTTCGTCAAGACCGACATATCGAAGACAGCGCAGATTCGCCGCATGCTGGAGCGCACGGAGCGTCGTTATGGGCGCCTCGACATCCTCTTCAACAACGCCATCTGGTTCCGCCACGGCATCGCCACGGAGCTGGATGAAAAGGATTGGGATCTAACCCTCAATGTCGGCTTGAAGTCCGTCTTCGTCACCGCCAAATACGGCATACCCATAATGCGCAAGACCGGTGGCGGCGCCATCGTCAACACCGCCTCCGTGCATTCTCTGGTCAGCTTCGCCAAGTCGACGGCGTACGACTCGGCCAAGGCGGGCCTCATGGGACTGACCCGGACGCTGGCCATCGATTTTGGTCCGGATATCCGCGTCAACGCTGTGTTGCCGGGGGCCATCCTGACACCACTGTGGGACAAGGAGAAGGTGTCGGCCAAAGAGCGCCGCCGTTATGCGAAGATGGTACCGGCCCAGCGCATGGGCACCGGCGAGGACATTGCCAACGCCGTGTTATATCTGGCCTCCGACGAAGCCAGCTTCGTCACGGGCACGTCTCTCGTCGTCGATGGCGGTATGCTGTGCCGCTCGGAGTGAATGAGCCGGATTAGTCTGGGTAGATGAAGGCGAGCACCGCGCTGCGACCTTTACGTCGAGGGCGATCGGTAAGTGGCAACGCCTCGATACGGAAGGTGTGCGGATCACCTGAGAGCAGG
>DPVW01000495.1 GCA_003529325.1 Candidatus Latescibacterota bacterium | reverse complement strand
ACGAATCAGCTCTTTTCCCGGGCCCGAAAATTCGGGGATGTATCGTTGAACGGGATCGGTCAGAGACAGCAGACCGCGCTCAACGAGCTGCATCAGAGCGATCGCGGTTACGGGCTTCGTCACCGATGCCACAAGAAAAACTCCATCCGGCTCTGAGGGCTGGAAGACCGTTTCTGCTGGCGGAGCCGAAGGCTCGAGTCTCAAGCTGAACACCCTCCCGGGCCACGGCGATTGTCGCTGTCGGTACGAGGCCCTCTCGAGTCCATCCTTCCAGCAGTTCCCAGACGCTGTTCAGGCGCAGGGGATCCAGGCCAGCCTCGGCCGGCGTCCCCCGTCGCAAGAGGATGTTATCAGTCGTCGCCATTTTCGCCCAACACACCTACGGACCGCTCCAGTTCAACCAGGGCAACCGCCTTGTCACGGCGCGCACGGGCGTGTTCAGAATCTGCCTGCTGCAGAGTCAGCTCAGCATCGAGGACTTCAAGCTGGGTCCCCGCTCCGGTGCGGTAGCGAGCGACAGCGTCCTCAAGTCCCAGCTGGGACTGCTCGACAGAACCTTGTCTGGCGTGCAGTCGCTGGCTGGCTTCGTCGACGTCCATCCAGGCGCGATAGACTTCACGTCTGATGGCCCGGTCCAACTGCTCGGCCTGCAGCTGGACCCGTCGACGCGCCTGACGCGCCTGAGCGACCCGAGCGCCTGAACGCATCCCGTCGAACAGGGGGATCTGCAGGGCGAGTCCGGTGGACCAACTACGTCGCCACTCGTCACCTTCAGTGAACTGCGCGAAAGAGTCATCTTCGAATTGCACCTGGCCCAGGGCTACCAGATCGAGACGAGGACGCTTCCCCGCTCTGGCAACACGCTCCTCCCCTTTGTGGCCATCGGCCAGGGCCGCCAGATGCAGTCGTTCCGGTCGGTTTTTCAAGGCCTCTTGGACCAGAATCTGGGCACCCTTGTCGAGGGGCAGCACCGACGTTGATCGAAAGCCATCGTCGATGGCGATCGATTGTGCCAGATCCATGCCGATGGCATCTTTCAGATCGATTCTTGCCAGCGCCAGATCGTTGGCACTTTCGATAGAATCCGATTCGGCGGTCGTGACTTGCACAGCCGCACGGATCCACTCGAAACGGGTCGCTCGGCCCGCCTTGCGGAGGGCGTTGACCTGACTACGATTGGCACGAGCCCGTTGTAGGGAGAGCTGCTGTACGCGAGCCAGCTCCTTTGCCAACAGACAATCGTACAGGATCGTCTCCACCTGTGCTGAGATGGTCTGGCGCAGTTGACGCTCAGCCTCGCGTGCCACGACAACGCGAGCCCGCGCCGACTGCAACGACCCACTCACCAGACCCCCCGTATACAGGGGTTGATTGAAACGCACCTGACCCAAAAGCTCGTTGTCACTGCCGATCTTCGCGGCGGTGTTGTTGAATAGGATCGTCGGCAATAGCCAATTGCGGTCGTAACTGAAACCCGCCGCCACATCGGGGAGCCCATCGGCTCGAGATTCTCGCACACCCGCCTGAGCCGACAGCGCATCGGCGTGTGCCATGCCGATGGATTCCTGGTGGTCCATGGCGAACTGCACGGCGATCGCGGGCGTCAGCATCAGGACTTCATCGACAGGCCACGCCGGCGCTAACGCGACAACAACCAGCACCAATGCTGTGACCAGCGCGCGCAAAGGGACGATCAACAGCACGTTTCCTTTCTATTCAAGATCGAGAGGTCTGATCGTTGCGTCGTCGGTCTCAGTCTCGGCCAGCTGGCTGACGGTGAGACCCTCGACGTCGAGTAGATCGGCCCCGTTGAGGATCGTGCCCATCAACTCGGTCCCTTGCATCTTGGCCCCGGTCTTCGGCACCGGACTGTTGCCGCTGGCAGTAGTTCCTCCGCCGGGCGGCGGCTCAAACCGAGTTTCCGTAATCTGCCCCTGACGCCAGCATCGCCGGATGTCTTGCTCACCGGTTGGTTCCTTTCTGCCTGCCGCTGTGGGTCAACAAGGAGCGCACCGATCCGGCGACACGTTCCGGGCGATCCTGTGTGCCATGACGAACCTTGCCACGCGCCCCACTGTCGGAAACGACCTGCGCCACATCGGTGAACTCTCCCTCCTCAATGGGGCCCTAATATTCACCGAAAAATCGTCTTCCACCAGTAGCCAGCCGATGTATCAAAAAGCGGACACACAGCCCCAACAACCCGGCACTAGCGACAGCGGCGACACAGTCCCATGCGATCGAACCCGTCATCGCCCAAATCTGGCCACCAACAAGCGCGGCGAGCAGCACGAGCAACACAATCAGGAAGAGGAGGCCAGCAGGGATTTTCATCGGTTGCGTTCCACACACAAAGGTAACAAACTTTGCACTCCTCTTCCTCCCCCATGAAATCATTCCTTACCGCGGAGTAACGGACTCGTGCGCATCGCTGAAATGTTGGTCACACCCATCGCCGTTGGTGATCCCCCTTTGCGCAACGCTGCAGGGCTGCATGCCCCTTACGCTCTGCGTACGATCGTTGAGTTGATCAGTGATGATGGCATCTCTGGTATCAGTGAGATTCCCGGCAGTGATGCGACGACGAAAGCCTTACAGGAGGCCATCGATGTCGTCGTCGGACAGGATCCGTATGCCCTGACGGGGCTCGAGCGATCTCTACGGGACAGTTTCGGTGAAGATGCTCGAGACCGGCGGGGTCTGCAGCCGTGGGATCAGCGCCTGCTGGTCCACATGTTCTCAGCCCTTGAAGTTGCGTGCCTCGACCTTGTCGGGAAAGCGACGGACCGCCCCGTGGTCGACCTGCTTGGGGGCAGGGCGCGCGACCGGGTAGACTTTTCCGCCTACCTATTTCTAAAACACGAGGGTGCCGGCGGCCCACTCGCCTTTGGCACAGATCCTTCGGCTACAGGCTGGGCGGCAGCCCGACAGGCGGAGGCAAT
>DPVW01000357.1 GCA_003529325.1 Candidatus Latescibacterota bacterium | reverse complement strand
CAGTTTTCGCACGTCGGTGAAGGCCTGGCAGGGAACATGGCAACGATGGAGAATGGCAGGAATTTCTTCAGCATAACCTTGTGGCCTTCTGATTTGACTACAGGGTTGCGGCTACTTGTATGGTATCGACAAAACTCGCGTGAGCAACGCTGTACGGATTCATAGCGCCCTAATGTACCTCAAGTTTACGGCCAGACCAGTGACCTCTATCACCGGTCGTCAGATCCTGATACAAGTACGGTGGACGCACCTCAGATGTGATGGTTATCTTAACGGGTATCTTGTAGGAAACTATAGAATTACGCCATTCAGTATCCAACTATTCGAACGCCCCCGACGAGCAAATTGACCGATCTGCCCGCTAGCCCTCTCCGGCTCAAACTCGATGCGCTGCCAAGCCAGCCAGGAGTCTACCTCATGCGCGATGAGGCCGGCAAGATCCTCTATGTAGGCAAAGCCAAGAGTCTGCGCAGCCGCGTGCGGTCTTATTTCCAGCCTGGGGCGTTCGACGGGCGTCCGCAATTCACGGCTCTGACCAGCCGTGTTGCCGACATCGACTATATCGTGACGCAGACGGAGCAGGAGGCGCTGATCCTTGAGGCGACGCAGATAAAGGCACATCACCCACGGTACAATATCAATCTCAAGGACGACAAGAAATACCCATTCATTCGGATCACCGCCGAACCGTATCCGCGCATGTTCTGGACCCGGGACGTGGAGCGCGACGGATCCAGATACCTCGGACCATACAGTAGCGCCCGCCACATGCGGACGATGCTCGATGTCATGCACAAGGTCTTCCCTGTACGCAGTTGCCGCTACCATCTGCCCGATCCGAAGGTGAAATTGTGCATGGAGTTTCAGATCAGGCGCTGCGAAGGCCCCTGTGAGGACCTGGTGAGCCAGGAGCAGTATCGGCGCACCGTTGAGCATGCGATTCGCTTCCTTCGGGGTGACAAGTCGGGCGTGATTCGGGAGCTGACGGAGCGTATGCGTGAAGCTGCCTCGGAGCAGCGTTTTGAACAGGCTGGCCGGCACCGGGATCAGATCCGGGCACTCGAGCACTATAGATCACGGCAGAAGATGGTTCTCGAGGAGCAGGTCGACCGTGATGTCGTGGGCATGGCACGGCATGATGACGAGGCCTGCTGCACGGTCATCGAGATCCGCGAGGGGCGTGTACTCGACGAGAAACACCACTTCCTCGGTGGGGCGATGGAGTCCACCGACGCCGAGATCCTGTCTGCCTTTCTGCGCCAGTTCTACCTGCAGACCGATTTCATCCCTCGCCAGGTCCACGTCAGCCAGGCACTACCCGACGCCCAGGAGATTGCGGACTGGCTCACGAGTAAGGGGGAGGGCCCTCGTGTGGAAGTCGCCGCCTACCAGCGCGGCCTCAAGGCACGAACCCAGGATATGGCAGACAGCAATGCTCAGCACCTGCTCGAGGAACGTCGGCTCCAACGCGAAGCGCAAAAGGGGAAGATTCCGCAGTCGGTGACCTCCTTACAGCGGGACCTCAGCCTCGACGAACCGCCACGCCGGATCGAGGGCGTGGATATCTCCAATTTCCAGGGCTCGGAGACGGTGGGCTCGCTGGTGGTGATGATCGACGGCAAGCCCCGTCGCAGTGAATACCGCCACTTCCGCATACGCAGCAGCGACGGCGCCCCGGACGATTTTTCCAGCATCCATGAGGTGGTGACACGTCGGTTCCGCGGGCTGCGAGAGCGCGGCGAGGCCTATCCCGACCTGCTGATGATCGACGGTGGCAAAGGTCAGTTGTCCAGTGCTCTGGCAGCCCTTCACGAGTTAGAGATTCATTCCGTTCCCGTCGTCGGTCTCGCCAAACGACTGGAAGAGATCTTCCGTCCCGACGAGTCCCAACCGTTGATCCTGCCGCGCGCCTCGGCCAGCCTGCGAATGCTGCAGGTCTTGCGTGATGAAGCGCACCGCTTTGCCGTCAACTACCACCGCAAATTGCGTGGCAAGCGCACCTTGTCCTCGGGATTGGACAAGATTCCCGGCATCGGTCCCAAACGACGCCAGGCTTTGTTACAGCAATTCGGCTCCATGCGCCGTTTGCGCCAGGCGGACGTCGATGAAATCGCCAGCGTCAAGGGCTTCAGTCTCATCCTCGCACAACAACTGAAAGACCATCTTGCGCCCGAGGGTGTCGAGGACGGAGGGACGACGTGAGCGACCCGGGGAACGAGGGCTTTTATCGTCCGAAGTTTTACGACGAGGTCAACAACACCCTCACCGCATCGACGGACGTGATCACGCATCGGGACAGTTCGAGTCTGCTGGTATGAGGAAACGGTGATCGACATCGTTATCGGCCCCCACGACCCAGAGGAGCGCCGCGTCACCGTACGTCGCTTCCTGCCGCCCCATCCAGAGGGCCAGGAAATCATCGCCAAGTTCATGTCCTACTTTGTTGGCAAGCCGACTCAATTTGACGTCGAGTTGCCAGTCAACATCGGCACCGATTTTCAACGCAGCATCTGGGCGGCGCTGGGCGATATCCCTTATGGCGAGTACGAGACCTACGGCGAGTTTGCCCTGCGCCTTGGCCGTGAGTCGAACCCGGGACATTGGCAATGCTGCGGCACAGAATCCGTTGCCAATCCTCTATCCCTGCCACCGGATCGTCGCCTCCACGGGTGCCCTTACCGGATATCCGGCCGGACCTCG
>DPVW01000239.1:39310-39503 GCA_003529325.1 Candidatus Latescibacterota bacterium | reverse complement strand
ACAAATACTTCGATGCCTCAAACGGCCACCTGTTGTGCGTGCCACGCTGGGGCGGTGATGACGGCCCCGATGATGCCGCCGAGAACCAGTTGAACTGGACGATCCTGCATGCGCTGGGTGCACCGGACGACATCCTCGACTTGTTCCGCGTCGGTTTTGAAGGCCACATCGATCAGTACACCAAGGCCAAGAC
>DPVW01000239.1:25571-38907 GCA_003529325.1 Candidatus Latescibacterota bacterium | reverse complement strand
AATCAACTCAATATTTTAATCAGCCTGTTGTACGGACTGAGCGATCCATACGACGACAACTACGAACGGCGCTTCCGGCGCTGGGCAGCCATGTATGACGGTACCGACAAGGCCACCCCGAACTACGATCCCGAACACCGCGTCATCCGTTCCATGTTCAATGGCTCTCGCGGCCCTCTGATGCGCAAGGCAACCGGCCTCGACTGGGCGGGGGACCCCATCGAGATCGAAGGACGCTTCGGCCCCGGTCACGGCGAACGAACCTTTGGTGAGATGCTCGCCCACTTCGAGGAGTACACCGACGTCGTTGGCGACTGTCCGCTCAACCTTGAAGCAACACACCTGGGTGTGGTGGCCTACATGATCACCGGGGAAGAGCACTACCGGAATTGGGTCGTTGACTATGTCGATGCGTGGATGCAGCGCACCGACGACAATGGCGGCATCATCCCCTCCAACATCGGTCTCGACGGCAGCATCGGTGGCGCCGCTGACGGCAATTGGTGGGGGGGCTGTTACGGTTGGGGTTTCACCGTTACCGTGCCGCAGACCGGACAGAAGGCGAATCGTCCCGCCTGCTATTCCCGCGCCCACTACGGCTTCGGCCACGGTCTACTGCTCACCGGAGATTCCTCCTACGTCGACACCTGGCGTGGTGTGCTCGACAAGGTTAACGAGAATGCGAAACAAGAAGACGGCAAGACGGTGTATCCCCACATGCACGGCGCCGACGGTTGGTACGATTTCCGGCCGCGTCCCTTTTCACCGGGTGCTCACGACGTCTGGTACTGGTCGCAGAGCGACACGGACCGGCAGCGTGTTGCCGGCGACAAGTGGGTGCAGTTCCTCGGGGGGGACAACCCCACCTATCCAGAAGATGAGCTCGAGCGCGGACTCGGTCAGCTGCGCGATCGCATGTCGCGCATGGCTGCTGACGACACAGCGCCCGACACCCGTCTGTCCGATGATATGAATTCGATCAATCCCGCCGTGACGGAGGGCCTTGTGCGGCTGATGCTCGGTGGCATTCCCGTTGGGCGCTCCGCCCACACACTGCACTGTCGCCTCCGGTACTTCGACGCGCAGAAGCGGCGCGCCGGTCTGCCGGAGGACGTCGCAGCCCTCGTCGAGCACATGAGTGATGATGAGGTCACGGTACAACTCGTCAACCTCGACCCCGTGCGGGAACGACACGTCGTCGTTCAGGGCGGCGCCTACAGTGAGCACAAGATGGGCAACGTCGCCGTGGAGGGTGGGGCGCAGGTGGACGTGCCCGGAGATGGGTCCGCTTTCACCGTACGTCTGGCACCCGGTTCGGGTGGGCGCCTAACCATCTCGCAAGATCGCTTTTCGCGGCAACCGACCTTCACCTTCCCCTGGGATCGATAAACCGATGACCTGCATCCTCCGTCTCGTTGTCGTTGTCTGCCTGCTGCAGGGCTCCATTCTGTGGGCGAAGACAACCGGTTCGCAGGAGCGGTACGGTGTCGTTGAGCAGCTGGGAGTGCAGGTTCCGACTACCGATGAGATGCTGTTGTCGACCAACCTCTTCTCCAAGCATGGCTACGCCTTTGTGGTACAGAATGTACGTGGTCGATTCGTCAACGTCCGGCGTGGCCGCCGGCAACACACACACCCGCTGCGAGCCGATGACGCTGGAATATCGTTACACCCTCTACGTGCTGATCTCCGCCCTGGCCGGGGCGGCAGGCCTGATCCTGACTGAAGTCCTGCTGCGCGCCTACGCGATTTCTGTGCTCAGTATCGCGATTCAGGCCAATCTGGTGGGTGGCCTTTTTCTGCTGTTGAGTTCGAAGCTTCAGGGCTCGCGTGGCTGGCGTGTGTGGCCGCTGGCAGACTGGTTCCGCCTGCTCGTTGCCTCGAGTGCGACCTTTGCCGCTGCCTTCCTGTTACTATATAAGGCGGTCGATCTCATCGGCTCGACCAAGACGACGCTACTGGGACGACTGGAGGTGGTCTTGATCGTCGCCCTGGCCGTGATCTTTCTCGGCGAGCGCTGGACGCGGCGTCACTGGCTGGCTTTGGGCCTGGCACTTCTGGGTGCCACAGTCGTCAACTTCGACACCGCTGCCTTCAACCTGCAGTTCGGCCTGGGCGAGTTGATGAGCCTCGGGGCCGTCCTCTCCTTCTCTGTCGGCATCATCCTGCTGAAATCCCTTGTGGACCGCCAGGATGGTCAACTCGTGACCGGTTTCGGTCTGTTGCTGGGTGCCGCCCTGCTGACACCCGTCGCGCTTGTCGAGGACGTCTCGCTGAATACGATCGCTGACGCCGGTGGCTTGGCGGCACTACTGCTGTTTGTGCGCGGTCTGTTTCTGGGCATCTCCTGGGTCACTTACAACGTGGCGATGAAACATATCGGCGCCTCCCGCTGTTCGGTGCTGTTCCTCACTCTCGTACTCTTCACCGTCGTGTTGCAGGTCGGTATCGACGCCGTCGCGCCCGGTCTGGGACTGCAGATTCCTGGCAATCTGTCCATGTCCATATTGGGCGGTCTCATCATTTGTGGCGCCGTCTTTTTGATCCACCGCCAGCCGTAGTCTTGGCCTGCACGGGCAACTCGATGAAGCTCGCTGCATCCGCGGCATGGTGGATGGCGTGGATCGACGTACAGAAGTCTTCCGGCTGTGCCCACGCGATGTTGTCGACGAAGGTCTGCGGATTGCGATCGCACAGGGGAAACCAGGAGCTCTGGATTTGCACCAGGATCCGATGACCCGGTAGAAATGTGTGATGCACGTGGGGCATCACGACGCGGTACGGGAGCACCTGGCCGGGTGGAATGGGCTGCGCCTCTGAATAACTCTCGCGATACCGGCCACGCAGAATGTCACCGGAGATCATGAACTGGTGACCGCCGAGTTCAGGCTGTGATGGCACCTCATTCGGATACAGATCGATGAGCTTGACGACCCAATCCGCGTCGGTGCCCGTCGCCGAGGCGAACAAAGTCGCAGCGACCTCGCCGGCAAGTCTCAGGGGCTTCTGCAGAGGCTGGCCGACAAAGACGAGGACATCAGTGCGGTCGGCGAAGGGCCGCTGATCGTCGACCAGCCAACGCCGCCATGTCGAGCCCTGGCCACCGAAGGAGGGTACGATGGGCCGCACGCGATAGGGCACCGGTTTGGCCGGATCGGAGACGTATTCCGTGCAGCCCTCCCCCTTGCGGGGTCGTTTGAAGTCCAGCCCGCCTCCGCGCTGCAGATACAAACGCTCGGGATTGCCCGCCGGTGGCCAGCTATCGTAGCTGTGCCAGCCATTACTACCCGTCTCAAAGGCCAGCACCGGTGGCAGCGTCTCTGCCGGTTTCACCCGTTTAAGATGTTGATCCCAGAATGGCTTGAGCATGCGCTCACGAAACTGCAGGGACGTGTCCGCCCCCCACTTGAGACTGCCAAGTTCGGAACCGTCCCCCGTTGCTTGACCATGACACCACGGTCCGATGGCGAGGTGTGTTTTTCCCCCGGAGCGATCCCGGCGAGCCATCACCTCATGGGATAACACGGCACCATACATATCCTCCTGGTCGAACAGACTATGCACGTTGAGCACGGGGACCTTGCGGGGCGCTTTTTCCAACAGCTCGTGCACCGCCTGGTCCTGCCAATAGTCGTCGTAGGCGGGGTGCTCGAGCAGACGATTCCAGGCGGGCAGCTTGTCGGCGCCGTAACGGCGGCCCAGTTCGCCGATAGAACCCGCCTCCAGCACAGCGCTGTAGAAGTCGTGATAGCCCCAGGGGATCCCGTGACTGGCATTGCGACTCGACGTCTGGCGATAGACATACTCCAGCATCACCGTGCGGAACGCACCATGCCGATAGAAGTCATCCCCAAGCCAGGAGTCGACCATGGAGTTGACGGGTACCGCCGCGTGCAACGCCGGGTGCGGATCGAGCAACGACATGAGGGTGAGGAAACCGTCGTATGACACACCGGTGGTACCGACTCGACCATTGTTGTCAGGCACATTGGCGACGAGCCACTCGATCGTATCCCACGCATCGGTCACCTGGTCGACCTTGCCGGAGTTGAAGGGACCCAGCGTAGGCACCGTCATCACATACCGACCCTTGGAGCCGAACCGACCGCGCACATCCTGGTAGACGCGGATGTAACCGTCCCGCACAAGTGCCTCGTCGGCGGCGGGCAGCGCCATGGCGATATCGGGACTGTCGGTGCGCGCTGCACGACGGGAGGCGTTGTATGGTGTGCGCGTCAACACCATCGGCATCTTGCCCGCGCCATCCTTCGGAATCATGATGATCGTGTTCAGCTTCACACCATCCCGCATGGGGATCATGGCTTCCATGCGGGTGTGATTGTAGGCGGGGGTTTGCTGTTGGAACTTGCGCGGCACATCGGTGCTGCTTGCCAGATCTCGGGAGGCGGAGGCTTTCTTTCGTATTGTGGGCTTTTTCGCTGGAGACATGGTCAGCAACGCTCCGTTGTTGGGATGGTGTTGTCGAGGTGTTACAACGATAGGGTCATTGGCAGGGGCACACACTTCTGCGATCGCTCCACCTTGCTTACAGCAGCACAATCCGCCTTACTCCTACACCAATTCAACGAACCACTTGCCCCTGAGATCCCTCCTGCCCTGGAGTCCCCGTGGAACATCTGTCCGTCATCCCCTTCCTCAAAAACAGACCAGCTGACCAGAACGTCTACCAGGCCATCGGTGTCGAGCCCATCATCAACTGTCGGGGCACATTCACCATCATCGGTGGATCCGTTGAACGTCCGGAAGTATTGGAAGCGATGGATGCCGCTTCAGGATTCTTCGTGCAATACGACGAACTCGCGACAGCCCTGGGCGAACGACTCGCCGGCATCACCGGCGCGGAATGGGGTCTCATCGCTTCAGGTTGTGCCGCCGGTATCAAACATGTGACCACGGCCTGTGTGACCGGTGGTGATCCGGAGAAACTGGTTCGCGTGCCGGACCTGAGGGGACTCGACAAGACGGAAGTCATCGTGCCCAGATACTCGCGCAACGTCTACGACCATGCGGTGCGCAATGTGGGCGTCGACATCGTCATGGTAGAGACGGCGGATGAGCTGGAGCAGGCCATCAACCCACGCACGGCGATGATCTATCTGACCACGGGCGGCGGCTCCGCAAAGGACCAACCGTTGTCACTTGAGGTAATCGCCGGCATCGCCAATCCCAGAGACATCCCCATTCTGGTAGATGCCGCCGCGGAGAATCTCACCATCCCCAACATCCACCTGGAGCAGGGCGCCACTATTGTCGCCTACAGCGGTGGCAAAGCCCTGTGCGGACCACAGTGTGCGGGACTTGTGCTCGGACGCAAAGACATCCTCATGTCGGCGTGGCAGGCCAGCTCGCCGCATCATGGTCCAGGGCGCGACGACAAGATCGGCAAGGAGGAGATGGTGGGCATGCTCGCCGCCGTGGAGGCCTGGGTGACCCGCGACCATGACGCCGAGTGGCAGAGCTGGCTCGAGCGCCTGGAGACCATCTCACAGCGCCTCAGCGACACCCCGGGCGTCAGCACACAGGTCGGCGACCCGACGGGACTCAACAACCGCGCACCCTCGTTGACGATCAGCTGGAATCCGGATCAGTTGCACATCACGGGGGCGGAGGTCGCCGAGGACTTCGCCAGAATTGCGCCCAGGGTCGCCGTCGGCAGTGGTGACGACGATGGCAACGCCTCCGTCCGCATCACACCGAGTCAGATGCAACAAGGCAACGATGTCGTTGTCGCCGACAGAGTTCACGCCATCCTCACCGAAAACCGGGTGCCCCGTTCGACGGCACTGCAGCCGGCGAGCGTCGATCTGACTGGCGAATGGGACCTCACCGTCAACTACCACAGCAGCAGCAGTCAACATCAGCTCGCCATCAGACAGGACGGCAACTGGATCGAAGGCACTCACAAGAGTGCGTTCTCGATCCACGAACTGGCAGGTGTCGTCGAAGGGGATGACGTCAAACTACAGAGCGCAGCGCGCCAGCCAGGGGACCACGTGCCCTTTCTTTTTTGCGGCACGGTCACAGACGACACCATCTCCGGATCGATTCACCTGGGGGAGTACCTCACCGCCACGTTCAGCGCCAAACGTGCATCCAGAAATGGCAGCCGCCAACCGATCACGATCCCCGGTGGGCCACCCCTGGCGACGTGATGGCCAACTCCGTGGATCGATTGCACGACACGTGGCTCTTCATCGACGATGACCACGTCCTCTACCGCGCCGGCACACGTCGTGTATTCCAGAGGCCGGTGCGCCACGGGGCCAATCCACTGGTGGCGCCCACCGAACCTTGGGAGATGGCACTGGCGTGGAACAGCATCTACCACGATCCGGACACGGGCAAATACCAGCTCTGGTATCAGTCCTACTACGAAGGCGATCTGCAGGACCGGCGTTTCGGCTGTGTTGTCTGTTACGCCGAGTCCGATGACGGCATCCACTTCCACAAACCTGAGCTCGACCTGTTCCCTTTCGCCGACCGGGCACAAACCAACATCGTGTTGCTGGGCAGTGGTGGACATTCGTCTCGGTACTGCTGTTCCGTCCTTGTCGATGTCCATGAACCGAATGCGGACCGCCATTACCGCATGGCGTATTTCGATTGGACGGAGACCGACGCCGGGCAGCGACCCGGCCTGTGCGTCGCCTTTTCACCGGATGGCATCCACTGGACGAAACACCCGCGGGCGCCGCTGTCAGCGATCGCCTATGGCAGCAGTGGTGACGAGGTCCCCCTGACGACACAGACCGATCGTGCCTGGGCGGTGCCACTGTCGATGAGTGATGCGACAGACGTCTTCTTCGACCCCGTGCTCGAGCGGTATGTCTGGTACGGCAAGATGTGGATCGACGGGCCCGATGGTCGCATGGCGTGGAAACATGCCATGGGGCGCACCGAGAGTGCCGACTTTCTCGACTGGTCGACACCCGAACTGGTCTGTGCCCCCGACGACGAGGATCCACTTCACGTCGAATTTCACACCACTCCCGTGTTCTATCACGAAGGCGTCTACATCTGCCTCAACCAGGTTCTCGATCGCGCCGTCGGCGGTGGGGTGATCGATGTGGAACTCATGCTCAGCCGTGATGGCCGCAACTGGCAGCGCCCCTTTCGCGACGAGTTCTTCCTACCCCGTGGCGCAGCCGGCACGTTCGAAGGTGGCTCGATCTTCACCAATTCGACGCCCGTCATGCTCGCCGACGAAATGCGCTTCTACTACGGCGGTTATTCGGCAGGCGCCACCTCTGCCGACGACCGACGCCATGTTTCCGGAATCGGTCTGGCCACCTTGCGGCGAGATCGTTTCGCCGGCATCCAGCCTCTGGACCGAACCGATCTGGTCACGCAGCGACAGCCGGTGGAAGGTGTCGGTCAGGTCACCCTGAAAAAGACCTCGTTGGCGCAGGTCCGTGCGGTTGAGCTGAACGCCGATGCCTCCGCAGGCAGCATCCGTGTTGAAGTCCTGGATGCAGCAGGTCGGCGTGTTCCCGGTTTCACCTGCCAGGATGCGGTCCCTGTCCGTGGGGATTCCCTGCGTCACGGGGTGCGGTGGCAGCAGCGACAACTGACCGATCTGGCGCCCGGGGATTATATGCTACGCTTGCACCTGGAGCGGGCCACCCTGTTCGCCCTGCGCTGGGTAGCCCCTGCTTGAGCCGCGGCCCCCAAACCGGTATCCTTGGGGACTCTATGTCTGGCAACCTGATCGCCCTGCAGAACAAATTCCTCGGTGAGGGCCAGACCGTCTACGACGAACTGGCCCGCATCCATGAGCGCCAGGGGTTTGTCGCTGACAACGACATCGAGCAACTCGCTGAAACACACAACCTGCCACCATCACTGGTGCGGGCCACGGCCAAATTCTACGACGAGTTGTCTCAGGAGAAACCAGCCAAACACACACTCAAGATCTGCATCGGCGAAGCCTGCCGCGCCGCTGGCTGCGACAGGATTCTCCAGCGGTGCAGCCAGCAGTTAGGTATCGAGCCTGGCGAAGTTGCGGCCTCGGGCGCCCGACTCGAACACGTTGCCTGTCTCGGCTACTGTGGCCTGGGACCAAACGCCATGGTCGACGACACACCCGTCAGTCTGGCTGACCCAGAAGCCGTTGACGCCGTCCTGGCGCACGTGCGAGATGAAAACAATCACACCCTTCAGGAACCGACGAACAGCCTGTTTCCGCCGGCAGCAGGGCAGCCGTGTGTGGTACTACGACACATGGGGTCAACCGTCACCGCTCTCGATGCCGCCAGGGCACAGGGGATCTACGCAGCGCTGGACAAGACCCGGGCCATGGAACCACAGGCTGTCGTCGATCAGATCAAGGCCAGCCAACTACGTGGTCGTGGTGGTGCCGGTTTTCCCACAGGCATCAAACTGCAGACGGTCCGTGACAGTGTCGCCCCGGACGGCTCCGGTCGACGTTTCGTCGTCGTCAACTTCGACGAAGGGGACGCCGGTTCCTACATCGACAAGGAACTCATCGAGCGCGACCCGCACACGCAGATCGAAGGTGTGTTGATCGCCGCCCATGCCACCGGCGCCCAGCACGCCTATATCTACGCGCGTTTGGAATACCCGAAAGCGCGGCAGGTGCTGGAGGCGGCCGTTGCCGAAGCCCGGGCAGCGGGCCTGCTCGAGACCTGCGACATCACGGTGGTTCGTGGCCAGGGCGCCTATATCTGCGGTGAAGAGACGAGTCTGTTGCGCTCGTTGGAAGGCCTGCCGGCGTTGGTCAGCACACGCCCACCCTTCCCGGCGCAAGAAGGTTTGTGGCGCTGCCCCACGGCGGTTAACAATGTCGAGACCATCCACACACTTCCGTGGATCATGGAACATGGCGGTGCGGCATATGCCGCCCTCGGCAGTGCTACCTCTCGGGGCACGAAGGTCCTCAGCCTGAACACCCGTGTCGCGCGCCCCGGTATCTACGAAATCGAGTTGGGCACCACGTTACGGCAGGTCATCTTCGATCTGGCCGGTGGCATGGCCGATGGACAAAGGTTGAAAGCGGTGCAGGTCGGTGGCCCCCTCGGGGGCCTGCTCCCCGAGTCCCTGCTCGACACGCCACTCGAGTTCGAAGCCATGGCCGCTGTCGGCGCCCTGCTCGGTCACGGTGGCATCGTCGTGTACTCCGAGGCAGATGACCTCGTCAAGATCGGTCGCGGCCTGTTCCATTTCTGTGCCGTCGAGAGTTGTGGCAAGTGCTTTCCCTGCCGCATCGGTGCCGTGCGCGGCACGGAGTTGTTCGACCAGATGATCGAGACAGGAGTCACCGACCAGCGACTCGAATTGCTGAGCGATCTGTGCGAAACGATGAAATACGGCAGCTTGTGTGCCATGGGGGGCATGACCCCGGCGCCCATCGAGTCCATCATCGAGCATTTTCCCGAAGAGCTGGACCGCTACCGTCGCGAGCCGACGGAGTAAGGATTTTTTCCGACCATGTCCATCATTCAGGGTACCCACGAACTCAAGCAGCAGACGAGGAGCGCCGTCGAGATCGGCCAGGCGATTCTGCGTGAACGGCAGAAGGCGGAAGAACCGGCGCCCAACCGCGTCACCGTCAGCGTCGATGGCCGACCGGTCGAAATCGCCGCAGGCAGCACCGTCCTGGACGCGATAAAGTCCATCGGCAAGTCGGTGCCGACTTTGTGTTATTCCGATCGCATGAAACCGTATGGCGCTTGCCGCACATGCCTGGTCGAAGTGGAGGGCCGCAAACCCGTCGCCTCCTGCCACACGCCCGTCGCCGATGGTGCCGCCTACAAGACGTCATCGCCGTTGATCAGTCGGCTGCGACGCAACATCACCGAACTCATCGTCTCCGACCATCCGCTGGAGTGCCTGGACTGTACCGCCAATGGCCGCTGCGAGCTACAATCGTTGGCACAACAGGTCGGTTTGCGTACGCCACGCTACGAGAACCCGCGCGTCCACCACCCAGCCGATGATGACACCCATCCCTTTATCAAAGTCGAGATGGACAAGTGCATCGGTTGCGCCCGCTGCGTGCGCGCCTGCGACGAGGTCCAGGGCTCCTTCATTCTGCAGATGTCAGGCCGCGGTTACGACACGAAAGTGATCGCCGGCAACGATACCGGTTTCGAGGAAGCCAACTGTGTCAGTTGCGGACAGTGCGTCTTCGAGTGCCCCGTCGCCGCCCTCGAGGAACCCGGGACCCGCAACTTTGGTTTCCCGGATAAGACCACGACGACGACCTGTTCTTATTGTGGCGTCGGTTGTGCGCTCGACGTACACACCAAGGATGACGAGGTCGTCAATATCACCCCGTCGAAGACGGGCTCAGCCAACAACGGTCATACCTGCGTGAAGGGGCGCTTCGCACACCAGTTCGCCCACTCCGCTGACCGACTCAAGGTGCCCCTTATCAAGCAGGACGGGCAGTTCCGCGAAGCGACGTGGGACGAGGCACTGGATCTGGTGGCGGCCAAACTCGGTGGCATTGCCAAAGAACACGGCCCCGATTCGGTGAGCGTCATTTCGTCGTCACGTTGCACCAACGAAGAAAACTACCTGATGCAGAAGCTGACTCGCGTCGCACTGCAGACCAACTCCATCGACAACTGCTCCCGCGTCTGCCACTCGCCGTCGGCTTACGCCCTCGGTCAGGCCTTGGGTACCGGCGCCGGCACCAACAGCTTCCAGGATGTTTTCGACTCCGATGTGATCATGATCGTCGGCGCCAACCCGACAGAGGCGCACCCGGTGTTTGGCGCCAAGATCAAACAGGCCGTACTCGGCGGCTGCAAACTCATCGTTCTCGACCCACGCAATACCGAACTTGCCCGCCTCGCCGATGTCCACATTCCGCTGCGTCCCGGCTCGAATGTCGCCGTCGTCAACGCCATGCAACGGGAGTTGATCAACAACGGCCACATCGACACCGATTTCATCGAGCGGTGTGCCGAAGGCCTCGACGATGTCACAGCAACTGTAATGGAGTGCACTCCCGAATGGGCAGCGGAGATCGCCGCCGTAGATCCCGATCTCATCCGCCAGGCTGCGGCGTTGTATGCAGCCGGTTCAGCCTGCCAGATTCTTTGGGGTCTGGGTGTCACCGAAGCCGGCCACGGTTCGAACACGGTCTTTGGACTCATCAACATGGCCGTCATGACGGGCAATATCGGTCGCCCCGGAGCAGGCACTTGCCCCATTCGTGGGCAGAACAATGTGCAGGGCGCCAGCGATGTCGGCGCATTGCCGAATGTGTTCTCCGACTACCGCCCTGTCACTGATCCGCAGGCACGCGCCGAACATGCCGCCACGTGGGGTATGGAACCGCCTGACAACGTCGGCCTCCGCATCCCGGACATGTTCGATGCCGCCCACGCAGGCACGCTGAAAGCCATGTACATCATGGCCGAGGACGTCGCCCAATCCGATCCGGACACGACGCACGTGGTCGGCGCCCTGCAGAAGCTGGACTTTCTGGTGGTGCAGGAGATCTTCATGAATCCCACCGCCGAACTCGCCGACGTCGTCCTGCCCGGCACGACATTTCTGGAGAAAGAGGGCACCTTCGTCAACTCCGACCGCCGCATTCAACGGGTGCGCTCTGCCATTGAGCCCCTGGCAGGCACACGCATAGACGGCGACATCATTCACGAAGTCGCGCGACGTATCGGTGTCGATCTCGGCTTCGCCGACGCCGATGGCCACATAGATGCCGCCAAGGTGATGGATGAACTTGCCAGCCTCAGTCCCATGTGGCGGGGTGTCAGCTATGCACGTCTTGAGACGGAAGGGTTCCTGCAGTGGCCCTGCATCGATGCCGAGGATCCAGGCACCGAGATCGTGCATCGCGACGGAAACTTCATCCGCGGCAAAGCCAGGTTGACCTCTACGCCGTGGCAGGAGCCGGGCGAACTACCCGACGAGGACTATCCATGGATGCTGACCACCGGTCGCCAGTTGTTCCACTACAACGTCGGCACCATGACGCGGCGCACCGATCTGGCCAAACTCAACAAGGGCAAGGAGGAAACCTTGCGGATCCATCCGGGGGACGCCAAGCAACTGGGCGTCTGGAGTGGTGACATGGTCGAGATAGAGAGTCGCCGCGGCAAAGTCTCCGTACGCGCCGAAGTCACCCGGGCAAGCAACAAGGGCACGGTCTTCATGACCTTCCACTTCCCCGAATCGCGCACCAACCTGCTCATCGGTAACGCCGTTGACGAATTCACGGGCTGTCCGGAGTACAAGGTCTGCGCCGTGAGACTGAGGAAGGTTGTCAACAACCAGGACAGCGTCGCCGCCGGATAAGTGCGTGCTCTCAGGCCCACCCTTGCATCCAGAGGCTAGAAGCACTCAGTGAAAGAGAATCACTTCCCGCGTCTTTCTGAAGGTGGTCTCTCCGGGGCCCGAGGGTGCGTCGAGGCCCGGACTGAAGCCCCGATCGTTGTTTCTGCTCCGGCGGCACACAGCCGGAGCCCCAGCCACCGCCGTTAACCGGACAGACCATCACCTCTCACGCATCGCCACTTGCAAAAGGTTCACCCTTCTGCTGAACGTGGTTTCCTTCAGCCAACAGAAAACCGTGGGCTAAAGGGGGAGGCGGTGACTGGAGTGCAGGCTGTGATTGGCGCCGGACTGAAGACCCGACCGTTGTTTCTGGTTCCCAAGAGACAAGCCGAAGGCGCAGGCTCGTTTCATGCGGATCATCCACACACCAAACATCACCGAACGTTCCGACGCCCTCAGCCTGCACCCCAGCCACCGCCGTTACCGAACAGCGAACCGTGCCAACACCTTGCCATCCGCGGTCTGTGCCAACCAACCGGTGTCGGATGGGTCTTCCAGATCTTGACGAGGGACGACCTTTACGTCTACTGGATAGGTGATGACCTGGGCCACGAGTTCGTCGATGCCCGGCCCGTCGAGACTGACCTCGACAAGAACCTGACCATCAGCGCCCGTCCTCACGCTCTCGATCTCGATGCCATATCCGGCGGTGGGCATGGTACCCCTGAAAATGGCAACGATCCAATTCTGCGTCAGATCCGTACTGAGTAGGTCATCGTTCACTTGCTTTTCTGGCAGATACGCCACCAGACGTTCCAGCCCTGCCGCGCTGCCAACGACGATCAACGCCGCATCGTCGAGCCCGGGGTTGCTGGTAACAACGTCGGGCGTCGGCGCCCCTTCGCCGGCAAAAGGCACACCAAAGGTGGTCTGCAACACCCGGACGATCTCTTCATCGACGCCCACGTAGAGCGCCAGGAAGGCGCCACGAGCATAGAAACGTGGCGGCGCCATCCAGCGCACCGACACTAGACCGATGGTGCCCCCA
>DPVW01000239.1:20440-25226 GCA_003529325.1 Candidatus Latescibacterota bacterium | reverse complement strand
CCCCAGAGACTGGCCCTGGTACGTGCCGTTAACGCCGGTCTCGGACAGCGCGGTCACAAGGGCCTCGACGGAAGCCACAGGCACACCCGGGTTCGGCTCGCCGGGAGCGATGGCCGGGGCGTCGCCACCATTCCGTGCGCCGCTGTCCTCAACCAGGGAGAGGTCCTGTGCGTCAGCACCTTCGGACGCCGTGGGGGAATGGCCATCGCCACAGGCTGCCAGAGACAGTGCCAACATGATGCCCAACAGAGCACGGGTGCGGGTTCGGTAGAGCCAGGAGTACGTCATCAGATGCCTCGTTTGAGTGGTGTGTTTATTCAGCACCTATGCAACACCGGCTCTGTGCCCAAGTGTCACTCCACCCAAATCTGATCAGCCCAGCAGTACCGAGCAGCCAAGCATTACGGGTACTCCGTCCACCACCAACCCGTACTGGAGACGCCCACCCGTCACGGGCAGAAATCTGGCATACGCCGCTGTCGCCAACGCCGCCAACGCCAGCGCCGGCCACTGCTCACCACCGACCAGCACCGACCCTCCAGCAACCATCGCCCCGAGCACCAGGACCAGACGGCGGGTGCGGGCGACGCCGAGCCGGACCGCAATCGTACGGACTCCGGCGCCTGCATCCTCGTGGCGATCCCGCAGGTCGAAGAAGCAGACGTTGCCCAGAATCAGCGCGAAGAGGAGAACTCCCGTAGCGATCAAACGAGGCGTGGAGGGAAGCTGGAGATCCGTCTGCCACAACACCGGTATGGATACAGCAGCCACCGCCAGCGAGGCGGCGACATAGAAAGGTTTCACTCCCGGCAATTCACGAAAACGGTGACCGCCGATCGGCGCCCCATAAAGCAGGGCGGGTACGGCGCCCCCGGCGACGACGACAACGATGATCGCTGGCGCCATCAGCAACTGAACACTCAGCATCGCGCCGCCGATCAACACCAGCAGCCAACGAGCGGGCTGCCTGTGCATTCGTCCGTCGAACACGTCGTCGACGGCATAGACCAGCAGCGTTGCACTGAAGACGATCCCCGCCGGCCCGGCCCGGAACGGCAGGCCCAGGGTGGCGGCAGCGAATAGTGTCAACCCCGCAGCTGCAGCTGACACCCACAGATGGCTGTCCACAAGGATCCGCTCCAACTCACGGCGCATGGGGCTGGTCAATTCGTACCCGGTGTCGCAACGAGACCCTCGATCCAGTCGGGCCCGACACTGAACAGACGGAAACGCCGCCGCTCGAGCAGTTGAAAACCCGCCTTGTTGAGATAGACGGGTAGATCGTGGACGGGGTGCCGGGCATTGGCTCCGAATCGAGCCAAAATGTGCATGGGAAGATCGTGGTATCGTTGCTGCCAACAGCGACCCCCATCCACCAGCGGTGCGAAGTCGCCGATGATGAGACGTCCCGCGGGCTTCAGATAACCCGCCAGGGCAGACAACACCTGAGGCAGGTAGTCCGGTGGGAACACATTGAGAAAAAATTGCGCGATCACGACGTCGAATTCAGCTGCTGGAGGATGTTGGCGCAGGTCGGCGTGGACCAACTCGACGCGCTCGGCAACGCCGGCGTTCTGCAGACGACGTTTGGTGGCGGCAAGCATGACGGGACAGCGATCTACCGCCGTGACCCGCAGCCCCGCCTGGGCCGCTCGCAACACATCTGTTCCCGGCCCTGGTCCGGCGAACAACACGCGGGCCCCAGGTGCTACCTCGTCCACCGCCCAGTGCTGACAGGCTGGAATGGCGCCACCGCTATACCACCGTGCAAGCTGGGCGTACAGGGGCACGAGGGGGCCATACCCCACCGACGCCGTGAGAAAGCGAGATCGCATCTGGGCAAAGATCGGGACGGAGGGAGCTGTTTACCAGCACGCCGCCGCCGCGCGGAGGGAGGTGCACCGCGACGGCGAGCCGCCTCATGGGTGGGATGCCGACGAACCATCCGGCGCATCGGTCAGTCACCGCCGGTGGTGGCGCGCTTTGGCGTCCGGTGTACGCCACGTGGGCTGATACGGGCTGAGCGGTGTTATCGAGGCGCGAAGGGCGCATAGGATATCGACGCGTACATCCGTGGCGTCCAGATGCCAACCCAGAGACGCTCCAAATAGTTTCGGTGGTGGGGGAAGCCATACCAGTACGGCGCCACGTAACCTGTGTGCACGACACGAAGCTCGGCCTCGGCTGGGGCCACAGCCTCTGGCGTGTAGGCATATCTGGCGTGATAGTCAGCGGCAACTGCCGCATAGGGACCAGCGATTGCAGGTGCCGTCGATACCGACTGCAATACCTCGATCTGCTTCAGAACCATCGACGGATCCTCCTCCCAATGCTGCGCCAACAGCACGGTACCACCAAGGTCATAGGTGAGTGCCTCCATGGCGCCGGGATGTGCCATCACGCTGTCGAACGCCTCCCGGAGTTCATCCGGTTCATGATCGAGTACCTTTGGGCCATTAAACACGTATCGTTAACACTGCGTCCAAGGATGTTGGTATCGTCGGTCGCCGCACTCTGAGAGACCTGTTAGCGGACACATGTCGCGCACCATCGGCATCTACATTGAAACTTTTTTCTGGAGCAGACACTCTTTGGCCGGATATCCCGTACAACGGGCCACCTCGACGCCGGTCACCTCGGCATGTTTCGTGATGAGCCTTCTTATCGGCGGCTGCACCGGCGCCCCGCAGTTGGCTAGTCCGTGGACGAGCAGTGGCATCCAGGTCGATGGCAGTGATGTCGACTGGAGTCACCGTCGTTACGTACTCGAAGCAGTACCCCTGACGTTGTCGGTAGCAAATGACGCCGAATTTTTCTATCTGTGTGCGGTAACGACCGATCGCGGTCTGCAGATGCGAATTCTCGGGAGCGGCATGGAACTCTGGGTCGATCCCAAGGGAGGGACCAGGACCTACTTCGGTGTTCGTGTACCACCGATCGACGGGCAACAATTCCGCCGCGAGTCCGGCTTCGAGGGTGGCACACTAGGAGGAAACCGACGCGGCGCTGGGGTCGGTGCCGGGGTTCAGCCGGCTGTCTCCGACAGCCACCTGACGGCGGCCTTCGGTGAGCTGGTGGGTCGACGAGACATCTACATCCTTGATTCGACCGAAGACGAGGGTGACAGAATCATGCCCGTCCGTGACGATCTTGTGCAGGTTCAACTCAGCTACGAACGGGGGCGCCTCGTCTACGAGGCCCGTGTCCCACTACACCACTTCGGCCATCCCTCGTTCGAACTGCGCGCTGGCGAGCGCCCGGTTGGAGTGGCGCTGCGAGTGCCGGTTCCAGAGATGCCCCTGGGTGGCCAGTTTGCCGGCGAACAACCCGTACCCGGCCGGGACGGTGGTGGACTCGACAGACGAGGGGGTGGTGGCGTCGGTGGGGTTGGCGACTTTTCCGGTGATCGGCGAGGGCGCGCCAGCGGCCGTGCACGCCCCCGGCGGGTGCCGACGGAACCACTGGAGCAATGGATCCGAATTCAGCTGAGTGCTGGGGGTGCGTAATTTGTCCGACCCGAAGAGGCCGATGTCCCAGAGGCTGACTGACGAACAGAAGCACGCCTTTCTGGAGGATGGTTACCTGGCCGTCCCAGACTTCTACGATGCCGAGGAAATGGACCTGTTGTTGCAGGTCGCCAGGGCGGACATGGAGAAGACCGAAAATGTGCACGGTCCGGTAGATGCCGCCGGACGCATCAGCAAACTCTGGCTCACCTCTGATACCGAACATGACGATGTCTACAATGCAATATGCCATGGGCAACGTCTGGTGGATGCCATGGAGTGCATCATGGAAGACGAAGTTTACCTGTACCACTATAAGATGATGGTCAAAGAGCCTCGCGTCGGTGGCGCCTGGGAATGGCATCAGGACTACGGCTATTGGTATAACAATAACTGTCTGTATCCGGACATGGCGAGTTGCATGATCGCCGTCGACCGTGCCTACAAAGGCAATGGCTGTCTGCAGGTACTGCGCGGCTCACACAAACTGGGACGGCTCGAACACGGCAAGTCCGGCACGCAGACCGGGGCAGCTGCGGAGCGGGTCGAGCTCGCCAGACAGCACCTCGAACACGTGTACTGCGAGATGGAACCGGGTACCGCATTGTTCTTCCACGCCAACCTGCTCCACGCCTCCGCCCCGAATGAAAGTCCCGACCCACGCTGGGCGTTGATCTGTTGTTATAACACCAAGCACAACCCCTGCGACGACAAGCCGGGACATCCCAGTTATCGCCACCTGGAAAGGTGGGGGGATGAGCGGGTGAAAGAGCTGGGTCGCAAGCATCTGCAACAGATGCAAACCAGCGGTTAATCGATTGGCGGTGATTCCGCCGTATGGGGAGAAAGACGTGAACTACTACAAAGGGCTCCTGGCTGCCGTTGCGCTGGCCTTCGTCGTATCGTTCGCCGTACCGGTAGACGCACAATGGGGTGGTGGACAGGGCGAACGTCCGTCTGCCGAAGAGATGGAGAAACGCCGGCAAGAAGAACGTGCGAAGTTGTATGCAACCCTTGAGCTAGACGAGACGCAGACGAAATTGGTCGACTCCCTGCTTACCGCGGCAGACACGCTGCGTCAGAGTCTGATGGAAGAGATGCGCGCCAGCTTTGGTGACCGCGAGACGATGCGCGAAATCCGTGAAGACATGCAGGGTCTGCAAAAGGACCTGGACGAAAAGATCAACAAGGTGTTGACGGAAGATCAGCGCAAACTTTACGCGGCATATCGCCAGGAGCAGGCGCAGAATCGTGGTCGTTGGCGCCGGCGGGGTTATGGC
>DPVW01000239.1:14103-20100 GCA_003529325.1 Candidatus Latescibacterota bacterium | reverse complement strand
CGACGGCGACGAAAATGATGGCGAGCAGTAGCCGCGCGTGACCGACATCCAGTCGTAGACCCTAACGCCCCGGCCACCTCCCTCGGCCGGGGCGTCTCTCCTTCTAGCCACCCACCCGTTTCACGGTCCAGCCCTTCTGCTGCAGGACTTCGACGATCCGGTCACGATGGTCGCCCTGGATCTCGATGACGTCGCCACGAAGTGTGCCACCGGCGCCACACGATGTCTTCAACTCTTTGGCCAACGCTTCCAGTTGTGCGCCTTGCAGGGGGACACCGGTCACCACCGTCACACCCTTGCCCTTGCGACCCTTCGTTTCGCGACCGATGCGCACGACACCATCCTTGGGTACGGAGGGTGCCGATTGTTTACCCGCCTCCTTGTTCGATGGCTGCTTCTTACGACCACCCCCGTCGGAGGAATATACCAGTGTAGAATTGCTACGCGGTCTCGCCTTCATCTCTGGTCCCCGAAGTACAGTCTCTGCGCCGTACCGCCCATGATCCACTGACGGTCCTCCGCCGTAAAAAAGTCGACCATCTCCCCCATGAGCAGATACTCGTAGAAGTTCCCCCACAACAGTCGACGGGGGCCGAAGGCGTCATATGCTCGACGCAGGTATGGCCACATGTCGCGGAAAGGAGGACGACTCTCCTTTGACGGATTGTGCAGCGACGTGCGCATATGGACATTGGGCAGCCGCGCCAGAGCGACGATCTGGTCGATGCCTTCGGCGTCGGGACGAGAGATGTCGATCATGGCGAAGTGGTCGATGACGACATTCACCCCTGGATGACGTTCGGCCATGATGCCCAATTGCTCGAGGTGTTCCGAACCCATAAATAGATTGAAAGTCGCGCCCAGGTCAGCGGCTGCCGCCCACAGTGGATCACACACGGGATCATCAAGCCAGCGGCTCTTACGGTCATAGATCGGACTGAGGCGCAATCCCGCCAGGCCCTCGACGGTGACCAGTTGCCGCAGCCTTTCGGCGTTGGCTTCGCCATCCTGCGGCGGAAACAACCGGTGCCCTACAAGCAGACCGATTGCGGCGAATCGATCCGGCCATCTTTTGACGCAGTGTATGGGATAGTCATTGTTGCGGCCGTAATAACAGACATGACTGATCACGGTACGATCGACATTGTACTCCAGCATCCGGGCGATGAGATTTTCGCCCGTCTGCTCGCAGTCCGGCACGTTGTTGGGGCAGACCGAGACCTGGGGGTCGATGACGAAGCGCGGATCGTGCAGCGTCCAGGCGTGTTCGGAGGCGTTGATGATGGGCAGTTCGTTCATGAGGACGTCACCTCCCAGGAATACAGATGGGAGCCACTGCCAAAGTAGATCCGACCATCGAGCAGATCCCCTCCCGGGCCGACGGGCACCGGGGATTCAGCGACCAGGTCCAATCGAAAACGTGGTTCCGCGCCGGCGCCATCGTCGTAAATCCGAGCGATTCCACGCTGCAACAACACGAAGGTCTCCTCTGCTGGGCCACGGACGAAAATCCGTGGTCCCTGCTGGCCGTTGGTGGTCCCCAGCCGTTGCTGCACATCCCCCTGCTGCAGCAGACGCCGCGCCACGGGATCGAACACAAAGAACCGATGACCGTCAGCGAAACCGAAAACCAGTCCCTCGGGGCCAGCGTACAGATCGTGGTATGACTGTACGTCGTCGAGTAGCGGCGCGCGCCAGATGACGGCGCCAGATGGGATGTCGACGGTGAACAATTCTGCGAGGCTGGCCTTCTGTTCGCCACCGGTTCCCGGCGCCACGGTGGAACCGACCAGCAGGGCGCCATCAGCCAACTCCAGCAAGCTCATGGGCGCCTGCTCGGGCACCATGTCGGTATGTTCCAGCAGGTTGCCCGCCGCCGTCTGCCGATCCCAGATCAACAGACCGCCACCCGTATAACCGTATCCTGGTGTGCCACCCAACAACACGTACCGGCCGTCGGCGGTAACCCGCAGACAGTGCGGTCGATTGATCGTCTGTGCCGTCTCCCGCCACCAACGCGGATTTTGCTCCGGCCCACCTGCTTTCGTCGTTTCCACCCACGGTTGCGCTGGATCCCATTCCAGCAAGAAACCACCCGTATAACCGCCGACAAAGAAACGATCCTGATGGGCACGGACCGTATTCCACTGACCGAAGCTGGCGCGGTTCGTCCACTCGTCGGCGCCCGGATCATACTGGAAGAAACGCATCGGGAAGGCGGTGCCGCCGCAAATCGTAGCATCCGATGCCGCCGCCAGACCCATCAGGTGTGCACCTTCACTGCTGTAGTCAAAGCCCAACTCACGACGTTGACCGTCGACACCATCGACGACGAGTCGCTTGTCCACCGTGTCACATTCCACCAGCTGTTCGCCGTCAGGAAAATCGCGGTGGAACAGAGACTGGCTCGCGGTGATGATCGCCTTGGGCCGGCGCTTGCTGTGCGTGCCGACCGGCTCCGCCTGCCCTTCGTACAGGCGCAACCACGTGTCCCCATCCTCTGTACCCGCAAGAGGCAGACCGTAGACGGCACCATCTTCATCACGATAGACATAGGCGGTGCCCTGTCCACGAGCAGCCTCTTGCAGCAAGGGCAGCGCTTCACCTGAATCTGGTTTCAACGCCACGATCTGACTTGCCGTGTTGCCCACGGCGAAGTACACCCACCCCGCCTCATCGGCGGCGACGAAACGCTGGTATTGCCGCCAATTCTGCCCATACACTGAGCCGTAGTCGCGGAATTCTCGTTGCGTCGGGTCGTAACAAGCGACGGCAGAATTCGGGTAGGTCGCGGACCAGATCCGACCGTTGTCGTCTTCCGTCATTCCCATCGTCATCTGTGGTACAGTCTCGGCGTGAAAGGTGAACTCACCTTTGTCCGGATCGTACTCGCAGAAGTGGTTGTTGAAATGTGTGTAGTAGCGGTTTCGACTCGACAGGATCGAGGCAAATGGACAGTCGCCACCGGGGTCGAAAGGCATCGGAATCTGCCGACTCTGTCCTGTATGCGCATCGATCTCGAGCAGGGCGTAACCACCGCGATGATCGAATAGCCAGAGTAACACGATGTTGCGTCCATTGCCGTCGTCGGTGGCCACCGTACCGCGGTGATTGCTTACAGGCGTCGCCACACCATGATGCAGGAAGCCGTTACCCAGATTTTCCCGTGCCATCTCAACTCACCTTGTCCCGCACGACACCACCGTCGCGCACTTGTTCCCAGAGTCTTTGCCATTCCTGTGACCCATCATCCGTCCGCGGCGGCTCCACACGCATGCCGTCCGACCAACCGGGGCCGGAGGCTGCACTGAAAGTATGTGGCCCCATCGCCCCCATATGAACACGGGTACCGTCCGGGAATACCAAGGTATTGATGATGCGCGGTCGCGGATGTTCGTGTAATTGCCCGGCAGCCAACGACTTCAACGTCTCGGCAGAGACGCGATGACGTTCTACCGCAGCAACGTCTATCTGCACTCCCAGTCCGGGTCCATCCGGGACCGCCTGATACCCTCCACTGACTTCGACTGGTGACTGCAGCAGCTGCTCGGTGTACAGATTGATGCAGCTGATCGTCGGCCACGTGGCGTGCGACAACACTGCCCCCAGATGCGCCGCCCACGTCGTCGTCAAACCGTTGCCCACCAATTGCAGCCAGAACGGCAGCTGCGCTTCGGCGGCGAGTGTGCCGTGTTGCAGGACCCGTGCGGCACCCCCACTGACGACGAAGCCATCGCAGACTTCCTCGCGCACGGCGGTGATGAATGGCGGACTGCCGAAGTGCATGGCCAGCGGTCTTGGTACCACACGGCGGATCTGCCGATTGCCGAGGATGTCGTTCTGTGGAATGGGTGTCTCGAACATGGCGACTCGTTCGTATCCGGCCAATCTCGTGAGCACCGGTACCGCAGTAGCCGAATTCTGCAGCGACGCATTTGGATCCAGATCCAGCTTGAAGTGTGGGGGCGTTACCGCACTCACCGCCTCGAGTTGGGCGTAGATATCCCACCAGGGCCGCGGCTTGTTCTTGAAACTCGTGTAACCCGCCGCCACAGCGGCGGCGGCCTCCGCCGCCCAGTCTTCTGGCGACGCGTGCGAGCACCACCAAGATATCGGCGTGGCGTCACGCACCTTCGTACCCAACAGCTGATGTACCGAGACCCCCGTGATTCTGCCGACGAGGTCAAACAACGCCATCTGCAGACCCGCACCGAGCGAATCATCCCACATGGCGGCGGCGGGACTACTGTGCAACACGCGTTCGACGCTGGCATCCGTCACCCGTTGATGGGTGTAGTGGATGACGGTCTCCCCCCAACCAACGTCCCCCGTGTCCGCCGTCACCCGACACAGTTCGAGGATGGACCAGTTGTACACCGTGCGTTGTGTGATCCGTTGCTGGCGTTCGGTGAATGGCACATCGACGAGGATGCGCTCAATGTCGGTGACCTTCATGGCAGCAACTCCGCTCCCGCCTGATCCTCGGTTTGCGCGCAGTGGGCACGCAGGCGTTCACGCCACTTTTCGAGGGTGTCTGCATGCCGTGCCTCGACAGCGAGATTCACCATCTCTCCCGGATCCTGGTGCAGATCGACGAGTTGCTCGCGGTTCCGACCCATGGCGTACACACTGTACTTCGTACGCTCACACACCAATGCCCGACCCACAGCCGGTCCCCCGGGACCATCTCCCAGACCAATGCTGGTTTCCACGGCGACGTGATTGCGCCATGTGCCGCCCTGGTCGCCTCGCAATAGCGGTTGTAGACTGCGGCCATCGGTGTCGGGCGCGTCGATGCCGGCAACCTCGCACAACGTCGGCAGCAGATCGATACCCGTCGACACGAGTCGGGGCTCGATCTGGCCCCGAAGCACCCCCGGGCCCCGTGCGATCAACGGAATGCGAATCGACTCCTCCCAGAAGGCCGTTTTCTGATTCCACCGGTGCGCGCCAGCGCCATCACCATGGTCGGAGGTGAACAGTACGAGCGTGTCCTCGTCATGACCGCTTTCCTGCAGTGCCGTCAACAGTCGGCCGACTTCGGCAGCGAGCGAGTCCATCGCCGGCGTCTGCAGATCGCTGTGGCCGGCGCAACTCATCGCCGTTGACGACTGCTGATCGGTGCAGACCAGCAGAATATTCGGTCGCTCCTTCATCGGCCCGGCACACCTACACTGCGCAGATGGGCGACACATCGTGCGACCTTGTCGGCCAGATCGTCCGGTTCGTCACGGTTGAAGGCGGGACCTTCCAGTTCCATGCAATACGCGTCGGTGTAACCTGCCCGCTGCAGCACGTCGTGCACCTTGTCGAATGGCACGATGCCTTCGCCAAATACGGGAAAGTCGAAGTCCTCGAACTTGCCGTGCGTGTCTTTCAGATGCACACCACGCACGAGATCGATGCAGGCGGCGACCTGCTCGACGGTGTCGATATTGTGATTGTAGTAGTAGACATTTGCGGTATCGTAATTGACGCCCACCCAGGGGTGGGCGATCATCGTCATCGATTCCCGCATGCGTTCGGCGTTGGTGCACAGTTCGGGATGGGTCTCCAGCGCCACCGAGACCTCGTGGGCTCCCGTGGCATCCCCGAGTTTCTGCAGCCTCCCCGCCGCTTCCGCCAACGACATGTCGTCCCCGCGCGTGCTGGTGAACAGGTAGTGGGCGCCGAGGTCGGCGGCGATGGCAGCTGCCTTGCCGTACAGTGTTGGCAAGGCGTCGTCATCCAATGGGCACGGCAAGCCCAGAGAGGTCACCCGCAGACCGTGAGGTGTCAAAGCAGCGTCGGCAGCGGCCGCCGTGAGATCATCGGTCCAGTTCAGTTCGACTCCCCGCACACCGGCTGCAGCGACCCGCGACCACTCCAGGCTGGGGCGTTCGAGACTTCCGGCGCGGTAGGAAATTGTGTTGTTCACGGTGCAAGACCTCCTGTCACTCGAGAAAGACCCTGGGCAGAAAAGAGTGCGTGCTATTGGAGCCACTTCCGGGTGCTGCA
>DPVW01000239.1:12235-13747 GCA_003529325.1 Candidatus Latescibacterota bacterium | reverse complement strand
CATGCGGTCCTTGCGTCGGGCACCTCGTAATCAACCGGTCCCATACATGTGCTCAGCTTTGGGCACGTCTAAATAGAACCCACTCACCAGCCACCACAAGGTGACAGGCCTTTCATCGGCGCCTGGTCTGGCCGAAGTTCACCCCGACCAGCTACCCTATGACCCGGAGTCCATTTCTGCACAATGCTCGACGCCGACCAGATCACCCATTTCAAGCAGCATGGATACGTCATCCTGCGCGGCTTCATCGACAACGATCTGTTACAAAACTGGCGCGATCAGTTCTGGGGGCATGTCAGCGCCCAAGCCGACGATCCCGCCACCTGGCCAGACGACTATGTGGTCAAGGAGTTTTCCGTCGATCCGGCATTTGGCCACCTGCCCCAGATGCAGTCCATCATCGAGCAGCTTGGTGGCGGCATGTTTTCCGGAGGCGGGGGCTCCATGCTGGTGCAGTGGCCGAAGCCAGACGCGGACTGGCAGGCACCGACGCAGGGGCACATCGACGGCTACGGACCTGGCGGTTGGAGTGGCGGTTTCATGCTGGGCGCCACGACCTACCTGGAGCAGGTCGAAGCCGGGGGTGGTGGCTTCTTTTACTGGCCGGACAGTCACTTGCCTGTGCAGGAGTATTTCCGCCGACATCCGCAGCAGATCGACGGCAGTTTCACCAAACGGGACGATTGGGAAGAGAAGAAGTGGGCCTTGTTCTCCGACGATGCGACCTGCCCACCACAGGAGTTCATCGGCGCTGCCGGCGATGTCATCCTCTGGCACTACTTCATGTGCCACACCGGTTCACCCAACGTCAACCAGCGGCCACGTCTGGCCGTATTTTCACGCTGGCATCGCAGTGACCGCGAGCAGATGAAGTGGGATATCCCGGAGGACTTCTGGAAATACTGGGGGATGTGATCCGAAATCCGATTCGATCTCGTTGATCAGGCGGGTCGCAGGACCTTCCACTGATCTTTGTTGCCCAGCGGCACCGTCGCCTCCTGGTAGCTGACGATGAAGGCGCGACGCAGGCGATCGGACCGGTTGCCCTGCGAACTGTGCCACAGTAGTGCCGAAAACAATAGCACATCCCCGGCACGGGCGGGCACCGACACAGCCTGAGAAAAGTCGAAATCGTCGGGCGGGATCAGCTCCTTGTTGCAGTAACCGTCCCGCCGTTGCTGCGACGGCTGCAGCCCCTTGGCGTGGGACCCCGGCATCACCCACAGACAACCATTCTCTTCGTCACTGTCCTGCAGCGGCACCCACACCGACATGCGCGTCTGGCTCTGTGAGATCTGCGAGTAGTAGGCATCGTCCTGGTGCCAGTGACAGACAGCGTCATCATGCGGCAACTTGGGCACCAGCTTCGCCGAGTAGATGGCGATCCCCGGTGTCACGATGCCCGCCACGAGATTCAACAGGCGTTCGTCGCCACAGATATCCCCCGTTAACTCCGAACGCAGACCGAGACGCAGGATCCAGCCATCATCGTAACCCTTTTCGGACACGACA
>DPVW01000239.1:9240-11911 GCA_003529325.1 Candidatus Latescibacterota bacterium | reverse complement strand
CCGTCTGCAAGCGTTCGATCTCGGCGTCCCACAGCACCAGTTCCGCAGTGGGGAAGACGCCTGGCACGAGGGTGTACCCCAGTTCGTCGTATTCACGCCGTTGCTGGGATGTCAGACTCGATTGAGTCACGCCGAAGCCATCGCGCCCTCGCCAAAAACGACGGGGTAGGTGCCACCATTGCTGGCCACCGTCGCGGCATCCATATAACAGACGCTGAAGGCGCGGCGGGATTGTTGCGTGCGATTCACGTCGGAGGTATGCAGCATCCAGTTGTGCAACAATACCACCTCTCCCGCTGCCATTTCCAGATACACGGTATCGGCTCGTTTGGCCATCTCGGTGACCATCTCCTCGGTAAGAAATCCGGAACCATGTTCGGGATTGACGAGCTCCTTATGTGAACCGGGCGCGATCTGCACGCAGCCATTTTCCTTCGTCGTCGGGTCCAGCGCCGTCCATATCGTAATCAGCGGATCGCGGTCGAGATTCGTCCAGCGATCCTGATGCCAGATCAATGGCGATCCCAACCCAGATGGTTTGTTCATGAACATCGCCCGGAAGCTGGCAATGTCGGCCCGTGCACCATACATGCGCTCGCAGATGTGGCGATACAGAGGTTTCTGCAGATAGGCGAGAAACAGCGGATCCAGCTCCAGCTCCTGGATCTTGCGATACGCGAGGGTTGCCTGTTTGTGTCCGAAGGACTGGGGGCCCGGTTTGGAGTCGGGGCCATCGGCGCGATCCAGTTGCATCATGACCCGCTCGTAGTCGATATCGGCGGTGCCCATCATGATCTCGTCGATACGCTGCTGCAGGACGGCGATTTCTTCTGCATCCGCACGGCCAAGATGGACATATCCGTGCGTCTCGAAGTGTTGCCATTGCTCGTCGGTGATCTGTTCGCTCAGCATGGATCTCTCTCCGGATTGATCTTCGTCCTCAATATAATAGAGAACCTTGCCCTCAGGCCTGCAGATTCCCTTCATCGTCGAAAACAGGCCGCTGCAGACGCTGGTGATAGGGCGGCTCCAGGATGGCACGCTGCTCCGGCGTCAGATCCTCGAGCATCTTTTTTGGCCAGGGATTGTAGCCGGTGGCATAGGCCAGGTTCCCCGGCGACATGCGGAACAACACACTGCGGCGGTCGTGTTGAGCCGTCCACGGGATCGTGCCATGGGTGACGGCTTCGGTGAAAATAACGACGTCTCCCGCCTTGCAGGTCACCTGTTTGACGATCTCCTGATGGGCCTGCCACTTCCTGATCGGCGGCGGGCAGGCGTAATTGCCTTTGTGGGTACCCGGGATCAACGCCAGACCACCGTCCCCAGGATTGACATCCGCCAGTTGCCAGGCGACGACGGTGAGTCCATTGTGCATCTGCCCGTGCTGGAAAATGTAGTACTGGTGGCGGTCGAAACCGGGGCCTGAAGAACCATGCAGCAGATGGCCCTCCGCACCCTTGCGCATGCTGATGAGCCCGGCGTTGTGATCGAGACGCCAGCCCTGACCGAGAATACAGTTGAGATAGGGCGTAACTCGTGGATGCGCGAGCATGTCACGGAAGGGATCACACCACGGTTTCTCCCAGCTGAGCAGCCCACCCATATCGCCACGTCCCGTTTGCCCCTTCAGGGTCGGTGAGTCACTCGACAAAGACGCCTCGCCGACACGTTCGACGATGCCATCGGCATGGCGATCGATGGCCGCATTCGCCGCAGCCACCTGGGCCGTGGACAGCACCCCTTCGACGACGAGGAATCCCTGCAGATCGAAGAGATATTTCTCGGTGTCATTCATTCGGCTTCTCTCAACAGGCTCGGTGGCGGTGTTCCGCCGACATGGCGTAAGTTGGGCGCTCAACCACAAGGAGGTGACAGATGAGCGAACGCCCGGTCCCGGCCTTTCCGGGATTGCTGGAAGAGATGACGGTGGAGGACGTGCGCGCCTTTGATCCAGAGGTTGTCGTGTTGCCCCTCGGCTCCACCGAACCCCACGGACCCCACCTCCCCATGGGCACAGACGTGTGGCAGGTGACGCGTCTGGCGCGGCTCGCCGTTGAGTGGGCGAACTCGCGAAATGCCAGGGTATTGCTGTATCCCACCTTGCCGATCACGAACAACGTCAACTTTCGTCGGTTCCCTTTCGCCCTGCGCGTCGGCGTCCGCACCCTCATGTCGATGCTCGTCGACATCGTCACACAATGCCGTGACGACGGTGTGCGCAAGGTCGTGCTCGTCAACGGTCACGGTGGCAATCCGGATACGATCCGCGCCACCTTGCGTGAGATCGCCGGCATGGACGACATGCCCTTCGTCTGCAGTACGGGTGGCATCCCACCGAAGGGTTGGCAGTCCCCGATCGAACATGCCAGCGACCACGGTGGCGAGAACGAGACCTCGCGCATGCTGTGGATCCGTCCCGATCTGGTGCGCGAAGATCGGTTCGCCGACAACCCCTTCGGTCGCCTGGCGGTGCCATTGCTGGCTGAAACGAACTATGTGCGGCCCTGGCATCTCTACGTGCCGGTCAGTGCTGGCGGCGAAACACGGGCTTCGTCGGCTGCAAAAGGCCGTGCCGTCACCGAGGCCGGCGCCACAGGTCTGGCAGACCTGCTGGTAGAGTTGTCGGCGACGCCATGGAGTGAACGTTTCCCCTACGAATAGCTGTCGT
>DPVW01000239.1:8605-8879 GCA_003529325.1 Candidatus Latescibacterota bacterium | reverse complement strand
CCAGCGTTGTCGCTATCGAAGGTACGAGTCACGATGAACCCTTCACTGCGATACAGACTGAGGGCGACTTCGTTGCCGCTCAGGGTGATCGTCCACGCCTGGGGGCCAGCGATCGTAACGGCATCGCGCAGCAGTCTGCGACCCAATCCCTTCACACGACCCATGCAGCTCCATGGGCCGTGCACGATCATGCACCTGGCAGATCGCCTTCCAGTCGGTGACAGCGTCGTAGTCGCGGATGGTGTAGTTCATTCCACACTCGGTCACGGCGTGG
>DPVW01000239.1:922-8278 GCA_003529325.1 Candidatus Latescibacterota bacterium | reverse complement strand
GGCATCACCCGTCTCGACATACAGACTCTCCGTCGGGATGTCGGTGATCATTGCGTGACCCGGCGTGTACGAGATCATGAATGGTAGTTCCGCCTGCTGCGCGACGATGCTGGGCGTGATGCCACAGGCCCAGTAGAGACGGTCTGTGCCGGCAGGCACCTCGAAGGGCCTGCCGTGCATGTCGGCATCGAGTTCTTTAATGCCAAGTTCGGTGGCGTTGTTCTTGCCCAGTGGCGCACCGTGACAGTTCGGAAAATGGCCCGTGTACTGCCACACCGCATCGCAGATCTCAGGCGCAAAGCTGCGCATCGTCACCGCCATTTTGCCGTGGAACTCACCCACCGGTTCACAGTCCACATCCGTCAACTGAATACAAGGACCGAAGGCGGGGCCCAGACCCTTGTCCACCAACAAGCCGTCGAAGGAGACACTCGAGCCTATAAAAAAGGTGACCGTGTCCTCGTCGAACAGATCGACCACATCCTGCCGCTGCTCGGTGACACCGCCGTTACGGATGATATCGTACGACCCCAGATCCGTGCACAGATCCAGCTCTTCGGCCAGGTCGGGGCAGTCCGTCTGACCAGGTTCAGTGGTGAACAGTAGCGGACAGGGCTTGGGGTTGGCCTCACAGAAAGCGGCGAAGTCCTGTGCGTACTGTCTGTGCATGAAGACCACGTTGACACAGAGATATCCCGGCAAGGCCCGGGAGGCGAACCCTGTGAGACGATTTGCACGGATTGCCTGGCGCACGTCGAGGGGGCAAGAGAATGCCTTCGTCGCCATCGGTTAACCCGCCGCCTCTGTCGCCGGCTCGCCAAACTCCGGCGCATCGTTGCGATTCCTGCCGTCGGGTCCAAAGGCCTGCCAGGCGGTGTTGAAATAACAGCGCTGTTCGTCTGTCATCATCGCCAGGGCGGCGTCACTGGGGCGACGACTGCCCTGCTCGTGGTAGATGGCAGCACGATCGTTGTATTTGTAGAACAGACCGTAACGCGGCACGTCGTCGCGCTGCCAGCTGCCGGCGCCGTGGGCGAGGGTCTCGGTGAAGATCACCGCCGCGCCCCGGGGTGCCGGCACGCTCTGCACCAGCGGTCCACCAAAAGCGAACAACTCTTCACGCTCTTCCGCTGTCAGCTTAAAGTCCGCCTTGTGTGAGCCGGGAATACAGGAAAAGCCACCGTCCTGCTGTGCCACGTCATGCAGGTTGTAGGAGACTACGGTCAGACCCGTGAAGATCTGCCCATTGCGCGCGTCATATCGAAAGTTCACCCGGCCACCCCGATTGCCGCCGTGCATCTCGAACACGGGGCAATCCTTGTAGCGCACGAAGCTATAGCTGCTTTCGCAACGCAGCTGCGGTGCGATGATCTCGCCGAGCACATCCACCACCTTCGGGTGGTCGATCAGGTTGATGAAGGGATCGCCCACCTCCCACAGATTGGCGGCAGAATGCCAGGTGCCGTTGCTGGCGTAACCATTGGGTGTCTTTTCCATCGGTTTCATGCGCTGCTTGATCTTGTCGGTCGCCAGATCGCATTGCGCGTCACTGAGCACGTCCTCGACGACGAGGAAGCCCTGCAGGTCGAAGAGGTACTTCTGCTTGTTGTTCATCCTCCACACCTTCTCTCTTTTGCCTTGATATCAGTCGGTGGCCGGCTCGAAAGATTAGCGGCAGAGCCCGGCGCCGTCCATCGATGCTGCCCTTCGCGTATATGGCGACCAGTGTGTGCCGAGTCGAACAGTTTCGTTTCCTACCAACATTTATTTCAGCAAATCACAAAGCCAATTTCTGGAGACCCCATGGCCCATCGATCGCCCAACCTGGTCTACATCCTCGCCGACGACATGGGCTACGGCGACCTCTCCTGTCTCAATCCCGAGTCAAAAAGAGGACCTCAGCCCGTAACTCGGACGTGAAATCGATGAGGTCGTCCTCGGTCAGTCCCTGTCGATCGAATGGGGCCGGTCGGGTCGGAAATGGTTGTGTCGGCCACGACCGCTCACCGGGCCCATCGGACTGCGGCACCACTCGTTCCTCGATGGGCCAGATCGGCTCTCCCGTCACCCGGTCAAAAACGTAAGCGAAGGCCTGCTTGGTGACCTGCACGACGATCTTGCGATCCCGTCCGTCGATGACGACGTCGAGTAGCACAGGCGCCGCCGGCGGATCGTAGTTCCACAGGGTGTGGTGGATGAGTTGGTAGTGCCAGAGCCACTCGTCCCAGGCGAATTCACCGGGCTGCGGGATCGTGTGGAAACGTCACAACTGCGCACCGGTGCGCACGTCATAGGCGCGCACGTCACCGGGCGAGGTGTGGTCCGTTGGTGATCCGCCATTGTGCCAATCGAGAATGACCGAACCGACGATGACGACATCACCTACGATCGTCGGCGGCGAGGACAAGCCGAATCTTTCTGGATCCACGGGGGCATGCAGGCCCAGGGAAAGGTAGTCGTGATATGCCCTCTTTGCCTGACAGGGCCAGTCGAAAACTTATCTTGTGGGCATGCTGCGAATCGTTCCCGTCCTGTTCAGCGCTCTGCTCATTGGCGACCACTTTCTTCGCCTCGGCGCCTCGGCATGGTGATGTTCGCAAGGCGTGGGCGGCGTGTGACCCCCTCTCCTCAAAGACGAAACTGACCTTCCGATGAAGATCACCGGCGTTCGCACCATCCCCTACCAACTCACCATGCAGCGCCCCATCGGCGACGCCAACAATCCTGCCGGTTCCGATCAGATGCCCGGCCTGGCCGTGTTCATCGACACCGACGAAGGGATTACCGGGATCTCCATGGGTGGTGGCCGCGAGATGATCCACACCCTCGTGGACGGACTGCTCCTCGGGCAGGATCCACGTGGCGTGGTCGGGCACTGGAACCGCATGGTAGATCACGTCTTCAAGTCGGGGAATCGCGGCATTAATACCGCCGCCATCGCCGCCATCGACACGGCGCTATGGGATCTGAAAGCACGTATCAACAACGAACCATTGTGGCAAACTCTCGGCGCTTCCTGTAATCGTGTGCGGGCGTACGCCTCGGGGATCGACCTGTGTCTGTCCGACGATGAGATCCGCACCTTTTACACGCGCATGGCGGCCAAAGGTGTCTGCGGCGGCAAGCTCAAAATCGGTCTCGCCCTGGACTCCGACCTGCGACGCATCGGCATCATGCACGATGCCCTGGCGACGTCGGGCAAGAGGCCGGAATTGTGCATCGACGTCAACGAATACTGGTCGCCAAAGCAGACCATTCGTTACATGCACGTCATCGAGCAGGCCTTCGACATCACCTGGATCGAAGAGCCTGCGCGTCGCTGGGATGCCGATGGGTTGCGCAGGGTAAGCGACAACGTGCGTGCCGCCGTCGCCTCTGGGGAGAATCTGGACAGCCTCGAGGAATTCGTGCCGCTGTTGTCAGGCCGGGCCATCGACGTCGTCAACGTCGGCGTGCGCTCGGGTGGGATCACCGGCGCCGCAAAGATCGCCGTCCTGGCCGATGCCCATCAGACCCCCGTCTCCATGATGAACTGTGCCGCAAACTTCATGGCCCATGTGGCGGCGACACTGCCTAACCATATCATGATGGAGGTCCTCGACAACGGCCGGGACAGCGTGCTCACCCACACCCACGACATCGAGGACGGCTGGATCGTGCTCAGCGATCGACCCGGTCTCGGTTTCACTTTTGACGAGGACCGACTGCAGGCATGTGCCGTTGGTGGACCAGGCAGCCGTTTCGGTTGGGGTCGGCGTCAGGGCGCCGGCCTGTATCTGCTCGGAGATGACGATTGAGTCGCGTCCTCTTCGCCACCGATCTGCACCTCACCGATGGCCAGGGCGGCGTCGGTGCTTTTGCCGCAGATCTCGAGCAGATCAGAGCCCTGGTGCCCGACTTGCTGGTATTGGGAGGCGACATCTGCCTATGGCAGCAGAGCGCCGGTGATCGCATGCAGGGCCTGCTTCAAGATCTGCCCTTTGATATCATGTATCTCATGGGCAACCATGACACTGATAGAGATGGCAGCGACACTGTATTCGACCGCGACTTCAGTACCCGCTACGGTTCACGTAACAGCTACAGGCAACTGGCGGAGACGGAGGTCATCGGCCTCAACACCTGCCGTTTGCAGCCTTGGTTCGACGACTGGCGCAACGTGCGTGCCGAAGTCGGCGACAGCGACCTCGCCTGGCTCGACACAACGTTGTCCGGTCTCGATCGCACACGGCCCCTGTTGCTCTTCGTGCACATCCCCCTCGCCACAACCTACCCGGAGCGACGCGGCGCTGACGACGACACCACCGACGTCTGGCGTGTCACCAACGCCGACGCCGTCATCGAGCGCTTCACCGATTGGGCGGGCCCGATCGTTGTCGGCCAGGGTCACCTGCACGAAAATGAACATCTACACGAGCATGGGATGCACTTCGTATCCGTGGGGTCGATCTGCGGCCGATGGTGGCAGCGGGGCGCCGACTCTCGCTGTACCGACGACAGCCCACGCGGTTGGTTGGTCGTCGACGTGGAGGGTGGCGACATTCGACTCGACTACCAAGCGGCTGGCATCGACGCGGGCACCGATTTCCGGGGCGAGATCATTGCTGGCCACGGCACGAACCGTCAGCAACTCAACCTGTTTTTCGGTGATCGACTGGAAACGGTGAAGATTGGCATCGATGGCGGTTGGTTCGCTCTGCCGGCACCGGAGGCAGTACCGGTAGACGACACCTTCTTCAGCACCCACCACTGGACGTTGCCTGCTGACTTCTCCGGGGATTCACTGCAGGTGCGCGCACAGTTGCGTGGTCGAGCTTGGGAAGGGCTGGTAGAGCAGCGTGTACTGTCGCCTTAGCTGATCGTCAGCTCCAACGCCAAGATGCGCAACAACTCCGTCTGCCACGACAGACCTTGGTCGAGACTGCGTGCCAGATGCAGACCACAGAGATCTGCTTCAGGCAACGCCAAACGCTGATTTTTGCTGCACTCACCACAGACTGGGCTGACCGTCCTCAGCCTGCTGCAAATTGTTGGAACTGGCCCGTGTCACCCTGTGGGCGAGCAACTAGATCGTCGTCTCCAGAATCTTCACGTACAGAGCAGGTTGCTTGAGGATCAGACTGCGCAAAGACTCGCGCCACAGAGACAGTGCGGTTGCAGGCTCCACCGCCTCGAAGCCGACGAAGCGGTCGTGTCCCGTGAGGCAGGCCATCTCCCCGAAGGATGCGCCGGGCAGGACTGGCCGACGATTTCACCAGCATCGCTTTTTACGTGCAGCTTGCCGGTGATCAGCACCAACATATCCACACCCGGGTCGCCGGGATTCCAGATCACCTCTTCCGTCTGAAACGCCTTACGCTCGCAGAGCCCGAGAATGTGCAGTGCCTCTTCCTCGGTCCGCTCGCGAAAGATTTCCAGCTTTTCACGACGCGCACCAGGCCGTACTTCTCACGTGGTGTCATTGGGCCCTCACTCGGCAGGGATCACGGGCAACCGTATGTGAGACGGATAGGCCCGGCTGTGGTGAACGGTTTGCTGCGCCCGACGCACGTCGGCACTCTGTCCGTACTCAGCTCCCGTATTCGGATTGCGATCGAAACGCGGAAAGTTCGACGATGAAATCTCGAGTCGAATGCGATGGTCGGTCTGGAACACATTCCCCGTCACGCCCACCTCGATACGCCATTCATATACCTTGCCCGCTTCCAGCAGATTCACGGCGCGACGACTTTCAAGGAAACGACCCCGGCGAATGCCGTCGCACAGATTTGTCGCATACCCGCCGGGTGCGACATCGACCAACTTGGCGGTGAAATCCGTATCCGGTCCATCGGTGGCGGCATACAACACGACCTCGATCGGACCGGTCACCTCCGTGTCTTGTGCCATCGGTGGACTGGTGTAGACGAGCACGTCGCCACGCATTTCTACAGCTCGCTGGTCGTGCGCCCCCCACGGCACGATGTGGGGCGAACAACAGTTGTTGCCTCCTGCTGTCTGCACCGGATGCAACGGATCATAGACGAATTCGTCCGCCTTCTCCTCGCCCGGCGTCTCCGGACTCAACACGCCATCACCCAACACCGAATTCGCCCTGCCACCCGAATGCAGATACCACGTCTGCCAGTCGGTGTCAGCCAATGGCCACTCGTCGGCATCCCGCCAACGGTTCGCTCCCATCAGAAACAGCCGTAGCGGGGCTTCGCGCTCGATACCATTGTCGACACCGCGCAACCAGCGCTCAAACCAACGCAGCTCTTCGGCCTCCAGATCGACCATTGACGCCTCGCCAAAATCCACGTCCCCCGTGCGTGTCGACATGGCCAACCCATGTGGCCAGGGTCCGACGATCAACTTGCTCTGTCGCGCCTCGTTCGAGCCACCCGTCAGGCGCAGACCGTTGAAGTTGGTAAATGTCTGATTCGCATAGAGGTCGTACCAACCGCCCATGTTAAAAGCCGGCACCGTGATCTGGTCAAAGCACCGCGTATCATCCATCCGCTCCCAATAATCGCCGTACTCGGGATGTGCGATCCAATCTCGCCAGAATGGAAGGTCCCGTCCCGCCGAGGCATCGACATTGCGCAACGGCAGATAACGGAATGCTTCCGACCATTGGTGGAAATCGATGTCCTGCCCCGTGTGTGCATGGGTCCTCATGCCCCAGGTCATGGCTACGTTCAGCTGCAGGGCACCCCCGGGATAGAGCAGTCCCGAATGGTAGTCGGTACAGATCACACGGGGTACCATGCATTTGAGATACTGACTGTCCAGCGGGGCACTGCGCCACTGTGTCGTGCCCCCATAGGATGCCCCCGCCGTGCCCACCGTGCCGTCGCTGAAATCCTGCGTTCCGATCCATTGTTGCGTGTCAAAACCGTCCTCCGCCTCATTCAGAAAGGGGTAGTAGTCACCCCCCGAATCCCAGCGCCCGCGCACGTCCTGAATGGCGCACACGTAACCGGCGGCGGCCAAACGTGTGCCTTTCTCGATCAGTTGCTCGTTGTTGTTGCTGTATGGAGTGCGGATGAGCACGGCGGGACAACGGCCAGCGTCACGAGGGATGAACAGATCCGTTGACAATTCGACACCGTCACGCATGGGCGTACGCACATCGACTCGACGGTCAACTCGATAGGATTGCATCATGTTTTAAGTCCGGTTTCGTTTTTTGCAGCGTTTAACTATCGATTCGGCCGGTTGATAGACATAAGGTTGCTTTCAGCCGCCCACTGTTCGTGGTCGGTGTTGTCCGGCACCGAGCAATTGCTGCACCAGTTCGGAGGGCTGTTCGAGTTCGGTCAATTGTGCTCCCATATCCTCCTGCGGCAGAAACCACGGCATGATATACATGCC
>DPVW01000239.1:0-880 GCA_003529325.1 Candidatus Latescibacterota bacterium | reverse complement strand
CAATTCGACACCGTCACGCATGGGCGTACGCACATCGACTCGGACGGTCAACTCGATAGGATTGCATCATGTTTTAAGTCCGGTTTCGTTTTTGCCGCGTTTAACTATCGATTCGTCCGGTTGATAGGCATAAGGTTGCTTTCAGCCACCCACTGTTCGTGGTCGGTGCTGTCCGGCACCGAGCAGTTGCTGCACCAGTTCGGAGGGCTGTTCGAGTTCGGTCAATTGTGCTCCCATATCCTCCTGCGGCAGAAACCACGGCATGATATACATGCCGAGCAGGCAGGAGCGAGATTCTGCTGTACGATTTGGCCGTGCCGTATGCCACCATGCTCCGTGACCGAAGACAACAGATCCTCGTGCTCCCGTCAGGACCTTCCCGTCCTCGCGCCAGAGATTGCGGGGCTCCTCGGGGGGATGTCCTGCCACATGGGAACCTGGCACAATTCCTGTCGCCCCGTTGTTTTCGGTGAAGTCATCCAACATCCACACCGTCTGCCCTGCCAGATGCCCCGCCGGCCAGGGTGGTTGCTTCGACCAGTAGGGGTAATCGACGTGCCAGCCGAACTGTTCGTGGCCCGGATAGACCGTGTTCGCCGACCACGACGAGCAAATGATATCCGGCCCCAGCAAGCGCTGCCAGACTTCGATCACGAGAGGATGACAGAGCAGCTCGAGAAAGATCGGGTGTTTGACCAGTAGACGTCCCACCCGTTGTGAGCCCTGCCCAGCCTCGTGAGTGCGCTCCGCCGCCAGCAGGTCGTGGAGAATTCCCCGAGCTCGATCCGCCTTGGCCGTTTCGATTACGTCGGGGACGATGCAGTATCCGAACTTGTCGATCTGTCGCAGAATGTCCTTGACGTTGTTCATCGTCCAAGTC